>JAAUSY010000044.1 GCA_012032475.1 Chloroflexaceae bacterium
GGAGGTTCATCGCCGTAGCTCGCCAGGTAGATGGCCGGCGGGCGACGGGGAAGGTGCGCTCATATTCGGGAACCTGCCGCACGAACACGATGAAGAGGTAGGGTACGGTCAGGGCCACGACCGCCGCTCCCCACAGCACTAGAGGCGACAGCATCCAGGCCCGTTGCCGCCGGTGCAACCAGCGAACGGACTGGACGATGAACCACCCCATCAACAGGGCAGCCGCCGGGAGCATCGTATAGAAATGGGTCTTCGGGTCGGCAACCACGAACGACTCGGTGACAAAAGCGCCCCCAAACCAGAGCAGCGCCACACGGATAGGGAACGGAGCTGCCGAAAATCGAGCGGGCGAAAGAACCAGCACCGCCAGGGGCAGGCCACACACAACCAGCGCCCAGTTGAAACTACCTTCCAGGCGAAATGCGCCCGGTGCCACCACCAGGAGCACGCACCCCACCAGCAGTAGTGCCGCCAACCCCCACCCGGCCAGGCGCAGGCGACCATAGGCGCAGAGCCAGGCCAGCATTCCCCCGGCCAGGAGCGGAGCCAGTGTGTGGACCAGAAACGTGGGGTTGTAGAACGTCGCCAGCAGATAGTAATCTCCCAGGTTGTTGGCAAACATCCCTCCCGACGGCTCATTCCCCCCGATGCGCTTCTCCAGGAGGTAGTGGAGAGTCTGGGCAAACTGCTCATGCCGCACGAAGGGGAGGTAGAACACCGCGAGCAGGCCGCCGCCAACCACCAGCGGCAACCCCAGGTACTGAACCCACTGCCTCCCCTGCCACCCGCGCTGGATGCCTCCCGCCGCGACCATCCACACCATGGCCGGCAACCCGAAGATGCCGTCGTAGTGGGCAAGCAGGCCGGTGGCTGCCAGCCAAGCTGCCAGCAGCAGCAAGCGCCACGACCCGCCCTCGAAGAAGCGCCAGCAGCACCACAGGCCGCCGAGCGTCATCAGGAGCACGATAGGCTGATACTGCACGATGCGCGAGAAGCCGAGCATAAACCCCTCCAGCGACAGGATAGCTGCCGCAAGCAGGCCAGCATCGTGGCTCTTGAACAGGCGCGAACCAACCAGGTAGCTCCCCGCCAGGACCCCCACGCCAGCCAGCACAAAGGGCAGACGAGCCACCCACTCGTTGACGTGGTGGGTCAGGGCAAGCGGCAAAGCTGCCAGCAGCACTTCCATCGGCCCCTTGCGGTGAAGGTAGAGGATATCGTCCTGCCCGTGTACCAGACGAGCCGCCATAATCATCGCCTGCCCCTCATCGCCCTGAAACTCGGCACTGCCCAGGAAAGCCAGCCGAAAGAATACTCCCACCCCCACCAGAGCATACAGGATGAGGCGGGACACCAGCAGCAGGGAAGGCACCGGGTCATCCCCGCCACCATCTGCGAGAGGCAAGGGGTGGGAAGCGCCAGACCATGGTACCGGAGTGACCCGGCGCTGCCACACGAGCACCACGCTCAGCGCGTCGCAGGCGATGAGCAGCGCCCACCAGACCACCGCGCCGGGCAGTGCGTGGAGCAGCAAGAGCAGCAGCGGAGCCAGCGCTAACCCACCGCACAGCCCCAGAAACAGCCCTACCAGGGGCCGGAGGTGGCGCTCTTCGGGCGCGAGCCGGAGCGCCAGCAACGCGCCGGGCAGGCCGAGCACAAACCAGGCGGCACCGCCGTGCCAGGCGACCGGCAGCGGCAACAGGAGCAGCAGGTGGGCAAGAGCCGTGAACACCGCCAGACCCGTGGTGCCAGTGAGGCGCGGCGCATGGCGCGTGACCAACCCTTCGAGAGCCGCAGAAACCCGCTCAGGGAGCGTGGAATTTCCCCACCCGGCTGGCAGACCAGGGAAACGGCGCAGAAGCACCACCCCGCCCAGAACCGCCGTTCCTCCCACCAGCACCCCCCCGGCCTTCGACCAGACCCACGCCAGACTAACGGGGTCGTGCCACGCCCAGGCCGCAAGCAGGACAACCGCCCCGGCAAGCTGCGCCTGGAGATGCCAGAGCGACGCTATCGGGGGGTATTGTGGTTCCAGAGCGCGGTTGAGGAACCACAATACCCCGGCCAGGAGTGCTAACCCCCATAGCAGCAGCAGCGTGCGCCCGGCGGCCACCACACCCACCGGGAACGGAGCCGTGGGCGTGGGAGCAGTCAGGGGGGCTATCTCAACCCGGTCGACCGGTACCCCAAGGCGGCGCTCATCGTGGCGGTTCCGGCTGTCACTTGCGGCGGTGGGAGGAGGCGTGGTGAGCAAGGCAAGGCGTGCCGGCTCAAACCCGGTGCCGGTCACCGCTCCGCTGGGCAGCAGGATGCGGTAGATACGCCAGCCGGGAGAAAGTTGAAACGTGGCAAACGGGTGCTCACCCTGCTGCACCCGCAGGCTGCGGCCCGGTGGTGCGGGGGCATCGCAGTGGAGACGGAGGCTCAGGGCAGACGGGCCAGCACCCAGGCCATACAGAACGAGATAGGCTTCGGGGTAGCTCCAGCGGAAAGTTCCGGTTCCAGTTTCTGGGGATGCAATGCTCCCCGGTGCCTCGTCGTTGTGGCGTTCGGCCGGGAAGAAGCCCTCAAGAAAGCGCGTATCGCCGGCGGTGCCAACGTCGAGCGACCAGGCGGGGGGAGCAGCCAGGAGCACCAGCAGGCTCCCCCCACCAGCAACAACGAGCACCCCCAGAAGCAGCAGGCTGTGGGTCAGCGGGCGAGCAATGGCCGTGAGCAGGTCGGGTTCCCCTTCTTTCCCCTGGTCTACCACCGGAGTTCAAACGGAGCAATCACCCGTCGCCCACTGCTGTTGCCTTCAGCCACCAGGCTCCACGCCCCCGGCGGGTCACTCTCGCGGGTCTGAAACCCGACCAGGACATAGCCGCGCTGGTTGGCAATCGCCTTGTAGGGGAGTGGGCGGGTTGAGCCATCGGGCAGATTGAACCACAGGCTCACCAGTTCGTCCGGCACAAAGTTCCACGCCTCAAACCCCTGCACCTCGCCGGGACGGGCCGCAGCGTAGTAGACGTGCCCGGTCGCGGCTCCGGCGTACGGTTGGTCCAGATGCACCACCTCGCTGGACGGGCATGGCTCCGTGTCACCCTCGGTCAGATGCTCGTATGCCGATGGCGGCTGCTCGGCCAACCGGAACTGCGTATGGTGGCAGGGAGCCAGCGACCGACCCAGGGTTCCCACCATCACCGTGTTGCCATGCAATTCCAGCCGTGCCCGCTCAAAATACTGCACCGTGCGGTCGGCTCCGTCAGGAAATTTGGCCGTAACCTCTTCGCTCAGGGGGTACCCGAAGAATGCCACCCCCCCGTGCTCCTCCCAATATTCCTTCAACAACCCGCGCAGGCTGTGGCCGGTCTCCGGAAAATAAGCCCGGTCGTCGGTGGACTCAACGGGAGGGACCCCCTCGAAGGAAAGCCGGTAGTAGTCAAGGTATTCCCGGCCCAGCAAGCCCAGGTCAACCAGCGGCTGGTCACCATCCATCCGCAGTTCGAAGCGGGCCCGTTCGAAATACTGCACCAGTTTGCCATCGCTTGAACGGATATATTCCTCGGTGATGGGATAGCCAAACCGTTCGACCCCGCCGTTCTGCTCCCAGTAATACCCAAACGACCCGCCGAGAAAATGGCCGGTTTCCGGCACGTAGGCCAGCGAAGCCGTGCTCCTATCATCCACCCCATTCACCTCATTGCTGGCCTGAGAAGCGGTGCTTTTGAGCTTCCCGACCAGTTCGCGGGTCAGGTCGAGATAGAGCGAACCATACTGCTCGCTCGGCTCAATGTAGGTATGCTCCAGGATGAAGTGGTTGAAGCTGTTGAGCACCACCGCCGCCGGCTGCTGCTGGATGGCGGCATCCCAGGAGCTTTGATAGTATGCGCCCCCCTCACGGTCACGCTGGTGCTGGGCGTCGGAATACCCCGGCATCACCGTCACGATGCTTGGCTTGGTGGTTCCGTGGCTCTGGTTGTAGCCTTGCAGCCGGGCCGCATAGGCCGCTAGCGCCTCGGAAGGGGTGCTGGCCCGCGTGACATCGGCAGGAAAGACGGCATCGAACCCATCGAGATACGCGATAAGCCCTTCCTCGAAGGCGGGGTTGGTGGTGGTGGCAACCCAGAACTGGCTGAACGATGGGTCAACCTGGCTGCGAAGCTGCTGCCACGCCTCGACCGGGCCGAACCGCTCCGGGTTGGCCCAGAACAGGGCCGGCTTACCATCCAACCGCAGGTACCCGGCGTCGTAGAACTGTTTTTCTTCCAATGTTTTCACCGCGTCTTGCAGCCCCGGCGCGGTCAACAGAACCTCCGCAATACCTTCCGACAGGTCGGCCAGAAACGCCACCCGCATATCATACCCACTCTCGGCCACGCGCCGTTGCAGGCGGCGGCAGCGCTCATGCTCGATGGAATCCGGCCCGCGCCAGACACAGACCAGCGCATCAAGGCCGGCTCCATTGGCCTGGTTGATGTGGCGCTGCATGGCCTCATCATCGCCGCTGTCGTAGAGGGGGGACGGGCGGTCCAGCAACCCTTCGGCCCAGTTGCTCATTCCATAGGACGTATAGTACAATGCCATAATCGGAGGTTCTGAAAAAGCAGTGGTCTGGTGACCGGGGAGGAGAAGGGCAGCGAGGAGCGCCCAGACCACCACCAACCCTGCGCGATACATCAACGATGTGCGTCTCATACGGCTTCTCCCAAGCATTCTCAAGCGTTTCTGGTTTCTCCCTCATCGCGTTCCGAAGGTCTTTGAAGGACCAGACCGGGGATACTATCGGGGGGTCAAACCCGGTTCTAGACTCGGTTCTGGTTCATCGTTATCGTTATCGTTATCATTATCGTTATGGATAGACATGGATAGACGGTCTCTGGCATGGCATGAACGAGGTTCATGCTATCATGCTGGAGTGTGCTCATTGTATCACATCCTGAGCAAAGAGCAGCGCGCCGTATGCGAAGACCAGAAGCTATCTGACGGGAACCCAGGAACATTCGAAAGGAAACCTGGCAATGTGTTGTGCATTACCCATGGTGATGGTATTGAACAGAAAGAGAGTCTATCATAATGCCCTTTCCTATTCTGTCTGATATCGGGGCCGCCCAGGCAACCATCCTGCGCCGCGTCCCCCTGGATGAGGTCGAGGTGCCGCAGCAGGTGCAAGAAGGCATTGCGGCCCGCTTTGGCGAAAAACTCACCCCCGCGCAGGCCGTCGAGCGGGTGGTGCGGGATGTGCGCTCCCGTGGTGACGCAGCGCTGCGCGAATGGACGCAGCGGCTCGATGGGGTGGCTCAGGGACCGTGCGAAGTCTCCCGCGAACAGATGGAAGCGGCGGCGGCAGCCCTGGATCCCTCGCTGCTCGGATCCATCCGGCTGATGGCGCACCAGTTGGAGCAGTTTCACCGCCACCAATCGCGCTCTTCGTGGGTTGACTTTACCGCAGAAGGGGCGCTGGGGCAGCTCGTGGTGCCGCTCCAGCGCGTGGGTATCTACGTGCCCGGCGGTGCGGCCCCGCTGCCCTCGTCGCTGCTCCATGCGGCCATCCCCGCCCGTGTCGCCGGAGTCGAAGAGATGATCGTGTGCTCGCCGCCGCAGCGCGAGGGTGGCCTCCCATCGAAGGCAGTGCTGGCAGCGGCCCATATCGCCGGGGTGCGGCGGCTCTTTGCCCTGGGGGGGGCGCAGGCTATCGCAGCGATGGCCTATGGCACCGAGAGCGTCCCACAGGTGGACAAGATTGTCGGGCCGGGGAACCTCTTTGTCGTACTCGCAAAACGGTTGGTCTATGGGAGCGTTGGGATTGAGAGCCTGCCCGGCCCGACCGAAACGCTGCTGATTGCCGACGACCAGGCAGACCCACGCTATGTGGCAGCGGATTTGCTGGCGCAGGCCGAACATGTGCTTGCCAGCGCCATTCTGCTCACTCCCTCGGCGGACCTGGCAGAACGGGTCCGCGCAGAGGTCGCCCGCCAGCTCGCCGCTCTGCCGCCGGACAACGCCCGCGAGGCAGCGGAGGCGCTCAGACAGCGCGGTGGTGTGGTGCTGGTGCCCGATATCGCCGCGGCGGTTGAGATTGCCAATACCTACGCCCCGGAGCACCTGTGCCTCCTGGTAGAACATCCGTGGCCGCTCGTCGGGCGTATCCGGAACGCTGGCGGGGTTTTCCTGGGCGAACAATCGTTTGAGGTTCTGGGCGATTATACCGCCGGTCCCTCGCACATTATGCCCACCGGGGGCACAGCCCGCTACGCCTCGCCAGTAAATGCCGACGATTTCCGCAAGGTGATTTCCCTGGTCGGGCTGAATGCGACTGCTCTGGAGCGCATCGGCCCACCGGCGGTGCAAGTGGCCGAGGCAGAAGGGTTGTTTGCGCACGCTGCCGCCGTACGGGTCCGCCTGGAACACGATTGATAGCACATTCGGAGGAACATAACTCATGTCAAGTTTCCTGGCTACGTTTTTCAATCTCCTGTTCGATGCCCTCTTTATCGCCATCCTGGGATACGTGATTATGTCGTGGGTTGACCGCACCGGTAACACGCGGGTCTCGCAGGTGTTGCGCGAAATTGCCGACCCCATTCTCAGTCCGATTCGGAGTATTATGCCAGCAACCGGCCCGCTGGACTTTTCGCCCATTATCGCCCTGTTGCTGCTCCAACTCCTCAAAGGGGTTATTCTTTCTATCCTGACCTGACCTGACCTGTTCTTGACAATACTATGAATACTCCAGGTGTCCAAAGTGTCCAAACAGCACGAACCGTCCGATCAGATCGGTTTCTCCTGCTGCTGGTGTTTCTGGCCGGGGTGGGGACGCTCGGCATCGAGATGGTGATGCCACGTCTCCTGGCTCCCTTTTTCGGTACATCGCAGCCCATCTGGGCCGTAGTCATTGGCATGACGCTGATATACCTGGCAACAGGCTACCAGGTCGGGGGGTGGCTGGCCGACCGCTGGCCCGACCAGCGCGTGCTCTACCGCCTCGTCGCGTGGGCGGGGTTGCTCTGCGGGATGATTCCGCTCCTGTCGCGCCCTATCCTGCATCTCGCGCAGCAGTCGCTCAGTGGTCTGGCAGCCGGGGGATTTCTCGCAGCACTGGTGGGGGTGGTGCTGCTGTTTGCTGCGCCGGTCATTCTGATGGCGACGGTGGGTCCCTTTGCGGTGCGCCTCCAACTCCACCGCGCCGCCAGCGGCATCGAGGCCGCCGGGCGCACGGCGGGTTCGATTTCGGCCCTCTCAACTGTCGGGTCCATCGTGGGCACGTTTTTGCCGGTGCTGGTGCTCATCCCCTGGATCGGGACCCAGCGTACCATCTACCTGTTTGCGGCATTCTTGCTGGCGCTGGGGCTGTCTGGCCTGCGCGACTGGCGCTATGCCTGGATGGTCGTGCTGGTGGTGGGGTTGGCCGCCTGGACCCTCTTTTTCTCCGGCTCGGCCATCAAGGCGGCCGACTGCTACGGGTGCCTGGCACTCGATGAAGCCGAATCGAGCTACAACTACATCCAGGTGGTGACCCAGAACGTCTATGGCGACAAGGGGGAGGTTGCGGAGCAGGTGCGCACGCTGCGGCTCAACGAGGGGCACGCCAACCACTCGATGTATCGCCTGAAATACCGCGAGACCGGCGACCCGCTGGACCTGCTCACCGCCGGGCCGTGGGATTACTTCGCCGTGGCTCCCTATGTCTACCCCGACCGCTCCGCGGAGTCCGTGACCAGCCTGGCGATGCTCGGCTCAGCCGCCGGAACGGTCCCCAAGCAATTCCTGGCTTTCTATGGGCCGGACACGCACATTGATGCGGTGGAGATTGACCCGCGCATCGTTGAGATGGGATTGGCCTACTTTGATATGGAAGCTGGCGACCCGCGCTTTCCCGTCTACACCGTCTTCACCCAGGATGCCCGCTACTGGCTTTCGACCACCCGCCGGGCCTACGATGTCATTGCAATGGATGCGTATCACCAACCCTATATTCCCTTTCACCTGACGACCGTTGAGTTCTTCCGCGAGGCGAAAGCCCACCTGAACGAGCGCGGGGTGGTGGTGGTCAACGCTGGTCGTCCACCCGGCGGCGATGACCGCCTGGTCAATGCCGTTGCCAGCACCATGCGGGCCGTCTTCCCACAGGTCTTCCTGATAGATTCCCGTGCGCCTCGCTCAACCAGCGTGCTGGTGGTTGGTGTCAGCCAGCCGGTGGGCGATGGGGTGGCACACTTCCGGGCCAATGCCGAACAGATGGAGGTGCCAGCGCTGCGCCTGGTGATGCAATGGGCGCTCTTCGAAGGGCACGAGCCGCTGCGCGAATTCACTCCCGACCAGGCTCGCTTCACGCCGTTTACGGATGATCAGGCTCCGGTTGAGCTTTTGATTGACTTGCTGATCGTGGGCGAAGCCAGGCAGATGTTGCCGTAGCATCGAGCAAGTGCCAGATGCCGGGGGCGCGGGCCAGGCAGATGGCGCGGGTGCGACCCTGCTTTCGCATCTGCTCGGCTCTGGCTCCGTCCGCAACCCACACACTTCCCACCGAGATGCGCCGCGGCCCGGCGGGAACCAGACAATCCAGGCAGGCCCCCTGGTCGTTCCCCTGCGAATCGAGGCACGGGCGGGTCCGCAGGATATACGCCTCCACGACATTGCCATGCTTCAACAGCATCATCTGCTGGTGGGTGCGCCGGTTGACCTTCCAGAGCAGCATCCCCAGGCGAAGCACCACGATGGCAAACGAGAGCTTCCAGAACCCACCGGCGCGGAGCAGCACCAGCAAGGTCGTTGCCAGGATACCCCCGATGAGCGGAATATCCAGGTAGAACAGACGCGGGTGATGGTTGAGGTAGTCCACATATAATCCGAGCACCACCCCTGGCGGCAAATGCCGCGGTGGCTCCTGCTGGAGCACCGGGTGGTCCGGGGAGCCGGGGTGGCCGGGGGCGTCCCGGTCATCGGGATAGTCCGGGTGGTTATTCGTCACTGGCATCACCGCTATTATCACGACTATCGCCGGGTATGGCGGTATCGCCCACCGTGGGCGATACCTGGATGTGCTGCACGCGCAGTTCCGCCGTGTCGAGCATCTGCTGGCACGCGGCGGCCAGAGAAACGCCCTGCTCGTAGAGGCGCAGGGATTCTTCCAGCAGCAGGTCGCCCGCTTCCAGGCGGGCAACCACCTCCTGAAGCTGGCGGTAGAGGGTTTCGAAGGTTTCAACTCTGGTTCTGGTCTTTTTCATGGCTTGGCTTCAGGGCTTCAGGACTTCGTGGTTCAGGGGCTTTCCCGGACGTCCACGGTCACGTCTAGCTGCCCGCCCCGCACGGTGATAGTCAGGCGGTCGCCGGGCGCAGCCTGGTCTGCCTGGGTGATAAGCGTCCCATTATCTCGCCGCTGAACCAGGGCATACCCCCGCTCCAGCGTGGCCTGCGGGCTGAGCGCTCCCAGGCGAGCCTGCACCCCCTGTACCTGCGCCCGATGAAGCGCGATGTGGTGGCGGACCTGGGACTGGCAGTGCCGCAGCAGGTCGTCAATCTGCTGGCGCTGGCGTGAGAGGCGCAGCACCGGGTTGTGCCGCCGCAAGGCCGCTGTAGCCTCGGTCAGAGCGCGCTGGCGCGTCTCCAGCACGAGCATCGCGGCATCATCAAGCTGCTGACGGAGCGACCCTAGCGACGACCAGAAGGTTGCCAGGTCCGGAACCGCAAGCTCCGCGGCGGCGGAGGGGGTCGGGGCGCGGAGGTCGGCTACTGCGTCTACCATCGTCGTATCGGTTTCGTGGCCCACCCCGGCAATGAGCGGGACCGGGCTGGCAAACACCGCCCGCACCACCGCTTCCTCGTTGAAACCCCACAAATCTTCGAGCGACCCGCCCCCCCGCGCCAGAATGATGGTATCTACCCCGGAACGATAGAGGGACTGGAGCGCCATGACAATGCTGGCAGCGGCCTGGTTCCCCTGCACCTGACACGGAGCCACCAGCACCTCGACCAGGGGACAGCGTCGGGCTATCACCGTGACGATGTCGTGCAGCACCGCCCCCTGCACCGAGGTGGCGACCCCCACCCGTCGCGGCAGCGGCGGAGGCAGACGTTTGCGCCGCTCATCGAACAACCCTTCTGCCTCCAACCGCTCCCGTAACTCCTCAAAGCGGGCTGCCAGTTCTCCCACCCCCGCGGGCCGAATGGTATCTACATAGAGCTGGAGATCGCCCCCGGCCTCATAGAAGGACACCCGCCCGTGGGCCAGCACCGCGGCTCCATTGGCCGGCACCACCGACAACCGCTCGGCGTGGGCGCGCCACATCGCGGCTTTCAACACGGCTCCCTCTTCTTTGAGGCTGAAATAGCAGTGCCCGGAGGCAGCCCGCTTGAAGTTAGAAATCTCCCCCCGCACCCAGACATCACCGACCACATGGTCGGCTTGCAGCATTTCCCGCAGGTAGGCATTGATTTCGCTGACCGTGAATATCAGGACCATGATACGCTCTATCACACCTGGTTGCTCGCTGACCTTCGCTGACCCTCGCTGGCCTTTGCCCGGTCTCTGGCGCTCGCACCTACCGTGGCTCAATGACCATGAGCGGCTGACCATATTCGACGGGCTGAGCATTCTTCACAAGAATACGAACGACTCGCCCTCCGACCTCGCTCTCAATCTCGTTCATAATCTTCATCGCCTCGATGATGCCCACCGTGTCGCCGGCCTGGATCTCGTCTCCCTCCTGGACAAACGGCGCGTCTCGCGGGGAAGGAGATTCATAGAACATCCCGACCATCGGAGCCAGAATGGTATACCCGTCTGGCACCTCTCCCGGCTGCGAGCCAGCAGCAGACGCCGGAATATGCAGATGATGCTGCGGCGGCGAAGACCCCAGGGGGGCCAGGTTGGAGGCCCTGAGCACCGGTGGCACAGCCGGAGCTTCCATCGTCGGCAACGGGATCGTTCCCCCCCGCTTGATGTGCAATCGGGACTCATGGCGCTCAATCAATATCTCGGTAATATCGGTGTGCCCGATTAAGTGCAGCAACTCGCGGACGGCGCTTAACCAGAAATCGTCAGTATCCTTACGCTCTTCTGACATCAGGTACACCCGTTCTTTCCATCAATCCAGGATAAAGCCAACCATACCCACGGAGGGGAAACACTTCTCCCCTCACGTACCTGGTCACAGGGTTCCATTCTATCACAGCTTCAGCCTTTTCAGGATGATGGCAACCCTGGTTCTGGCCCGGATTCGGGTCCGGCGGCATCGAAACTCCCGATATCGCTCGCCGGATTGGTTTTCATCTGACTCAAAAGCTGGTACAATGCCATACACACGATGAGAGATTCTTCCCAACTTTACGCGCCTCTTTCCGCAGTACCGGTACCAGGAGCCTACCCGGAAAGCTGGTTGCGGGTGTGGCACCGGCTTGGCGACTATACCAGAACCATCGTGCAGGCTATGAACATGCGTCCGAACGAGGTTCGGCTCCTGCCGCCCACCCCCGCGCATATCCTGGTGCGCCTCTTCCTGCCCGACCACTCCGATGTAGTGCTCCGCATTGCGCCCGAAGGCCACCTTGCGCGGGAAGTCTTCTTCGGACGCACTATGGCACAGCACCATTTCCCTGCTCCCTGCATCCTCCACCACGACCACCGCCGCACGCTGGTCCCCTTCGACTACCTCCTGGAGCGGTTTGTGGGGGGTATTCCGGCGGCCCATCTTGGCGACGATCCGCCGTTGCTGCGGAACCTGGCCCGCCAGGTGGGGCGGGTGCTGCGGCGGATGCACCGCCTTTCGGTGCCGGGGTGGGGCAGCCCTGGCTCGACGGGCCGCTGGTCCACGGTCAGTTGGCCCGAAGTTCTGGCCTCGCTCCAGAAAACCTTCGCGCCGGAGTCGGTTGCGGCTCGTCTCTTCGATGCCGACCAACTGGCTGGCTTTGCGGCCCTGCTCGCGGACCCTGCCAACCAGTGCCCGCACCCGGCCCTGCTCCACGGGGACCTCTCGCTGCACACCGTCCGCTGTACCACAGGCGAACGCGTCAACCTCGAAGCCCTGCTCGACCCCGGCCCGGTGGTGGGTGGCGATGGATTGCTCGACCTCGCCTGGACCTTCACCGACCCCGCATCCCCGCAAGCGTGGCGGACCGGCCTGGTCGAAGGCTATATCGCGGTTGCTCCCCTGCGCCAGGATGAGTGGGAGCGGTTGCAAACCCTGCGGGGGTTGGTGGCCTTCTGGAAGACCTGCCAGGCATATTGCCGTGGCGAGCCATTCAAGGCGCTCCGCGACCAGGCGCTTGCGCTTCTGGGAGAGCGATCCCCTCCTCCAGACCCAGGCCAGATTGAACCAGACCTTAACCGTTCGTACATCACTTCTTAATCCCCCCTTAACATGGGCAAGGTACACTACCAACCAGTCAATCTATACAGCGTGGTATCAGAGTCTTCATTTTGGAATGCAGAGCAAACTACCATCATTTCGGGTGGTGGTTGCGTTGTTGTTTGAACCCAACAAACAACCAGTTGAAGGGTTCCGGTGGCGCGTGATGCGCGACGAGTGACAGGCCGCGACCCGGTGACAGAACCACCTTCACCGTGAAGGTGTTTACCCGTAATTTCTGGTATGAGAGACCACTATCATTATCATCATGGGGGATGTGATGATGACAACGGGACTGTACAGAAGATAGGATATCAGGATATAAAGTTCCCTGATCTGGTTCACTGCGTTCCATCTTAACTGAGCATTCGGCAACTCAGCATGAAAAACACTGTTCCCATGAGACAGGGCAACGACGCGCACCGTCAGGTTGCGTGTTTTTTTATCGGTTTTGTACGAACGCTTGTAACAGGCTGCAACGCCTGAGATGTAGCAGGTACCGTGTGACCAGTCTTGACCATCTTGACCATCTCCGGGGCACGGACAACATCCCGCGGCTCCATTCACGGGTGCTCCGCCGCCTTGGTTGGAGCAACGCCGGGATACGAACCAAAATTCTGGCCCCGCTCATCATCCTGATGACCCTGTCGCTCCTGGGGAGCACCGTCGGGTTTATCATCAGCACCAACACCACGCGCAACCGGATACTGGATGGTCAGTTGCAGGAAGAAGCGCAGCGGATGGATACGGCCATCAAACAGAGCGAAGAGAACGTGAAAGTGAGCGCCAGCACGCTCCCTGGTTTTGCTCCCTTTGTTGCCTTGCTGCAAGAGATACCCACCGATAGGGAAAATGCCGTGCCTGAGATGGGCAAACATGCCCTGACCGTGCGCGACCGCTATCGTCTGGACCAGGTCATCATCATCGGGTCCCACGAGGAAGCGCCCTGGGTGAACCTCGCCACTTCCAGCGCCCTGAGTCAGATGGAAATCTGCGACCACGCCGAACTGGCAACCTGTACCGACCCGTCATACCTGCGTCCGGGCCTATCCGAGGCTCAGGTCCACCTGCTGACGGCTAACGGCACCCGCCTCATTGTCGGCTGCGCTCCCATCTGGGACACCGTGACCAGCGGCACCGACACCTACCTGGACCACCTCGGAACAGTCTATACCGTGCAGGATATTCCCTCTACGCTGGAACGCATCCGCCGTGAACGTGGGCTGACCGCCGAAGTTCAACTGGTAGACAAAACGACGCTCTCCAGCCCCCACCCAGCGCTTGCGTCAACCCCATCGAACCACCACACCGTCTCGATTGATGGCTTCCGGGTACGCCACATCTCGATATCGCTCACCTCCGGCACCCTCGACCTGTTTTTGCTGCTCAGCGAACAGCAAATCAACCGGATTGTCGGGTCGGGGCTTCAAGTCATGCTCGTCAGCAGCGGACTGACCCTGGTGCTGCTGCTGGCAGTGGGGTTCTGGCTGGCGCAAGGGTTTTCGCTGCCCATCCTCAAGCTCGTTGGCGTGGCCCGGTCGGTCGCAGCGGGCGACCTCTCGCAGCGGGCCAATCTGCGCCACAACGATGAAATCGGCC
The DNA here is from genome assembly GCA_012032475.1 of Chloroflexaceae bacterium. Lineage (GTDB taxonomy): Bacteria > Chloroflexota > Chloroflexia > Chloroflexales > Chloroflexaceae > JAAUSY01. The sequence goes on from JAAUSY010000044.1 coordinate 13,926, forward strand.
AGCTTGGGCGAGCGTTCGACTATGCCACCACCCGAATCACCGATTTGCTCGATGAAAAGGCTCGCAGAGCGGGCGAATTGCATGCCATCCTCCAGAGTATGGCCGATGGCGTGCTAGCCGTGGATACCCACGAACGCATTGTGATGGTCAACCCGATGGCGGCATCCCTCCTGGGGCAGGATACGCACCACCTGCTGAGCAGGCCGCTCAGCACGCTCACCAACGTTGATAACCCGGTGCTGGCAACCGGGTTGCAGCAGGTGGTGGACCAGATGCGCAACGAACTGGCAAACCCGGCCACCCTCTGGACGGAAGAGCACGTTTCGCTCGGAGAACGGATTGTCCGGCTCCACAGTGCGCCAACGCTCGGAAGCGGGGGGACTCTCACTGGAGCCGTGGTTGCCATTCAAGATATTACCCAGGCGGTTGAGGCCGACCGGGCCAAGAGCGCGTTCATCGGCACGGCATCGCACGAGATGCGGACCCCGCTGGCAGCCATGAAGGGCTTTGTGGATATTTTCTATATGAGCGGTATCGAGAACCTGACCGACAACCAGCGCATGTTCCTTGATACCATCCGGCGACAGACCGAAAGCATGGTCCAGATGGTCAACGATTTGCTGGAGATGGCGCGGCTCGAACAGGGCACGCTTCGTGGCGAACAGCGGTGGGTATCAGTCGGGCAGGCCATTGACGAATCCGTGAGCAGCTTGAAGTTGCAGATTGAGCAGCGTCAGATAGACCTGCACCTTGACATCGCTCCGACGCTTCCCCCCATCTGGATTGACAGCATCCACATCCGCCGCATTCTGGTCAATCTGCTCTCGAATGCGGTGAAATATGTTCACCAGGGGGGGCAGGTATCGGTGCGAGCCTACGAGCTATCGAACCCGGCCTTGCTGCCCAGTCCTCCAGAAGAACAACCCTGGAAATCCCTTGACCCACGTTCGGTGGTCATCGAGGTGGAGGACAACGGCGTTGGGATACGGAAAGCAGACCAGGCGAAAATCTTCACCCGCTTTTTTCGCTCAGAAAACTCGCTGAGCGTCGAGGCCGGGGGGAGTGGCCTGGGGTTGGCGATTACTCAATCGCTGGTGCATTTGCACCATGGTCAAATTGGCTTCCGGAGTGTTGAGCAAGAAGGAAGCTGTTTCTGGGTGCGGATACCCGCTCCCTCAACGGAAGCGCTTCACGATGGGGTAGGGGCCGGGCCGCCGGTGTATGTTCCGGAACCAACGGGCAGCGAAGCATGGGCGTATGTCAATGGAGCCAATCATCGGTTTGAGAGGAGGAAGGTAACATGAAATGTATCAATCGTCGGGTCTGGAGGGTAGCAGGGATACTGGCGCTGATGGTGGTGCTGAACGGGTGTGAAATCTTCGGCTTTCAAATCGGAGAATCGGAAGAGCCATCGCCGGTGCCAACGATGGCTCCGTCGGTGCGGCTGACCTTCGCCGGCAGCACCACGGTCCAACCGCTGGCCCAGGAAATTGGCAGGATCTATCAACTCCGCTATCCGGGGGTCGAACTGGAAATCGGCGCGGGCGGATCGCGAGTGGGGATTGAAGCCATCCAGAATGGGACCGCCGATATCGGGATGGCCTCGCGGGAACTGAAGGAAGAGGAAAAGACCGAGGGGATGGGGATACACCAGATTGCCATTGATGTGCTGGCAATTATCGTCCATCCCTCAAACCCCGTCGAACAGATTTCCCTGGAGCAACTCCGAGACATCTACCTCGGCACGATAACGAACTGGAACCAGGTGGGGGGAGCCGATATGCCGATTGTGCCCGTGGTGCGCGAAGTCACCTCCGGCACGCGGGGAGCCTTTGACGAGATTGTGCTTGGCGGCGCAGAGCCGACCGGAACCGCCGTCACCCAGGCCACGGCTGGCGAGGTGCATGTGCACGTTGCCAACACCCAGGGAGCCATCGGCTATGTGGGCTTCGGGCACCTTTCGGGCAGCGAGGTGAAGGTGGTGGCAATCAACGGAGTGCTGCCCAGTCCCGAAGCCGCGGTGAATGGGAGCTACACGCTCAAGCGCCCCTTGCTGCTGCTGACCGGCCCGCTCAGTCGCCCGCAGGCCCAGGAATTTGTGGCGTTTGCCCTGAGTGCCGAAGGGCAGAAGATGGTGCTTGACGACGGATGGGTGCCAGTGGGGATGACCGAAGCGCCACCCCAGTGACCTGTGTCCTCACCCGTGCGAACACGGCTGCATCGGGTTGACGGTAAAGACCAGGAAAGACCCAATGCTATGATGCCATGCCTCCCGCAGGTCCGGGCCTGCGGGAGCGTTGTTTGTCTGGTATAATAACGCGACTGATATCATGATGAATGGTGGGTGCTTTTGCCGCGTTGCCGCGGCTCATCACGCGTCACTGGTTTGAGGGGGTAGGGGAAATCATGCACGGAAGGGTGCTGCGGGCCCAGAGCGGTTTTTTCTGGGTTCAGACAGAAATCGGGGTCCTGGAATGCAAGCTGCGGGGACGGCTCAAGAAGCAGCGCCAGAGCACGGATATCGCCGTGATTGGCGACGAGGTGGAGGTCACCCAGGTGTCGCCAGGGGAGGGCGCTATCGAGGCCGTTGCCGAACGACGGTCGCGCTTTTCGCGGCAACAACCAGGGCCGCGCGGCGTATGGAAAGAGGATGTGTTGATTGCCAACCTGGACCAGGTCATGCTGGTCTTTTCGTGCGATTCTCCGCCTATGAAGCCACGTTTGCTCGACCGCTTTCTGGTGGTTGCCGAATACCACCAGATTGAGGCGGTCATTGTGGCGAACAAGGTGGACCTGGTGGCACCGGAGGTGGTGCAGGAGATGTTTGCCCCCTACAAGCATCTGGACTACCCGGTAATCTCCGTGAGCGCCCGGACGGGCAGCGGTGTTGCGGCCCTGCGGGAATGCCTGCGCGACCGTATCAGCGTCTTTACCGGGCCATCGGGAGTTGGCAAGAGCAGCCTGCTCAACACGGTGCAGCCGGGGCTGTATTTACAGACCAGCGAGGTGAGCGAGGCGCTCAACAAGGGCCGCCACACCACCGTGGTGGCCGAACTTCACCCCCTCGAAGGAGGGGGCTATGTCGCAGACACCCCCGGTATCCGCGAACTGGCAGCGTGGCGCATCCCCGACGACGAACTTGCCTGGTGTTTCCGCGAGATGCGGTCATTTCTGGGAGGGTGCGAATTTCGCGATTGCACCCACATCCACGAGCCGGGGTGTGCCATACTCCGCGCCGTCGCCGAAGGAGCGATAGCGCCAGAACGCCACGAAAGTTATACCCGCCAGCGGATGAACACCGAGCGGTGAAGGAAGCAGGAAACAGGAAGCAGGAAGCGCGGGGATCACCCACCTTCCTCTCCCTGCTCGATACCCCAGGTCATACAGCTTTCGATGAAGGCCGCAAACAACGCCTGCCAGCGCGAGTCTGCCCCATTGTAGAGCGCCTCCGGATGGCATTGCACGCCAATCAGGAAGCTGCGGCCAGTGCCTTCCACCGCCTCAATGACCTGGTCGGGGGACAACCCCACCACCCGCAACCCCGGAGCAAGCCGCCTGATGGCCTGGTGGTGGAGCGAATTGACCGGCAGGCTGGTGGTTTCCAGAACATAGGCCAGCTGCGACTCTGGCTCAAGGTGCATCTCGTGCGTGCGCGAGGTCCAGTCTTCAATATTCACGGCCATGGCGTGCTTCGATGAGGCATCGTGGTCAATGGTCGTCGGGAACTGCGATGGAATATCCTGGTAGAGCGTTCCGCCCAGGGCCACGTTGACCATCTGGAGACCGCGGCAGATGGCGAGCACCGGCTTGCCATCCGCCACGGCCCGGCGCGTGAGGTAGCACTCGACCCGGTCTTGAAGGGGGTCCACTTCATCAAGCTGGTCGTGGGGTTTCTCTCCATAGTGGGCCGGGTCAATATCCTTTCCTCCGGCCAGCAGCAACCCATCAATCTGCCCGTAGAAATCGTGCAGCAGGTCTTCTTGCTCAATCAGCGGGATGAGCAGGGGAAACCCCCCGGCGCTCACCACCGCCTCCAGGTAGCTCTGGCGGTGGCCGTGGAGGGGGGGCCACCACTCCCGGTCACGGACGGTCTCGCACGGTATCCCGATACGGGGTCTCATCAGTAGGCTCCCTGTCCGCGAAACACCACCAGAACTGTCTTGAAGAGAATCACCAGGTCGAACCAGAAGGAATAGTTCTGGATGTAGTACAGGTCTTCTTCGGTGTGAAGGTGCATCGGCTTGTCGCTGCGGCCATTCACCTGCCACCAACCGGTCATGCCCGGAGGGACGCGAAACCGCTGCCACTGCCAGGGTTCATAGGATTCGGCCACGTAGGGCATCTCCGGACGCGGCCCGACCAAGCTCATTTCCCCGCGGAGCACATTGAACAACTGGGGGAGTTCGTCCAGGCTCGAACGGCGCAGCCAGTGACCCAGGCGGGTTACGCGTGGGTCATCTTTGCGCTTGTAGATCAACCGTCCATTGGTGTCGTGCTGGACCACTTCCCTCCAGCGGCGGTCGGCGTCCTGATACATGCTCCGAAACTTGATCATCTTGAAGCGGCGGCCATGCTCGCCCACCCGCTCCTGGATGAAGAAGACCGGGCCGGGCGATTCGAGCTTGATGAGCAGAGCGATCATCAGCATCACCGGAGCCAGGAGGATGAGCAAGACCCCACTGGCAACGACATCAAAGAGCCGCTTGAACATGCGCTGCGAGTCGTTGAGCGCCGACTCGCGCAGGCTGATGAGAGGTATCCCGCCGAGCGACTGCACCGCGGTGTGCGCAAACGCCAGGTCGAGCACGCCAGGGACCAGGTGCACCATCACTGGGTGCTGCTGAAGCTGGAGTGACAGGTGGGCAATGCGGGCATGCTGCTCCGATGGCAGCGTAAAGACAACTTCTTCGATATCCCGCTCCAGGACGAGGCGAACCGTGTCATCAATGGCCCCCAGGTGAGAGAGGGGCTGTCCGGGCGCGGCGTATCGCTGGTATACCCCACGATGCGCACCCCGGCCCACGGACGATTCGTCAGTTCGCGGGCTAGATGGGCCGCAGTTTCGCCCCCCCCGACAATCAGGACCTCGCGCTCCCATCCATGGCGATGGCGCAGGGTGATATAGGTGCGTACCAGCAGATGGAACATCAGGAGTGCGACCAGGTTCAGGGCGACAAAATAGAGGAACTGGAGCCGCGATACGTCGCGGAAGGTGAGGTAGAGCAACCCGGCAAAGGTGAGCGAGGCCATCGCCACCGCGCCCACCAACCGCCCGATAGCCTCCATCAGGCTCCGCGAGAAGATGGCCCGCTGCGGAGTGAGCAGGAGGAACACCACCGTCCAGATGACCCAGACCGCCAGGTACAGTTCCCACGGAAGGCAGACCTGCTGCAATCCAATCGTTTTGCCAACATTGACCCCCAGACGAAACTGCGACGAGAGGTGGAGACAGATAACTGTGACCACCAAGTCTCCAACGAGCAGACTGCCCGCAAGTCGTTGCCCAAGACGCTCAAGCATGCGTTGTTACTACCTGATGTGATGTTTCGTGACCGACGGCGCGGAGGGCCGGCGATACCCGCCACGAGCGACGGGTGTGGCGCGCTGCGCCGACCTGCTCCCCTCAAAACTATACCACAACCGGCTGTTGGTGTGAATAGCCCTTTGATACCGGAGATGATAGGGCATCGGTTCTCACTGCGCCAGTTCGCGCAAGGTAACCGGCACCGTCTGCTCCCGGCCATCCCGCACCACCGTGACCTGCACCGTCTGCCCCACTGCGGTTTGCGTCTCCAGCAGGACCATCAAGTCCCGCACCGAAGATACGGCTTTCCCATCCACCGCAACGATGATATCACCGCCTATGGGCACCAGCACATGCCCCACGCGCACCTGCTGCGTGCCGCTCCGCAACGTACTGTCACGGGGCGTCTCGACCACCAGCAACCCCTGCTCAACGGGAATGTCCATTCCGGCTCGACGGAGCAAGGCTATCCACTCCGTCGTCAGTTCGAACAGCTTCACCCCAAGCGACGGGTGGGGGTATCTCCCGGTGGCGATGAGCGAGGGGACGACGCGCTGCACGGTGCTGGCCGGTATCGCAAACCCGATGCCGGCCGAAGCCCCGCTGGGGCTGAGGATGGCCGAATTGACCCCGACCACTTCGCCGGCCAGGTTGAGCAGCGGCCCCCCCGAATTACCCGGATTCACCGCCGCGTCGGTCTGGATGGCTTCCCCAATGAACCGCTGATTGGGGCTTTCGATGACGCGCCCCAACGAACTGACCACCCCCAGGGTCAACGTGCGCTCCAGGCCAAAGGGATTGCCAATGGCAACCACAAACTGCCCCACCCGCACCTCGTAGGCTTCGTTGACCGGCACGACCGTCACCTCGCCGGGGGGAAGGTCCACCTTGATGACCGCCAGGTCGTTCGATGGGTCAACCCCCACCAGTTGCGCCGTCATACTCCGACCATCCGCCAGCGATACATACAATTCCTGGGCGTCCTCCACCACGTGGTAGTTGGTGACAATGTGGCCGTCGCGGTCGTAGAAGAACCCCGACCCGCTCCCCTCTCGCGGTACCGGGCGCATAAAGAAGTCATATTCAAGTGAACGGTTGGTAATATTGACCACCCCCGGCCCCACCCGTCGGTAGACTTCCTCGATTTGCCCTTCCAGAGCAGTGGCATCGGGCCGCACGGGCAGCGCCGTCGAAGTTGGGAGGGGGGACGAGGCCGGTAGCTGCGCCCGCGGGCGGGGACGCTCGTCCAGCGAGGACAGCGGTCCCAGGCGGGCAATCATCCAGCCAGTGGCCGTCCCTCCCAGGCAGGTCATGGCGATAATCAGCACCAGAACCATTCCAATCAGCCGAATCTGTGTTCGTTCCTGGGTCTTCTGCTCCATGGAGCGGTTTTCATCCTCTCAATTCAATGCGGTTCCTTGCGCCACAGGCGCAGCACGACATTCACCACCACCGTCAGCACCAGACTGACCACCAGCATGGTTCCCAGGGGGATGAACACCTTGAGGTGGTCGCGGTCAATCACGATGTCGCCGGGCAGGCGGCCCGACCAGGGCAAGTGCCCCACCAGCAGCAGGATCCCGCCAACGACCAGGAGCACCACCCCGGCCACCACACACCAGCGTCCCATTTCTGTCATCATCATAACCGGCCATCCTGTGTTGCTCTCGCAGCCCTACGCAAAGAGCACATACTGCCGCAAAAACGCCTCAACGGCCTGGTAAAACGCCTCGATGGTTTCTGCCTTGCGCCAGCCATGCCCTTCGCCCTCATAGACGTGATACTCGTGTGGCACTCCGCGCTTTCTGAGCGACTGGACAATAGCGTCGGATTGCGCCTGCGGAACGACCCGGTCGTCGGTGCCTTGAAACATTGCAATCGGGTCATTGAGCAGGTGGGCGTGGAAGAGCGGCGAGCGCTCCCGATAGACGGCGCTGGCTTCTGGCAGGGGGCCAAGCAGCGAATCCAGGTAACGGGCCTCAAGTTTGTGGGTATCCGCGGCTATCGAAAACAGGTTGGAGATGCCATACAGACAGATGCCAGCGCGGAAGACCCCCGATGCCCGGCACAGCGTTTCCAGCACCGTGTAGCCCCCGGCGCTCTTGCCCATAATCACCAGGCGGTTTCCATCAGCAAGCCCTTCTTCCATCAGGTAGTGGGCCCCGCTGACGACATCTTCGACATCGAAGACCCCCCACTTGCGGCGCAGGGCTTCCATATAGCTCCGCCCATAGCCCGTGCTACCGCGATAATTGACCTGCAAGACGAGGTACCCACGTGTCGTGAAGAACTGCACGTCGTCCTGGTAGCGGGTCACGGCCTGGGCGGTCGGCCCCCCATGCACCAGGACCATCGCTGGCGGCAACCCTCGCTCAATCTCCGCCTCCGCAGGCTGATGTTCCGCTGCACCCGGCTCGGTGGGTTCGTCAGGCCGCGCCGGAGCATAGAGTAACCCGTAGACCTGGACTCCGTCCGTAGACTTCCAGGTGACCGGGCGGGCCCTCGATAGGGCTGCCGGCGCTATCATCTCACTTGTTGAGCGGCGCAGAATGCGCACCTCGCCCACAGACAGACGGCTCCTCTGCACCACGACCCGCGCTGGCTGCGTGCTGGCAGAGGCAATAACCGCCAGGCGGTCGTCTCTCGGCGAGAGCGCCAGTTGCTCGAACCAGGTGCAGCTTTCCAGTGCCCCCGTGACTGGCTCTGGCTCCCCCGGACTTTCTCCAGGCTCAGCCCTCTCAACCACATCAATATCAACATCAATATCAACGCGGTGGCGGTATAACTGTCCCGTGCCCTGCCGATAGTGAATGGCAACAAGCGACTGGCTATCGTAGCTCCAGCCATAGGTCCGCATCCCCTGAACCCAGGCCGGCAGGCTGCATTCGGCTTCCAGGCTGGCCGGCATCAATGCCCGGTGGGTGTGCTGCTCCAGGTCGTAGAGGAAGATATGGCTCCACCCACGCTGGTCGGAAACATAGGCCAGCCAGCGACCGTCGGGCGAAAACTCTGGCTGAAACACGGCGACATCCGGAGCGCCGGCTAGCACCTGTGCCTCGCGGACGACCGGCAGCTCCGCCCCGTCATCCAGAGTCGCCAGATAGAGTACGGTTCCATCCCAGGGCATCTGCGGATGATTCCAGGCAAGGTAGGCAAGGCGCTTGCCATCGGGGTGCCAGCGGGGTTGCATGAAGAAATCGCTGCCCGTCACCAACCGCTGCGGCCACTGCTTCCCTTCGGCGTCTACTACCGCCAGTACGTCCTCCCCTTCATACGAGTGGACAAACAGTACCCACCGGCCATCCGGGGAGATGGTTGGGGCCGCGGCGTTCCCAAAGGCCGGGGTGATGGGCCGGGCCGGGCCACCCTGGAGACTCTGACGGTAGAGGCGGCCGGATTGCTCAACGAAGAAGACCTGACCCCCCGCCACGGTAAAGTCTCCCCCGCCATAGCCAACCCGCGCCCGCACCGACCACCGGTCGGTCAGGTCACGCGGGGCGTCAGGGCAATCTGCCGCAGCACCCACCAGCACCCCCTGCCCCCCTCGGCCTTCGAGCCAGACCAGCGTGCGCCCATCGCTGTCCCACTGCACATCCGATAGACGTATCCCCCCTGCCAGGCTGCGCGGCGAAAGGGGACTGTTCCACAATCCATACGGGGCCATGCCTATCCTCCTTCCCCTCCTATGGAATGGAGAGGAGAGCAACGCCCGCCTTATGCGGGTCATCCATGCATGGATGATATGATACGAGACGGAACATGGTGTGTCAAGTGATATGATACGCTGGCGGCAGGATTGTGCTAGAATACCATCACCACGGATTGATTGGATTGATTGACCGGATTGAGGGGAAGTGAGGAAGGAAAGAGAGTATGCGGTATCGAATCGTACGGGACACAGGTGACCACGTTCACCATGAACGCACTTCCAGGCGAGGGCACTGGCTGGTTATGCGTAGGAGCGCCAGAAACGCAGCGCACGATAGACCTGCATCGCGTCTCACAGGTATCGTCGTCCTGCTCGCGGCCTTGCTCAGCGTTGCGTTCCTGCTCGTGCCTGGCGTTGCCCCCCCATCCATCCAGGCGCAATCGGGCGAACGGTGTTTTCCTGAAACCAATCAGTGTATTTCTGGCGTTATCCGCGACTACTGGGAGAACAACGGGGGACTGGCAGTGTTCGGCTATCCGACGACTCCCCGGCATGAGGCAACCATCGAAGGAAGTTGGACTGGCCCGGTGCAGTGGTTTGAGCGCGACCGGCTGGAGGACCACGGCGAGACGGGGGTGATGGCCGGTCGCCTGGGAGCCGATATCCTGGAACGCACCGGAAATCCCTGGCAGGAATACCCCACCGTGAGTGGTCCCGCTGCTGGTTGCCGCTACTTTCCAGAAACCCGCCACAGCCTGTGCGCACCGTTTCTCAACTACTGGCAGGTCAACGGGGGACTTGAACGGTTCGGCTACCCCATAACCGAGCCATTCAACACCACCATCGAGGCGTGGAGCGGGACCGTGCAGTACTTTGAACGACGGAGAATGGAGCACCACACCGAAAACCGGGGGACCCGCTACGAAGTGCTGCTCGGCCTGCTTGGCAACGAGGTCCGAAGCCTGATGGACCTGGAACCTTCCCAACCTGCCAGCACGCCGACCTCCGCGCCTTCCCCGGTGCTGCCCACCAGCACACCCGGAACATCTTCAACAGCGACAGCGACGCCGACGGCGGTGTCCCTGCCCACTGATACACCTTTGGCATCATTCACTGCCACCCCTACCCCTACGGTGCTCCCGACCAGTACCCCGGTCCCCTATGCTCCGGGGGTGTGCCTGACCGCAGAAGAAACCGAGCTTGCGCGTCTCATCAACGAACACCGCCACAACCATGGCCTGCCCGATGCGCCCCTCTCGCGGTCTTTGAGCTATGTCGCCCAGGTGCATGTACGCGACCTCGAAGACCATCGCCCACACCAGGCAACCGACGAGAGCGGTCAGCAGTGCAATATGCATAGCTGGTCGGACCAGGGCAACTGGACCCCCGTGTGCTATACGCCCGACCACAAAAACGCGTCCGGGATGTGGGAAAAGCCGGGCGAATTGACGGACTACCCAGGCAGAGGGTATGAAAATTCCTATAGCCACTCGCTCCGGGCAACGGCAGAAGGGGCCATCACTGGCTGGAAGAACAGCCCCGCCCATAACGCCGTCATTATCGAGGAGGGTATATGGGCCGGCAAAAACTGGCAGGCGATGGGCATCGGTATCTACGGGAAATACGCGGTGGTCTGGTTTGGAGAGGAACCAGACTCGGAGGGCACTATCCCCCCCTGCCCCTGACCCTGGTGATATCTGTCAGTGATGTGTGACGTGTGATGCGTGATGCGCGACAAGCTGAACCAGAGCGGCAGAACCGCCTTCACAGTGAAAGGGTTCACCGTCATCTGGTATCACGCATCACGCGTCACTGGGAGCCGCCGCTTCCCCGCTCCCGCTGCCGTTGCTGTTGCCGTGGTGGTTTGGGGCCGATACCTGGGCAAGGAACGCCTCCAGAGAAGGAGCCAGCCACGCCACCTCCACCAGTGGCTCCAACTGCTCCGCCGTGAGCGTCACCAGACGGCCGGCCAGGTCGGGCGGAAAGCCCCCGAACCGCACCTGGAGCGCCCGTTGGATGGTGCGCTGGCGTTCTTCCTGATGTCCCTGCTCCAACCCCTTCAATATCCCTTCCTGATGCCCCTGCTCCAACCCCTTCAGTATCCCTTCCTGATGCCCTTGCTCCAACCCCTTCAATATGCCTTCCTGAAGGATTTCCTGATACCACGGCGATTGCTGTAACACCACCATATCCCACCTCATAATCCGCTGGATAACCCGACTTTCCAACGCAAAGCGGGCAAAGAACGCCAACAACGTCTCCATGTCCCGCAACGTCTCGTCGCGGCGCAGCGCCCGCGCGGCCGTCGCACCATCGCTTCCGTGCCGCCGCCC
>JAAUSY010000206.1 GCA_012032475.1 Chloroflexaceae bacterium
GGGGGTGGCGCGATGGTGGCCGGGGGTGGGAATGGATGGGGAGACCTTGCTTCTTCGCCGCCCCGATGAGGGATGAGGTGGATCGGATGGATGGAGCCGCCGCAGAAAACCAGCCTTTCAGCCCGGTGCTGGCTATCCCCAGCAGCAGCAGCACCACCGCCAACAACAACCCGACCCCTGCCAGAGCCACCCGCCACCTTCCGCTGATGTCCCTGATACCTCTGATACCAGCGATGTATGATGCACGATGAGTGATGAGCCGCGGTAAAGGGGCCGGGTTGCTTTGCGCCACCGAGATGGGCGGAGATGCTGGTTCCAATCGGGATATCTGTGCTGCGATGTGCTGTCGTTCGGCAGGGTCGTCCGTGTATCGGGCCAGCACCTCCCAGACCCGGACGCGGTCGGGGTGCTGATGGGACAGGGCCCGCACTACGGCGCGGGCCCCCGCAATGTTCCCGGCCTCGGCAATTCTGGCGCTGAACTGGAGCAGGTTCTCAACCCTGTCAGAAGAGAGTTCCGGCATGAGCTATCAAGGGTTTCTCTGGTTATTGGGAGAAGGGTCGGGGCCGGCAGGAACCAGGAACCTCCCGCATGTTCCAGCTATACGGGAGGTTGAAACGGTCATTGCAACCAGATAAGGTCATCCCTGAAATGTTATTGCACCCGTTCGAGCACGCGCCAGCCCTGGTCCGGATGGCCGGGCGCAAACAAGGTCAGGTCAGTCGCATCGAGCGCGACATCAAAGAACAGGGCCACGCTGGTGACCAGACCGTTGGCGGGCACCGGGTCTTCCTGGCTCAGGTCGGCGTTCACCCCACGAACGACATATGCGCTTGAAACGGTGGGCAAGGTGGGATACACGCGCCCCTGTGCGTCCTTCAGCACGAGAAAGTCGGCCGGGAGCGGCTGCGTCACCCCTGTTCGGTTGACGACCATCAGCAGGACAAGCACGAACCGTCCCTGCGGCTGAAAACTGCCGATATTCCCAAAAATGGGAGTGGCATAGGTTTGCTGCTGGAAATCGTAAAGCCAGCCGTTGCTTTCCAGGGGGGTGTTGGGGGAAACGATGGCCGGGTTGGCTGCCGAGGCGTCCGGAACGGCCTGCGGCGATGGCCCGGTGGCGGTTTCTGGCGGCACCTCGCGGGGGGTTTCCGGCGTGGCGGTTTCGAACGGGAGCGGTGGGGTGGTCGGTCCGGTGGCGGTTTCGCCATCCGGAGGGGTTGCCTCACCAGTCTCACCGGGAGGCGTGGTGGCTCCGCCCGGAGGGGTGGTCTCACCGGTCTCACCGGTCTCGCCGGTCGCACCAGGGGGCGTGGTGGCTTCGGCGGAAAGCGCTGTTTCTGGGGTCTCATCGGGTTGTTCCGATGGAGGCAACGAAGGCGGAACTTCGGTTTCTTCCTGAGAAACGGATGGAGACGGAACCCCTGCAATATCATCCTCTTCGCCAAAGAACATCGGCCACACGAACTTCCACACCAGCAGGATAGCGACGACGACCGCAAGGAGCACGGCCAGTGCTGGTAAGAGCGACCTTCGAGATCCATCGGACATTGGCTTCTCTCTCTCTTTCTTCTCTTCTTTCCCCTGGCTAATCCAGGATGATTTCGGCATACGCTTCTTCTTCTCACTGCGACCGGGTTCGTCGGCCACAGTCCCCACCGGAATCGCTTCTCGCCCAACTGCCCGCGGGTCTGAACTGAAGGCATCCGAGAGGGAATCAAGCTCCGCGAAGGGGTCATCTTCGAACCCGCCCGCCTCATCGAAACCTCCCTGCCCCGGCGGTGGTGAGGCCGGTGGGGGTTCCAATGGTGGTTCTGGTTCGGGGGGCGATTCGGGGAGGGGCCTGGACGATGGTTCGAGTGGTGGCGGAGGGGGGGGCACAGTTCCCATGGGCATGGGCGTGCGTTCCTGGATCCCGGCCTTTGCGGGGGGAGGAGCGGAAATCCCCAGGGCTTGCAAGCTCTTCAAGGCCATCGCATTCTGAGGGTCAAGCTCCAGGACGCGTTCAAGCGATGCCTGACGCTCTTCGCGGCTCTCGGCCACCCCTGCCAACCAGAGCCACCCTTGCACATTGTTCGCATCTTCCTGGGTCAACAGGCGGAACAGGTTTCGCGCCTCTTCTTTGTTCCCATCGCGGGCAGCCTCAATACCCAACTGCAAAATGCTACCAGGGTCCGTCATGCCTACTATTGCTACCTTTCTTTCTTCAAAAGAAACGCAACGGCTCAGAGAATTGTCCCTATTGTCCCTAATTGTCCCAATCTGCGGCACTGGAATATGCGGGCCTATCGTGCTATCGCGCCGTTCGTGGGGTGATGGCACCGGGTCCGGGCACAGCACGCGATGCCCTTTCGAATATTCCCCACCACCGGTCTACCCGTCCGGCTATTCCAGATATCCGCGGAGCTTCTTGCCGAGGTGGGGATGGCGCAATTTCCGCAGGGCCACCGCCTCTATCTGACGAATGCGCTCACGGGTTATGCCGAATTCGACCCCGACCTCTTCGAGCGTTCGATACCGACCGTCTTTGAGGCCGTAGCGTAGCTGAATAATCTTGCGCTCGCGTTCGGGGAGTTTCTGAAGAACCTCTTCAATCTGTTCGCGCAGCATCGAAGCCGCGGCAGCTTCCGCAGGGGTCGAAACCCGGTCGTCCTCAATGAAGTCGCCCATGCGGCCCTCCCCATCCTGGCCGACGGGCATTTCGAGCGAGAGCGGGTGCATCGAAGCCTCCAGCGTCCGGCGGACCTTGCTGGTGCTGATGCCCATGGCATCGGCAATTTCTTCGGGGGTTGGTTCGCGCTGCATGGACTGCTGGAGCTTGTGGGAGGTGCGTTTGACCTGGCTGATAGCCTCGCCCATATGCACGGGCAGGCGGATAGTGCGGCTCTGGTCGGCGATGGCCCGGGTGATAGCCTGGCGAATCCACCAGGTGGCATAGGTCGAAAACTTGTGCCCTTTGGTGTAGTCGAACTTCTCGACGGCCCGCATCAGGCCGATATTCCCTTCCTGCACCAGGTCCATCATGGTCAGGCCATAGGATGTATACTTCTTGGCGATGGAAACGACCAGGCGCAGGTTGGCCTGAATGAGGTGCTGGCGAGCTTCGCAGCCACGGGCAAACTGAAGTTCGAGGTATCGGCGGTCCTCGCCGGAGGTATAGGCTTCGCTCTCCATGCGTTCCTGGGCACGGTCGCCGGCTTCCATTTGCTTCGCCAGTTCGACTTCCTGTTCGGCCGTCAAAAGCGGAACCTGACCGATTTCCTGCAAGTACATCCGCACCGGGTCATCCAGCCCGATATCCGCCAGGTCTGGAAACTCGACCAGGATGTCATCTTCTGCGGTGGACTGATTGGTTTCTATCTCGGTGGTGGATTCGACCACCTTGATCCCCTCTGCCTGGAGTTCGGCGTATAACTGGTCAATCTCCGCAACGCGTAATTCAGGCTGAGGGAAGGCATCCAGAATATCGCTATAGGTGAGGTAGCCTTGCGCCCGGGCAACCTCCAGCAAGTGCTCCATCATCGATCCCGACTCCTGTACGATCATCGGTCCATGGTTGATAGCCATTGTGCAACCTGCTTGCATTTCTTCACCAATGGTGAAAGGTGTTTCTCTCCTCATCGCTCTCCACACCCTCAATACAATACAATACGTCGTTTATCGGGTTCCTATCGCTATCTCTAATATCTTTCAAGAAAGCCTCTTCCGGGCTGGTCCCAGGTACGCCGAAAAGCAGGCCCTCTGAGTGAGCAGAGCAACAACTTCTCTTTACTCGCTGGAACCACCAGTATCGTTCTGTTCCTGTTTCTGATTCTGGCTCTGACATCGGCAGACTTTCGTTAGGGCCAAAGCCCTGCTGCCTCTGGCTTGCGCGCAAGCCCTGCTCAGGCCAGTGAAAACCCGCCCCTCCTCCCGCGTCTTTTGAGCGGCAACGTGCGACGGGTTCGATAGCGTGCCATGAATACCGGTATCCCGCGTGAAAAAAAGAACTTCTGTGAGCTACTATATCATTATGCAATGGCGAAAGTCAACCCCCCGGCTCAGCAATTTTGGTGGCCCGCCGAAAATCCCGTACCTGGAATTGCAGGGAATGGGAGCCATTCCAGGTATTCAACTCCAGCGTATAGGCCACATCAATCCAGGGATATTTTCGCAGGGGTTCGGCCAGGTGCCCCAACCCGAAGGCAATCGCGTCTTCGGCGCGGCGGCCATTGGTGCTCAGGCGCAGTTTCAGGTGTTGCCCCCTGGTGCCAACCGCTCGGACTTCTTGCGCCTGAACGCCCCGGCTCATCAGGAGCGGTTGCGGGTTGCCCTCGCCAAATGGTTTGAGACCGGCCAGTTCCTGAAACAATTCCCAGGTCACCGTGGGCAGTGCAACTTCGGCGTCAATCCAAAGAGTCGGGACCAGGAGATGATCGGGCAGTTCTCGTTCGGCAATGTCGAGCAGGCGCGTTTCCAGGTCGGCCAGTCGCCGGGTTTCAATCGTGAAGCCGGCGGCCCGCGAATGCCCACCAAAGCGCACGAACAGGTCCCCGCAGGCGGTCATGGCCTGGATGATGTTAAACCCGGCGATGGAACGGGCCGACCCCCGCGACTCGACCGGGCCGCGTTCGAGCAGCAGCACCGGGCGGTGCCACTCTTCGACCAGCTTGCCAGCGACCAACCCGACCACCCCGGATGGGTAGTGCTCCCCGTCAATCATCACAATGCGACGGGTGTGTTTGCTGGTGGCTTCGGCTTCAGCCCTCGCCGCCTTCTGGGCCTCTTCGGTGAGTTCCTGGCGGTAGCGGTTGGCCTGGTTTAATTCCTGGGCAAGCCTGGCGGCAGCCGTTTCATCGGTGGTGAGCAGCAACTCAAGGGCCAGCCACGCATCGTCTACCCGACCGGCGGCATTCAGCCGCGGAGCCAGACCAAATCCGATGCCGGTGGTATCAATGTCGCGCAGCCCTGCCACTTTGATCAGTGCTCGCAACCCCGGTCGCTGCTGCAAGTTGATGGCGTCCAGGCCAACCCGAACAAGCACCCGGTTCTCTCCGTTGAGCGGCCCCAGGTCGGCCACCGTCCCAAGGGCGACCAGGTCGAGCATATCGCGCCCACGCAGCGGTGCCCGGATTCCCTGCTTTGCCAGAGATTGGATCAGTTTGAAGGCGATTCCCACCCCGACCAGTTGTTTGTAGGGGTAGGCACAGCCCGGCTGTTTGGGGTTGACGATTGCCAGTGCCTGGGGGAGGTGGGCAGGGGGGGTGTGGTGGTCGGTGACGACAACGTCCATGCCAAGGGAGCGGGCCTGGTCAACCTCGGCCACATTGCTGATACCGCAGTCAACGGTTACGAGCAGGCGGACCCCTTCCGCAGCGAGTTGTTCGACCGCACCACTGTTCAGGCCATACCCTTCGCGTTCGCGGTGGGGAATATAGGGACGGATGTTCCCGCCCATCGCTGTAATCGCCTGCACCATCAGCGCCGTTGCGGTCACCCCATCCACATCGAAGTCTCCATACACCGCGATGGGTTCGCGCTCGGCAATGGCTCTGGCAATGCGAGCACTTGCCGCAGCCATCCCCTTCATCAAGAAGGGGTCATGCAGCCCCGCCGGGTAGGTATCGTCAAAAAAACGGCCGGCCTCCTCTGGCGTGTGCAGGTTGCGTTGGTAGAGCAAGGTCGAGAGAATCGCGCTCCCTCCCAGAGCTTCGATGACGTCCGGGGGGGCCGGGTCGCGAACCTGCCACTGCTTCTGACGAGCAGACTTTCGCTGGATAGCCATACGCCTCCTTTGTCTGTATGATACACCCCCTGTCAATGGGTTTTTCTTTGAGATTGGCCCTGGCGATGAACCCGGTGCTCCGGGGGGGAGAGGCTTGTGCGTGGCTTGTCAAAGGCAGTGGGGCGTGCTACACTATCGCTATGGCGGACGACGATGAACAATCTCCACTCATTGACTGGCACCATCTCTTCGGGGAGGTGTTGGAACAGGTGCTCGGTCCGCTGGATATCGTCGTTCAGACCGATGTGGATGTGAGCAACAAGCCGCCAGAGATAGATGTCCTGCTCATGCGGAACAAGGCCATCGCCCCTACCTGGACTCCAGCGCAACGGGCCTTGCTCCCCGATGGCATCCGGGAGCGTCGCGCCAACCACATCATCATCGAGTTCAAATACACCGAGTCGGTGAACCAGGATGCCGTGCAGTCGCTCCTGGGGTATGAGGTGTTCTATCGGCGGTCGCGCAGCCTGAAGACCGAGGAGGTGCATGCGGTCCTGGCGAGTGGACACACCCCCCGACAAACCACCCGTGAAATCCTGGGGTATACCCAACCGGAGGCACCGGGGATCTATCGGAATACCATTGGTTTGCTGGCACGAACCTCGTTGATGGTCTTGAGCGAGTTGGAGGATACGCCGCACAATGTGCTCTTCAAGCTGTTTGCGCAGCGTCGTCGGGCCAGAGCGGTTGCCCTGGCGCGTTTTGAGCGCGAGATGTGGAAGAAAGTGCCGTCAGAAACGTGCTGGCTGGTGCATGGATTGAAGAAGCTGTGGTCTGAGAAAACTGAGAAAGGGGAATCCACGATGCATGTGATCACGAAAGAAGATTTGATCCGACAGGGGAAGGAGATGTATCAACAACTCTTTCGACCGCTCATTGCGGATGGGGTGTTTGATGATATCCTGGAGAGCACACCCTATATGCAGCGCCGCTGGGAGGAAGCCCGCAGAGAGGGGTTGGAGCAGGGGCGGCAGCAGGGGTTGGAGCAGGGGCGGACAGCAGGGGTTGGAGCAG
>JAAUSY010000045.1 GCA_012032475.1 Chloroflexaceae bacterium
GGCAGCCGCGCGACCTGAACGCCACGCTGGAGGGGGCCGGCGCGAGCTTCCCCGACCCGCTCTACCAGCGCTGGATTGACGAATACCAGGACTTCGCCCCCCGGCGTCCTGATCAACTACCAGCCGGTCGGCTCCGGCCAGGGCATCGAAAACTTCTTGAGCGACATCACCGACTTCGGAGGCACCGACGAGTACATCGGGGACGAAGAATTGGACGAATATGGTCACGAGGTCTTCCACATCCCCACCGTGCTGGGGGCAGTCGTCGCGACCTACAACCTGCCCGGTGTGGACGACTTGCAGTTTTCGCCGGACACGCTGGTCGGTATCTTCATGGGCACCATTACGACCTGGAATGACTCGGCCATTGCCGCGGACAACCCCGACGCCATCTTGCCTGAAACGCCCATCACCGTGGTGCATCGCTCAGACGGCTCCGGGACGACCAGTATCTTCACCAACTACCTGAGCAGCGTGAGCGAAGAGTGGAACACCCAGGTGGGCGCCGGCAAGACCGTCGAGTGGCCGGTGGGCATCGGGAGCGAGAAAAACCCCGGTGTGGCCTCGGCGGTCAAGCAGACGGAAGGAGCCATCGGGTATGTCGAACTGATCTACGCGCTGGCGAACGACCTGCCGGCCCCGTCCATCAAGAACGCTGCCGGCAACTACGTGGAACCATCGTTGGAGACGGTGAGCGAGGCCGCGGCCGGCTTCCTGTCGGATATGCCCGCCGACCTGCGCATGAACATCGTCAACCCGCCGGAAGGCGAGAATGCCTACCCCATCGCCGGGTTCACCTGGATGCTGGTGCGGGCTGAGATGACTGACGAAACCAAAGCACAAGCCCTGACAGACTTCCTCTACTGGGCGTTGACAGAAGGCTCCAGCACCGCGGAGGAACTGGGCTATGCCCCGCTGCCCGACCCGGTGCGCGAACAGGCCGTTGAGAAGCTCACCATGGTCACAGTGAACGGCACGCCGGTCTTTGAGATGCCCGAAGCGACTGCCGAACCCACGGAGATGATGGGTACCGAGGAAATGACCGGCACCGAGGAGATGACCGGCACCGAGGAGATGATGGGCACGGAGGAAATGACCGGCACGGAGGAAATGACCGGCACGGAGGAAATGACCGGCACGGAGGAGATGACCGGTGAGTAGCCGCCGTGTGGTCTGAAAGCCACGCTGGATAGGGCGGGTGCGGGCGCGAGTTTCCCCGGCCCGCCCTGGCTGAGGAGCGGGCAATGCCCCGCACGGTCCAACCCGGTGTTTGAACCATCAAGGTCAGGACTTTCGCTTGTGATATTTTAAACGAAGTAAGAATCCTCTTGTGAAAGGGTTTGAGACCCTGACTATCACTCAGGGCAGCAGCACGAGGAAACCACATAATTGCTCAGAAGCGAAAGTCCTAAAGGTCAAGGGTATCTTACGGCTGGCCCAGGATATCGAAAGACGAATCCTGGGCCAGGCGATTCCCAACACGCACCGCGCTCATCGCGACTTCTCCCCCCCGGCCTCACTGAGCGCCCGCCGAAGCTCGCGCCATGCCACCTCCTCGGTCAGCGCCCTGGTATATGGCTCCCACCGCCAACCGACGGTAAAAGGACGCACGAACATCATCGCCTGCGTGCTCAAGAAATCGAAGGGAGCGAGGATATCCAGAACGAAAGCCGCCGGGCCGCGAAGCCCGGCCCGAACCATCGCCTCTGCCAGGTGGCGGGCCGCATCGGGGTTTTCAGGCTGCTGGTGCGCCGACATACGTCTCCTTATACGGCTCCTTTTGCCCTACCGCCTGCTTGAGCGAACGCATAAAATCGGTTGCCAGATTTTCAAAGCGGCTGCGCTGCGTCGCATCCAGAAACTTGACCAGCGGGCCGGGCAGAAAGAGGCGGTCAACGCGCTCCAACTGGCACCGCCCAGGCTCCAGCGGAGTGACCACACACTGGGTCTCCCCGCTGACCGGGGGCAGGTTCAGGCGAAACTGAATAGTGCGCTCCAGGGGAGAGTAGCCCGTCACCTCCATCGTGGCGTGGACCATTCCCCCACTCAGGCGAAAGCGGTATCCCGGTCGGGGAGAACCATGGCTCAGCAGGTCAATGCGGACATTCTGGGTGGCGGGCATCCAGTCTTTCCAGCCAGGGATATTGTCAAGAACTGACCAGACTTCTTCGGGTGAGGCATTTAGCGTCGTACATGCAGCAATCTCATAGGTTGTCATAAGTTAGCTTGCTCCTCCTACTTCTTTCCAGCGTTCCTGTACTTCTTGCACCTTCTTGCGCAACAGCGCGTGGTCGGGTCGTTCCAGTTGCGGGTCTTCCGTCAGAATCTTCTGCGCCTCCAGGCGAGCTGTGTGGATCAGGCGCGTATCAGTCAGTTGGGCCACCTTCAGGTCCGGGGTGCCGCTCTGCCGCCGGCCAAAAAACTCGCCGGGGCCGCGCAGCTTGAGGTCAATTTCCGCCAGTTCAAAGCCATCGTGAATGGTCTCCATCGCCTCCAACCGCTGCGTCGTGACCTCGTTCTCGATATCGCTGACCAGGATACAGTAGCTCTGGTGCTGCCCGCGCCCCACGCGCCCCCGGAACTGGTGGAGTTGCGCTAGACCAAACCGCTCGGCCCCGTCTATCATCATCGTCGTGGCATTGGGCACATCAATCCCCACCTCGACTACCGCCGTCGCCACCAGAAGGTCAAACTGGTGCGCTCCAAATGCCCGCATCGTTTCGTCCTTCTCGCGGGGCAGCATCCGCCCGTGGATGAGGCCAATGCGCAGGTCGGGGAAGATGTCGTTTTGCAGATTGGCGTGCATCTCCTCGGCCGAAGGCAGGTCAACCTTCTCGCTCTCTTCGACCAGCGGGCAGATGACAAATGCCTGACGTCCCTTCTCTATCTCCTTGCGGAGGTGGCGATAGGCTTTGGTGCGCTCCGAGCGGCGTATCCAGACGGTTCTAATCGCCTGCCGTCCCGGCGGAAGTTCGTTGAGCACCGACGTATCCAGGTCGCCGTAGATAGTCATCGTGAGCGTGCGGGGGATGGGGGTGGCGGTCATGACCAGCATGTGCGGGTTGAAACCCTTGTTCTTCAGCCGTTCGCGCTGCTCGACACCAAAGCGGTGCTGTTCGTCCACGCAGACCAGACCCAGGTCGTGGTAGCGCACGCCCTCGGTAATCAGGGCGTGCGTCCCAACGACCAGGTCAACATCCCCGTTCTCAATCGCCTCCAGCACCCGGCGGCGATTCTTCTTGCCCAGGCTGCCGGTGAGCAGCGCCACGCGCACGCCCTCGCCCCCCAGGTCATCTTCCGGGGTCATCCCAAGCAACTGCTTGATTTCGTCCAACCGCTTTCGCCGTTCTTCGGTGAAGTGCGGTTCCGCGTCCGGGCCATCCCCGTCGGCTTCCTTCCTCGTCCGCGGGACCCGCACCTTCCCAAGAAGCTGGCGCAGGCCGCGGTAGTGCTGCTCAGCAAGAATTTCGGTCGGAGCCATCAGCGCCCCCTGGAGACCATTGGCGATGGCCTGGAGCAAGGCCGCCGCCGCAACGATGGTCTTGCCGCTCCCCACGTCGCCCTGGAGCAGGCGGGCCATCGGGACGGAGCGCTGGATATCGGCAAAAATCTCCGTGAGCGCCCGTTGTTGGGCACCGGTGAGCGTGAAGGGAAGCTGTGCCAGCAGGTCGTGGTGGACGGCTTCGAAGAGTCGCAGGGGGTAGCTCAGTTCGCTCTGCCAGAGCATCTTACGCTGCACCACGCCCAGTTGGATGAGCAGAAACTCATCGAACCCCAGGCGGCGGCGAGCGCGGGTCAGCATCTCCTGACTATCGGGGAAGTGGATCTGGGCGATAGCCTCGGACAGGGGGAGCACCTCGACGCGGTCCCGTATGGTCTGGGGAAGGTAGTCTTCGAGGAACGGCGCGGCCTGGTCAATCACCTGTTTGATGACCAGGCGGGCATTGCGTTCGTGCAGCCCCTTCGTGAGGGGATGCACCGGCACTAACCGCCCGGTATGGAGCAACTCGTCCTCGGTATACGGCTCCCAGTCGGGGCTGCTCATCTGTATCATCCCGCGGAACGCCTTGACCTTCCCACTGACCACGAGCTTTCGTCCGATGGGAAACTGTTTGATGAGCCAGTGCGAACCAAAGAAGGTCACCTTCAGGGTGCTGCTGCCATCGTCAAGCAGCACCTCGATACCGTAGCTCCCCTGGCGCTTCAGCGGGAAGGTGCGCACCTCGCAGACCGTGCCGGTGACCGTTTCGATATCGCCGGGCCGCAGGTTCGCAATCGGTTTCTGCGAACGGTAGTCGTCGTAGCGGTGAGGGAAGTGGTAGAGCAGGTGCTCGGCGGTGTGGAGGCCAAGCCGCTTGAATGCCAGCGCAACGTTGCGCCCGACCCCCGGTAGTTTCGATACCGGCGTGTCAAGCGGCAGCGGGGCCAGTGAGGCTGAGGCGGGGGAAGCCGGGTCCGGGGCCGTCTCCGGGGGGAAACGGTGGAACGCGGTGGGGCGCTGCCTGCGCTGCCCGGCTGGTTGTGGCTTGCGGAAGAGGGAACGCAGCGTTTCCAACGCGCTCCCCACCCGCTCCCGGCGGATGGAAGGGGGTTGACTTTCGTAGTTTTCCAGGAGGTTCAGCGCATGTTGCACCGCCGGGAGCTTCAACACTCCCCCAGGAGCCTCGCCATTTTGCCACGCAGCAAGGAACTGCTCCAGGCCGCCAGCCACCGTGCAGTTGTCGCAGCCACGGCGCTGCTCTTCAGCCAGAGTTTTCCCTAGTCTGATGATGTAATCCTGGCCCTGGTCTTGCACCTCACTGAACCTGGATGAATTTTCGCCTCCCCACTTGAATGACCACCCCCGAACCGGGGGCAAACACCTGGTCGTAGCGCTCGGCCCGCTCCCCATCCAGGCGCACCCCTCCGCCGTCTATCAGCCGCCGGGCCTCGCTCTTGCTCGAAGCCAGCTTTGCCATGACCATCAGGTCAACCAGATTGACGGGTTCGGTGAGGGTATGCACGGGAATAGCTTCGGGCATCTCGCGGCGCACAAACCGCCGGACAAAGTCCTCTTCGGCAGTCTGGGCGTCAGCGGGGCTATGAAACTGGGCCACGACCTCCCGCGCCAGGCGCATCTTCAGGTCTCGCGGATTGACCCTGCCGCCGGCGAGCGCCTGCCGAATCTCGTCGAGTTCCGGCCCTGGAACATCGGTGAGCACTTCATAGTAGAGCGGCAACACCTCGTCACTCATGGACATCATCTTACCATACATTTCCGGTGGCGGCAGCAGGATATCCACGGTATTATCGAACGATTTGCCCATCTTGCGCCCATCGGTGCCGGGGATGAGCGGCAGCAGCAAGACGTGCTGTGGCGGCAGGTTCATCTGGGCCATGAGTTCGCGCCCGGCCAGGTTGTTGAACTTCTGGTCGGTGCCGCCAAATTCCACATCGGCCTTGACCGCCACCGAGTCGTAGGCCTGGAGCATCGGGTACATCAGCTCCAGAATGGTCAGCGGAGAACCCGTCTCATAGCGCTTGCGGAAGGTCTCGTGGGCCAGCATTTGCGCCAGCGTGAAGCGCCCGGCCAGTTCCAGGGCGCGTTCGAGCGGAAAATTCTCGTACCACTCGCTCTGCCAGCGCACTTCGGTGCGCGAACGGTCCACAATGCGGAAAAACTGTTCCATATAGGTGCGGGCGTTCTCTCGGACCACCTCCGCTGTGAGACGGGGGCGGGTCTCGTCGCGCCCGCTTGGGTCGCCAATGCGGGCCGTCCAGTCGCCCACAATCAAGACCACCTGGTGTCCCTGATCCTGGAAGGCGCGGAGCTTGCGCAACCCTACCGTATGCCCGATGTGCATGTGGGGGCGGCTTGGGTCGAAGCCCTGCTTGAGCCGCAGCTTTTCGCCCTGCTTCAGCCGCT
The DNA here is from genome assembly GCA_012032475.1 of Chloroflexaceae bacterium. Taxonomy (GTDB): domain Bacteria; phylum Chloroflexota; class Chloroflexia; order Chloroflexales; family Chloroflexaceae; genus JAAUSY01. The sequence continues at coordinate 5,906 of JAAUSY010000045.1, forward strand.
CGCGGAGTTCCGACTCAACGATAATCTCGGCAACTCCGCGGGTCAAAAGTTCGTCGTGGTTGGTGCGGTCCATAACGCTATCCTGTCTACCTGTCTATCCTGCCTATCCACCTGTCTATCCTGTCTATCCTGCCTATCTACCTGTCTGGCTCATCTGGCCTACCCGGCTTCCTCGATGGCTCGTTCCAGAAGGCTGCTAAGCGCGAGTTCGGTGGCCCACCGGCGCAGGTAGGTCTGGTCAAGCGCCTCCCCCTGAACCTTGAGGATGCCAAGCACGTCGTTCCACTGGCGTTCCGAAACCTGGTTGCCCATGGCATACCATTCCAATTTGCTCAGGATGGTGTCTTCTGGGGAGGCCAGAAAGAACGGGCGAGGGTTGGTCTCGGCGATGATCAGGGGCCGGGCACGTTTTGCCATTTCGCGGTCGAAGGCCCGCAGTCCGGGCAGAAACACGTCCACCTTGATGCCGCTCTCCTGGTGAATGATATGGAACGACGAACGGTGGAAGAGCGCCTCTTGTATCATCGTTTCTTCGAGGTAGCAGGTTGCCTGCAAAGCCTGCACCAGGGGACGAACGTGCTCGGCGGCAAGGTCCGCCACCAGGTCTACATCTATCGTGGTGCGCGGCACGCCATGGATGATGCTGGCAACCGAACCACCAATATAGTAGGGCACCCCAAGATGCTCCAGCGCATCTATGACCGGACTCATGGCGCTGAGAAACAGGTTCATCCCTTCTCCGTTCCGTTGCTGCTGCTGGTCATCTGGAGCTACCCGCAAACCTTCTGCGACCTTCTTGCCATAATACACCGCTGCGAAGATGGCCTTGATATCGCCTTCGCTCGCTCCGGGGTGGGTCCGTTTCATGGCAAACCTGGCTCCCTCAATGGCAAACGCAATCATCGAGAGGGCGATATCCCCTCGCTGCCCAGGAGACATCTGGCGCAGCCGCGCCATCTGCGCCCGCTCTACGTCGGGGTGGGTGTCTGCCGAAAGGGTTTTCATCGGGCCTATGATAGCAACGCTCCGGGCCGGCGTCAAGCCAGGTTCCCTTCCGTCGTTCAGGGTAACTGTTTACCTCTGCTTAACGTGCGGTTCACAATTTTCTGCTATACTGTGCCATCAATTATCAATCATCCATCATCAATCCGCTGATTCTTCCTCCCAATGGTCAATGGTCGGGGTAGTCTCACGGATTGATTGAATGTATTGGCCCGCCTGAGCGGGCGAAAGGAGCAAGCGGTGTTCCGTTATCTCAAGATGTTGCTACCATGTCTGGTACTTCTGCTGTCCCTTACGGCCTGCGGTGAACCGGTCACCAGTCCGGAACCGACCAGTGCAGCGACCCCGGCTTCAGCCACCGGAACCGAAGCACCTACCGATGCCCCGATCCCGACGACCCGGCCCACGACGGTGACCGTGACCCTGAGCGAGCCGGACGCGACGCCCCCGGCTTCAGCCACCGGAACCGAAGCACCCACCGATGCCCCGATCCCGACGACCCGGCCCACAACGGCGACTATGACCGCGACCCTGAGTGAGCCAGAGGCCGCCGAGGGAATACCCGTCGTCCAACCGGTGCTCGAAACCCATTCGGTGCTGGATGATATAGATGAGCCGCCCAACAATGAGCGCCTCGGTGATGCCGACGACCCGGCCATCTGGGTGCATCCCGACGACCCATCTCTGAGCCTGGTGGTCGCGGTGCTCAAAGATGGCGGTCTGGATGTGTACGATCTCAATGGCGAAGTGCTGCAAAGCATCAGCCCCGACGGGGTCCGCTACAACAATGTTGACCTTGCCTATGGCTTCCCGCTTGGTGGGACCCCCACCGATATCATTGTGGCTACCGACCGCTACCAGGACCGTCTGGTCATCTTCCAGGTTGACCCTGCCTCGCGCCAACTGACCGATATCACCGACCCCAACCGTCCACTGCTCTTCACCCCGGAGGGTGCGGAGTCGGACGGAGAAACCACGGCCTACGGTGTTGCGGTGTATCGCGATCCGTCCAGTGGTACGTTCTATGCCTTCGCAAACCGACGCGAGACGGGCGAGATTGCCCAGTTTGAACTGATTGACTCAGGCAACGGGACCATCGGGTGGAACCGGGTGCGCACCATGACGGTGCCGACCCCGGAAGGGGGCGAACCGGAAGATGCCCAGACCGAGGGGATGGTGGTTGACCCGTCCATGGGCTTTCTCTATGTCGGGCAGGAAAATGGCGGCATCTGGAAATTTGCGGCCGCCCCCGATGGCGGCAGCGAGGGAACCCGGATTCATGCCGTCGCCCCTGCCAGCAACTACCTGGTGGCCGACGTTGAGGGATTGACCATCTACTTTGGCCCCGAAGGGCAGGGCTACCTGATTGCGTCGAGCCAGGGCAACCATACGTTCGCAGTGTTTCGCCGCGAGGGGAACAACGACTATATCGGCAGTTTCCAGATTGGCGCAGCCGGGGATATTGACGGGGTGCAGGAATGCGACGGTGCGATGGTGCTCAACGTCTCACTTGGTGAGCGCTTTCCCACCGGCTTGCTGGTGGTGCAGGACGGTCACAATGCACCGCTGTTTCCAGTGGAAGACGATGGCGAGATTGAAAACGCCAACGCCAATTTCAAATTTGTGCCCTGGGAGCAGGTGGCGGCTGCCTTTGACCCACCACTGCTGATAGACCCGACAAGCTACCAACCACGCACCCCTTGACTTGATATCAGCGACGGGGGTCGTTGGGGCGCAGTTGACAAAATCCTCGTACTTCGATAGTCTATAGCGTGGCTTCTTTCGAAGCGGAAGACGATAGCGAACGATACGAGGATAAGAGAACTATGGCACCGACAGACCGAATGTTAATGGGAGCGATTGCCGGCAATCCATCCAATCACGCAGGAAGCGGGGAGTATCGCTATTCGGTGACCCACCAGGAAATCTACTTCAGCAGTTCTACCAGCCCTGACCCCAAAGATAGCGACCGATGGATTCCTTTGCCGTCGCTCAACCCCGATGGTTCCAAACGTATGGAGCGGGCATTCAAACACTTCGTCAAGCGCCGCTGGCTTCCCAGTCGCCAGCACGAACTGGAGGATTTTGCCCTCAAGCGGGGGTGGGACCTGGCAATGGAATTGAAATATGGCGGGGGGGCCCTGGAAGATAACGAAGCCGAAGAATGGCAGCACGTTGTGAACCGTGAACTGGAACGGCTCACCCGGCAAGCCCGCGAGGCCATTGACCAGGCCGAACCGAGCTGACCCTTCTGGTGTCCTGGCGTCTTGGCGTCCCTGTTCGGGCAATAGCCGGCTTGCTGGTGCTCACCCCCGGTCTCCCCGCGTTTTCCAGTGGGAGACCGGGGGTCTCGACGACCTGCGCCCCCCCGCGACGGCAGTGAGGACGCAAGCTGGCCCGGCTAGCCCAGGGCCGGGTGGCGGTGCAGTTGGAAGATATTGTCAACCGAAATCCCACTATGGATACGCTGGATAACCTCAGCCAGCAGGTTGCTGACCGAAATCACCGTCAGGCCAGGCCAGCGCTTTTCCGGCGGGAGCGGCAGGGTGTCGGTGGTGACCAGCTCTTTGATGGGGCTGGCGCGGAGCCGCTCGACCGCCGGGCCGACCAGCACCGGGTGGACACAGCAGGCATAGACTTCTTCGGCCCCCCGCTGGATGAGCAGATGCACCACTTCGAGCATCGAGCCGCCCGTGGCAATTTCGTCGTCTACGACGATACAGCGCATCCCCTTCACCTCCCCGATCAGGTTGAGCACCTCCGGCGAGGTGAGGTTTCCGTCCTGGCTGGCAAGGTTCTGGAGCCGCCGCTTTTCGGCAATGGCGAGCGGCACGCCGAGCATTTCGGCAAAGTTACGGGCGCGTTTGGCAAACCCCATATCCGGCGACACGACGATGGCGTTGTCCCACCCTTTGGCATCGAAGTAGCGCACCAGCAAAGAGAGCGCACTCAATTCGTTCACGGGGACGCTGAAGAACCCCTGGATCTGCCCGGCGTGCAGGTCCAGCGTGACAATCTGCTGCGCCCCGGCCACCTGGATCATGTCGGCCAGCAGGCGCGCCGTGATGGGGACGCGGGGCTGATCTTTCTTGTCGGTGCGCCCGTAGGCGTAGTAGGGGATGATCGCCGTGACACGACCAGCCGAAGCCCGCTTGCAGGTGTCGAGCAATATCAACATTTCCATAATACTGTCGCTCAGGGGGGGGCAGAGCGACTGAATCACAAAGACATCTTTCTCGCGTACGCTTTCGTGGAGCTTGACAAAGATATTGTCATTCACAAATTTCTTGATGCTGGCGTGGTTCAGGGGCAACCCCAGGCGGTCGCAGATAGCCTGCGCCAGTTCGGGGTGGCTGTTGCCAGAAAAGACACGGAGTTCGTCAAATCGGCTGGTCACGGCGTAGTTCCTTTCAGCATGACTAATAGCTCCTGGCGTTCCAGATGAAACACGGTTGGGATACGGGTTTCTGGTGACACGGCGGCATGTTCTTCTGAGAAGATGAGCGCTTTGATGGCCGGACGCTGCACCAGCGTTGCCAGAAGTTGGGCAAGGTTCAATGAGAGCAGGCGCGGGGTTGGTCGCAGCTGGTGTTGCTGCGCAAAGGCGAGCGCTGCATCGGGAGATGAGAAAACCAGGAGTAGGCGGGTCGGCTCATGCTCCAGACCGCCGGCCTCCCTGGCTTCTGCTTCTGTTCCCTCATGCCGGACCATGCGATAGACATAAAACGTTGCCTGTTGACCATAGCCCGCATGGTTCAGGCTCGCTTCGATGGTATTGAACGCCGCCAGGGCAGCGTCTGGATAAAAGCCTTCCTGCCGGGCCAGTTGCAAGAAGACCGCTCGCTGGTCCATCAATGCATGTTGTTCCCGATCATCGTTGCCAGTTCCTGGAGTTCTTGCGGGTCGGCCTTCCCCTGCCGCGAGAAGGGCGATACCTGGTCGCCTTTCCAGCGGGGGACGATGTGAATATGGTAGTGAAAAACGACTTGCCCCGCGGCGGCCCCGTTGTTCTGGACGATGTTCAAGCCATCCGGCTGGAGGGTGGTCATGATGGCCCGGGCCACGCGCTGCGTGGTTCTGGCGACGGCCTCCACCAGACGGGGAGGAACATCGAGCAGACCGGGGTATTCTTCTTTGCAGATGATCAGCGTGTGCCCCCGTGAGGCCGGGTTGATATCCATAAAGGCCAGCGTGTGTTCATCTTCGTAGACTTTTGCGGACGGAATTTCGCCCGTAACAATCCGAGAGAAAATGGACGCCATACTATTTCCTTTGTGTCTCCTGATCTCCAGTTGGTTCTGTTGAATCCAGATGAGGGCATTCCTCATCCGTATGTACCGCACATTATAGCATAGCCCCGGCTCAGGGCTACGCTGAAAGCTGAAATCCGCTGAGTTTTCTGAAAAGGTCGCTCAACCCCCGGCTGGTCAGCCTTTGCCGAGACCGTGTTGAATGGCAAGGATAGCCGCCTGGGTGCGGTCGGCCACGTTCAGTTTGGCAAAGATAGTGCTCAGGTGGTTGCGCACGGTGCCCTCCGACAGGTGCAGGCGGGCGGCAATCTCTGTGTTGGAGCAGCCCTGCGCCAGCAAACACAATACCTCTGTTTCGCGCCCGGTCAGGATATCGGTAATCCGGGTTGACGGGGCAACCTGTTCGCTCGCCACCTGCTGTATCAGCTTCCCGGCCACCGATGGGTCAACAAACGCCTGCCCCGCCACCGTGCCCCGCACCGCTTTGATAACCTCTTCCCGCGGCAAATCCTTCAGCAAATAGCCCGCAGCTCCTGCCCGGATGGCGTCGAACACCCAGGCATCATCGTCGTAGGTGGTGAGCACCAGCACCTTGATGGACGGATACCGGGCGCGAATCTGGCGCGTCGCCTCAATACCGTTCATGCCGGGCATCTTCAAATCCATCAGCACCAGTTCTGGTTGGTGCTGGGCCACCAGTTCCACCGCCTCTGCGCCATCCTGTGCCAGCCCGACCACCTCGATATCCCGCTCCAGGCCGAGCAACAGCGACAGGCCATCCCGAATGAGCGCCTGGTCGTCGCAAATCACAATTTTCATAGCCTCGCCCCCTGGATACTCGACTGGATGGAGGATTGGACGCCGGGTCGGGTACCGGACTGGATGCTCAACTGAACCGTAGTGCCCTGCCCCGGCTGGCTGGTAATGGTCAGGGTGCCACCGACCAACCCGGCGCGTTCTCGCATACCCATCAGCCCGAAATGCCCCGCCGATGGTGCCTGATGCGGGATGAAGCCGCAGCCGTCATCGCTCACGCGCAAGAAGACCGCCGCGCCGCTCACCGCCAATTCTACGGCCATCTGGCGGGCGTTGGCATGGTGCGCGACATTCGCCATAGCCTCCTGCGCAACCCGATAGAGACACTGCTCGACGGACGATTTCAGGGGGGGCACCTGTGGCGGCAGCACCAGGTTCACCCGCAAATTGGCCCGTTCGGCGGTTTCGGTCACCATCTGGCGCAAAGCCTGCAAGAGTCCCAGGTCGTCCAGCGGGCTGGCCCGCAGCGATTTCAACGCCAACCGCGTCTCTTGCAAACCGGAGCGGGTGGCCGACAGCGAGGTATCAAGCATGGCCCGGACGGCCGCCGGGTTGACATCCCAGTAGGCTTTCATCGTTTCCAGGTGTACGCTCAAGCCACTGAGCGTGTGCGCCAGCGTATCGTGGAGTTCTCGCGCCATGCGGTTGCGCTCCCGGCTGATAGTCAGTTCCTCCAGGGTCGTGGCGTAGACCGTCAGCCGGGCGTTCGCCTCGGTCAGCGAGTGCTGTTGCTGTTGCACCCGGCGAATCAGGGCGCTGATCACGTAGCCCACCACCAGAAAACTGACCATCTGGATGATGAGCACGATGACCGGCGGCCAGAATGGTGCTCCAACTGGTCGGCCAACACCGAGATGCAGACCCATCGTGAGCATGGCTATCCCACTGCAAAACAGCAAAACGGCCCACCATCCATACTGCCAGGCGGTGAGTACCAGCGCCAGCATCAGCAGCGGCATCTGGCGCAACTGGATGGACTCTGGACTACTCGCCGGCGTGGGCGGAAACCTCATCCCTGGCAGCTTGAGGAGCACGATGGGCACCAGCACCAGCAGGCCAATCACCAGTGGGACCACCGCGGTTTCGAACCGATCCCGTCCCCGCGACCAGAACAGCAACCCCATGACCAGCAGGGCATCCATCCCGTTGACCAGGTAATAGGTAGGCGACAAGATGGGGTGAGGATAAAACACCTCATCAATCAGCGCCAGGACCAGGACATAGCCCAACCAGAGCGCCACCGTGAGCGGCAGCAAGCCGATAACTTCCATCCTGGTTTGCGATTTTTGTAGGTTCATGCCTTCTATTGTATACCATCATCCCCCCATTGTCTCTATGGTCCCCGTCATGAATCTGGTTCGGGGACCGTGACCTCTGTCACGGCTCGTCAGGAGCCAGATCCCGGCTGTGACGCAGAACGAAATGACGGCCAGCACTGGTGCCTGGCACCGGGATGTGCTAGTCTCATGGGTGAGGACGGTTCTGTTACCTGATGGAGCCGGGTTGCATCGGGCACCCGGTTGGAACCTTTGGAAACCATGCGAGGAGCACCGTGATGAAGCTGATGATGAAACTGATGAAGCTGATGGACTGGATAAAAACGAAAACGAGATGGCAACCACTGTCTTGGCAATGGCTCATGGGTTGCGCCATCCTGCTGACCCTGTTCTGGGTGCTGCTACCCCAGAACAGCGCCGCACAGAGCGCGAGCTACCCCCTTGTTGACACCGGCCAGACCTCCTGCTACAACGACCTTACGGCCATTCAGTGCCCCACCGAGGGCGACCTCTTCTCCGGGCAGGATGCCCAGTTCACGGGCAATCAGCCTTCCTACACCGACCACGGCAATGGCACGGTTACGGACAACGTGACCGGCCTGATGTGGCAGCAGAGCGCCGATACCGACGGCGATGGCGATATTGATGCAGCCGATAAGTTGACCTACGACGAGGCGACTGGCTACTGCGACAACCTGTCGCTCGCCGGGTATACGGACTGGAGACTGCCCGATATCAAGCAACTCTATTCACTCATAGACTTCAGCGGCACCGACCCCAGTGGCTACAATGGTCTGGATATCTCGAACCTGAAGCCCTTTCTCAACGATGAATACTTTGCCTTTGCCTATGGCGATACCAGCGCTGGCGAACGCATCATTGATGCCCAGTATGCCAGCAGCACCCGCTATGTCGGCATGGCGATGGGGCGGGAGGCCCTGTTTGGGGTCAACCTTGCTGATGGGCGCATCAAAGCCTACCCCCTGGATAAAACGTTCTTCGTTATCTGCACGCGTGGCAACAACAGCTACGGGCAGAATGCCCTGGTGGATAACGAGGATGGGACCATCACCGACCAGGCGACTGGCCTGATGTGGGCGCAGCAAGATAGCGGTGCTGGCTTCACCTGGGATGCGGCACTGGCCTGGGTGCAGCAGCAGAACGACGCCAACTACCTTGGCTACCGCGATTGGCGCTTGCCCAATGCCAAAGAACTGCAAAGCATTGTGGACTACACCCGTTCGCCCGATACCAGCAGCTCCGCGGCCATTGACCCGCTGTTCGACGTCACCGGTATCACCAACGAAGCAGGTGAACCTGATTATCCCTCCTTCTGGAGCAGCACGACCCACCTCAACTGGACGAACGACCCGGCCCACAACGCGGTGTATGTGGCCTTTGGGCGGGCCATGGGCTATATGCACGGGGTCTGGAGCGATGTGCATGGGGCCGGTGCCCAACGCAGCGACCCCAAAATGGGCGATCCTTCGGAATGGCCCACCGGCCACGGACCGCAGGGGGATGCTATCCGCATAACAAACTACGTCCGGCTAGTGCGCGATGCGGATGCTGGCAGCCAGCCTTCGGTCCCCACCGCGACCGTGACGCCCTTTCCCCCGGCGGATGAAACTGCCACGGTGGTGCCCACCGCAGCACCCACCGCAATGCCCACGACCTCTCCGGAGGTTCCGGCCCGTCCAGACCTGAACTGGAACTATCCGGACGGATGCCCTGGCAGCTTCTTCACACTGCACGGAACGAACTTCCCGCCGCTCACCAGGCTGGAACTGCGCATCAACAACCGGCTCGTGCATGACCAACTTCGCACGACTGCCGATGGAAACATCGTCGTGCTTCTGAACACCAGCAACGCCGGCACGGGAACCTATACCATCACCCTCCGCTCCCGCGACGCTCAGGTATCGGCATCGGACGAGACCTCGGAATCCCAGGAATCGCTGACGCTCAGCGCGGATGCGCCGCTGCGCGAACGAGAGCAGGTGGACGGAGCGGTAGAAGTGTCCCTGACGGCGGGAGCAGTTCCGGCCCGGCGGTACCACTTCCTGCCGATGCTCACGACCGGAAACCGTCCCTGATAGCGGGATGACCAACAGCAGGCGGCAGAACCGGACGCCGGGCGGTGAGGCTGCCCCTCCGCAAGCTGATGAGAAGGCTTGCAGGGGGGCAGATCTTCACCCAGTATTGTGCAGGGTATCAGACATCTACGAGTTCGACGGCCCCGGTCTCGAAGTGATAGCAGGCTCCCACAATCTTGAGCCGCCCGGCGGCTACCGCTTGCGAGAGAATCGGCCCGGTCCGGCGCAGCTTCATCACCTGCAACGCGATATGGTTGCGTATGGCCTGTTCAAGGTCGTCGGTGCTCCGCACCGGGTGCGGCTTCTGAAACGATGGCTGGATGGCCGCTACGATGCTGGCGAGATGGCCGGGCGCGGTTATGCCAGTTGTGGTGGCTTCCCAGGCGGTCATGATGGCCCCGCAGTGCTGGTGTCCGAGCACCACCAGCAGCGGAGTGCCCAGTTTGGCAACGGCAAATTCGAGGCTACCGAGTGCTGAACCGGGGTCGGCAATGTTGCCCGCGGTCCGAACCACGAAGATATCCCCAATCCCCTGGTCGAAAAGTATTTCCGGCGGAACCCGCGCATCGGCACAGCCGAGCACTGCGGCAAACGGGTTCTGGTAGTGCAACAGATCAACGCGCCGCTGGCGGCCTTGCCGCGGATGCACTGCCTGCCCCTCCACATAGCGCCGGTTGCCCTGCATCAGCAGGTCCCAGGCTTCATCGGCAGTGGTTGGTCCTTTTTCCTGTGCGTTCATCCTCCACTCCTGTCGCTCTGGTCGGTTCATACACTACGCTGTGTCGTGGGTGGAGCCTTGAGTATACCCGATCATGTCCTGCTGGAGCAAACCGGCCCTACCCAGTCCCACGCGGTTGTTGCGCCAGGGCCCGCAGGATAGCTTCCGGGGTGGGAGGGCATCCCGGCACGTGGGCCACCACTGCCTGCTCCAGAAAGGCCGGGCGGTCTGCCAGCGCATACGTATCTTTGAATATACCACCATCGTGGGCGCAATCGCCAATGGTCACGATACACCGTGGCTCGGCCATCGCGGCATACGTCAGATACGCCGCCGTCTCCAGGTTGCGTGTGAAAGGCCCGGTCAGCGCCAGCACATCGGCATGGCGCGGCGACGCCTCAAACCGGATACCGAATCGCTCGATATCATAGAGCGGATTGACCAGGGCGCTCAATTCAATTTCACAGCCATTGCACGAACCGCAGTCCAGGTGGCGCACAAAGACCGAGCGTCGCCCACGCGCCAACTCCGGCCCATACCGCGCTGCTGCATCCTCCGCATAGAGCGTGCGGCGGCCCGTCAGCAAGCCGAACACGCGCCCCAACAGCAACCGCGCCATATGAGAGATGGGTTCAGTCCCCTCGCGCATCTTCACCACCCTATCCATTCAGTCCATTCAGTCCATTCAGTCCATTCAGTCCATTCAGTCCAATCGGTCAATCATCTTCATAAGTCGTGGCCGGCGTAGGAAAGGTTGAAGCTCTTGTTGATAAGCGGAAAATCGGCCAGGATGTTTTCCAGGTAGCGCCGTCCCGTGGGGTCACGTGGGTCGGGTTTGCGGATGATAGCCTGGCGCATCGCCGTCCAGTTGAATAAGGACGGGTCGCGCAGGTCGCAGCGAAAGATGGTATTGCGCGGCCCCTTCATCAGCCAGTAGATAATCTCGCCACGCCAACTCTCAGCGTAGCCGATGCCATATTCAAAATTGGGCACGGCGCGGAGCAACTTTTCCAGCGGCACCACCAGCGGCTCGCTTCGCCCCCCCTTCTGGCGTAGTGCTGCCACCAACCGCGCCACGAGATGCACCGATGTTTCGGCTTCGGCCACGCGCAGCGCCAGCCGCGCAAACACATCCCCCTGGAGATCCGACAGGTAGATGGGCACGCGGCGGTGGATGCTCGATGGAAGGTCGTCATCCGATAGGACGACCGTGTGGCGCAGTTCATCGGCCAGCGCCAGCGCCGGGATGGCATAGACCCCACAGGGGTGGCGCAGGCGAAAGTCGTGCTTCCACAACCCCGAAGCCCGCGCCACCAGGCCGGTGGCCCCTCCGGTCCGGGCCTCGTTGCAGGTGAGCACCCCCGTGTTGACCATCCGCTCGCGGCACGCTGGCATCTCCAGCACGGATTTGCCCAGGTTGAGCAGGCGGGCTGCCAGCGTTTCGATGGTCCGTTGCACGTCATTCAGGTGGGGCCGGTGGAGCAGATGCACTCCGCCGGGAACGTTGACCCCCCGCAGCAGGCGGTGCCCACACACCCGCTGGTTCAGGCGCAGGGTTTGTTCGCGCACTACTGCCAGCTCCGATGCGAGCAGTTCGAAAGCCATGTCATGCACCAGCGCAGCAATATCGCCAGCGTGGTTCGAGAAGCGTTCCAGTTCGAGCAGCAACCCGCGCCAGTATCGCGCCGCTAACGGCACCTCCACCCCGGCCAGCGACTCGACCGCGTGGCAGAAGGCCATCGAATGCGCAAACGAAGCATCCCCCGAAACCCGCTCGGCCAGTTCGTGCCCCCGCTCCAGCGTGTAGCTGGTCTGGAAGAGCTTCTCGATACCGCGGTGCTTGTAGCCAAGGCGGATACGCACCTCTTCGATGACCTCGCCGGCCAGATGAAACTGGAAACACCCGGCCTCGATTACTCCTGCGTGGATCGGACCCACCGGCATCGCCAGCATCCCTTCGGGCATCTCAATGGCTGAAGCGGAATGGGTGGGGGGGCTATAGGCTCTAGCGCGTTCTTCCAGCTTGTCGCGGGTGCGCCCCTGACGCAGCGGGTAGTATTCGGGGGGGTAGGGGGTGTGGAGCAGGGTGCCGCTGTGGACTTCGCCGGTGTGCGGCGACAGGCCGAAGGTGTCATAGAGCCGGTGTTCGAGCGGCTCGACCGACGGAAAAGAGGGGCGAATGGACGGGTACTTCGTGGGATGAAGCGGGTCGTTCAGAGGATATTCGAGCGTTACCAGGAAACCATCTGGCGCGGAGAAGAGGTAATACAGCTTGAAGATGTGGTCTTCCAACAACCGCTCGTCGTTGGCGACCATCGTGCAAAAATAGTAGTCGTGCTGGCTTGCCCACTGGCTCAGGCGCAGCAAATCTTCGCCGTTCTCGATGACAAAGTGCCGTTCGCGCCCATCGCGGCGGGGCAGCTCAATGACCTCGCCCTGACACACGTCTCGAATACCCGCGTGGATGTCTGCCATAGCAACTCCGGTTCTGGAAGGCTCATGGGAAGAGCCGAATGAGTCGTTTCCTCATGTATTCATGGCATTACGGCATATCCATCAAAATTCTGACGCTTTCGTCAATCAGACCCGACAGCGGGGGCACAATGCCAATTCCCGACAGCACCACCAGCGTGAAAAGCAAGACCAGCGGGAACAACTCCATCGGCGTCTCGCGAAAGCGCTGTTCGTTGGGCATACGGTGGAGCACCAGCCGCGAGAGGTGCCGCACCAACCCGTAGAAAATCAGCGTGGTTGAGAGCAGAAACAGCACTGCTGCAACGATTGTGACCGGCTCCCAGGGGCGGCTGAACGTGCCCCACAAAATGATAAACTCGCTCAGAAAGATGTTGAACGGTGGCGTGCCCACCAGGGCCAACCCGCCCAGCGAGAGGATCAACCCGGTAGCTGGCATACTGCGCAGCACGCCGGTCACGCGGTCCTGGTCAAGTTCGCGGCCCTGAGCTTGCGCGTGCTGCTCATAGCGCTGCAAAATATTGCCGAATGACAGGAACATCAGCGATTTGGTGATGGCATGGTTGAGCGTGTGCAGCAGCGCCCCGGCCAGTGCTACCGTTCCGCCAATCCCAATGCCAAACGTGATAATGCCCATATGCTCCAGGCTGTGGTAGGCCAGCACGCGCTTGAAACGGTTTTCCTTCAGGATGAACGGCGTGGCAACCAGCAGCGACAGCAAGCCTGTGCCGAGCAAGATGGTGGACGTAAAGTGGCCGCCATCGTCAAGCACCGTGTTGGTGATGGTATAGAACCGCAAGATGGCATAGAGCGCTGACTTGAGCAGCACCCCCGAAAGCAGCGCACTGATGGGGGCGGGCGCTTCGCCGTGACCATCAGGCAGCCAGGTATGCATGGGCGCAAGCCCTGCCTTGGTGCCATACCCGACCAGCACCAGCAGGAACGAAAGTTTCACCAGGTTGGCCGACGCGTCGAAGGCATCAATCCGCGCCAGCACCATCAGGAACGTCCAGTTCATCATGCTGTCCAGCGGTTGCCCGCTGGCATCGAGTGGCAGCAGGGAGCCATCCACGTCGTACGCGGCATTTGCCAGGAACATCGTGCCGAGCAGCGCCAGCACAATACCGGTGGACGTAATAATCAGATATTTCCAGGCTGCTTCCCAGGCATTCCGCGTATTCTGATAGGCCACCAGCAGTGCCGAAACCAGCGTGGTTGCTTCGATGGCAATCCACAGCCCGATGAGGTTATCCACCATCGGCACTAGCAGCATGGTGCCGTGGAACAGATTGATGGAGGCGTGAAAGAATACCGGGTGGTGCAGCACCCCCTGATTGACGGAACCATTGCGCACATAGTGGCACGCATTCCAGGCCACCACGAAAGCAATAATATTGACCAGCAGAATGAAGTAGATACTCAACACGTCCATATGGAAATCCACCTGGGCCACGACGATGTCCCACGAAAAGAATAGTGCTGGCTGCCCGTGCAGGTTGCCAGACAGGACCAGCGACAACAGCAACTCCAGCAGCGAGGCGACCACCGTGGCATACCCCATCTGCCGGCCCGGCCCCGCGCCGGGCAGCGCCGGCCACAGCCACAAAAGCGCCAACCCGGCGATGCCGAGCGCAAAGGGTATCAGCAGCATCATGACCGCCAGCGCGGTGAGGGTGGAGTGATTCACCGGTTCTATCCCTTCAGGCTTGACCGGTCGGCAATCTCCGACAGGTCTATGGTCTGGGTCACCCGCCGCACCCGCGGCAGCAAAAACACCAGGATGAAAATCGTAATGAGCGTGTAGAAGTAGAGACTGAGCACAAAGAAACCCGCCGGCACCGGGATGGCGACAATCTTGACCACCGCCAGATAGAGGCCCTGGTCCATTGTGAGCAACCCGATGACCTGCGAGATGATATCCTGCTTGATCCCCATGTTGTAGAGACCGATGAGGTGCAGCGCCAGGAAGACCATCATCCCGATGCGTTCTTGCTCGATGAACGCCTCGGTCTGGCCCGCCGTGGTCAACCCGCTGGCGAACACCTGGAAGGCGATGAGGAACGCCAGCAGCACCAGCGCCAGAAACCAGATGGAATGGGTCTGGGTGCGCTGCGCTGCCTTATACTTCAGCCACACCTTGCGAGCGTCCACGTTCGGGTTGTGGCCGGCCACCGCCGACACCGTCGCCCGGATCAACAACCACTCGATGGACACCGCCAGCATGACCGGCAAAATGAAGATGAAGAAAATCAGGACCGACACATTGACGCCCGCCGGTGCTCGGATCATCGCGGTGGTGACGGTGACGATTGCCAGCAGGCAAGACTGGATGCGATAGGTGGTGATGATGTTCTGGATGGAGTCGCTGGTCGTGACAATAAAGGCCGTGATAACCAACCCGACCTCCAGTGGTATGAGCAGTGATTGGAGCAGACTGACCATACTCATTACAGGTATCACCCTTCGGTGGTATAAATCGTGTAGATGATTGCCACCAGGCTCAGCAGCATCGCTGTGAAGCCCGGCGCAACTACTTCTCGCAGGCGCAGCTTGGGCTGCCCAAGTTCCCACAGCGCTAGCAGCAGCACCAGCAGGACCATCTTGCCCCCATAGGCGGGCACGCTCCACAGCACCACCGGGATAGCGCCGGTTGCCAGGAGCGATGGAAAGGGCAGGAACAGGTTGCCAAGCAGCGTGAGCAGAAACGTCAGCTTGATCATCTCTGCCCACTCGACCAGGGCCAGATCGCGCCCGGCATATTCCAGCAGGATAGCCTTATGCGCCATCGTCAATTCCAGGTGCGTGGAGGGGTTGTCAATCGGTATCCGCTCGCTCTCGAAGAGCACCAGCAGCGCCAGCGAGAGCGTCAGCAGCAGCAGTTCCGGGCGGGTGAAGAAGGCCCCCAACCCCAGACGCCAGTGGGCTTCGAACACCTGTTGCACATCTATCGTGTTCCAGTGAATCATCAGCCCGACGACGACCAGGACCAGGCCGATTTCGGTGAGAAAGTGGAAGAACATCTCGCGGCTGCTGCCCAATCCCCCGAAAGGCGTGCCCGTATCCAGCCCCGCCAGGCTCAGGCTGAACCGGGCCAACCCAAGCACATAGATTGCCAGCACGAAATCGCCGCTGATGAGCGTGGCGGGGTGGACGACCGGCACCATAAAGACCAGCAGGCTATAGGCCACAAACAGCACGGAGGGGGTCGAGGCGAATATCCACGAGGTGGCGTTCGAGCGCACCGCTGGTTTGCGCAGCAGCTTGAAGAGGTCGCGGTAGGGTTGCAACACCCCTGCGCCCTGCCGCAATTGCAGTTGCGCCTTGATGGTGCGCAGCAACCCCACCACGCCCGGCGCAGCCAGGATGAGCAGGGTGCCCTGGGCAAGCCCGATGACCCCGGAAAGCAGAATCGCCGTCAGGTTCATGCGGGAACCCCCCGCAGCACGAGGAAGAGCACCAGCGCCACGATGTTGGCAATCAGGATATACCAGAGATACTGGCGGATATCGCCATTCTGCGCCCACATGCCGATCCAGCGGGCAGACCGCAGCACCCCATCGGTCGCGTAGTTCGCAAGGCGGCGGAAATATTCAACCACCACCTGGGGATAGTCCTTGCTCCGGGCAAGCACCATGCGTGCGGGCAGATGCTCCGGTGCGGCCGGGTCGGCGCGGCGGAACGGGTCGGCGCTGATGCCGCGGATGAGGAACGACAGGGCCGCACCCGTATACTGGGTCCCGTCCGCGGTGTAGGGCGTGCCGCAATTCCAGGGGTCGGGGCGCAGCGTGGGGCGGTAGCGGTTTACATAGCCCACCAGCACCAGCAGCGCCAGCGTCAGAGCCAGCGCCGTCATCAGCGGGTGGGCCACCACGAGCGTGATGCTGGATATGGGGGTTTCCAGGTGCAGGCCAAAGATTGAAGGCGGCGGTGGGGCAATCGTATAACCCGGTGTGTCCGCGACTATCGAAACCAGCGACCGTGCCACGAACGCTGGCAGCAGACCAAGCGCCAGGCACAGCCCGGCCATCAACCCCATCATCGCCCGCATCGGCCAGGGGGCATCGTGCTGGTTCCACTGCTCCTGGTTTCGCGTTTCGGCGCTGGTGCGCGGAGAACCCAGCAGGCTCATCCCGGCGATTTTGACGAAGCAGAAGGCCGTGAGCGCGAAGGCCGCCACCAGCAGGATCAGGCTGAAGATGATGATGATGGTTTCGATGCGCAATGCGGCTCCCTTCAGCGCGCCAAGCGCCACGAGCGCCGATTGCAGCGTCAGCCACTCGCTGACGTAGCCGTTGAAGGGGGGAAAGCCAGCGATGGCAGCGGAGCCAACCAGAAAGGCCGCTGAGGTCCAGGGATAGAGCCGCAGCAACCCGCCCAACCGCTCGAAGTCAACCACCTGCCTGGTGAGGTAGTCTATCGCGCCGGTGCAGAGATAGAGCAACCCCTTGAAAACGGCGTGGTTGATGAGGTGGTAGAGACTGGCAACCAGTGCCAGGGCCGCAATGGTCTGCGCCGACGACGGGTCAATACCGGGCTGCGGGGCCGCAAAGATGAGCGCCACCCCGATGGCTGCGGCGATGATGCCGATGTTTTCGATGCTGTGATAGGCCAGTGCGGTCTTCAGGTCGTGGCTGGCGATGGCATACCACACGTTGACCAGCGCCGTGTAGACTGCCACCAGCAGCAGCACATAGCCCCACCACGCCTGGGGCGGCAAAAACTCAAAGAAGCAGCGAATCATCAGATAGACCGCGACTTTGATGGCAATGCCAAGCGACAGGGCGTGGGTCGGTGTGGGAGACGAGGGATGCACGAGCGATACCCACACATGCGCGGGGGTGAGGCCGGCCCGGATGCCCAACCCCCCCAGGGCCAACAGAAAGACCACGTTTGCCAGTATGGGGGGGAGCTGCGATGCGCCCACGCGCAGCATATCCAGGCTCAGGCTGCGGGCCGGAATTGCCAGCAGCAGCAGTGCCACCAGGAGCAGCGCCGTGCTGGTGTGGCTCACGATAAGGTAGACCTGCGGCGCGATGCGGGCGTTGGTCTCTTTCTCGGCGTCGGGTGCGCCCTCGTCCAGATAGAGCGCGTGCTTGTAGAGCACCAGATAGCCGAATGCCAGCGTCATCAATTCCAGCATTGCCAGCAGGGAAAACACATCGTTGGCGACGACGGTCATTATCGTTGCCCAGGCGAACAGGTTGAACGCCGAGACGATCCGGTGGCGCTGCTGCCGATAGTGCGGCGCTTCGAGCGCGGCGAACGAATAGATTGCCACCACCGCGGCAAACGCGGCGATGAGCAGGACGAACAGTCCCGACAGGGCATCGGTGCGCACCTCCCATTGCAGCGGGGGCAGGGCTTCCAGCCACGAACTGCGCCACACGACTGCCGTGTGGGGGAGCCGGACCGGCAGCAACCAGCCAGCAGCCCACCCCGCGCTCGCCAGGCTGCCCACCAGAGCCAGCCCCAACCCTGCGCGGGACGACCAGCCGCGGGTGCGCCAGATGAGCGGCACCACCACGCCAACCCCGAACAACAGCGTGATGACCTGGACGGCCCGATGCGGCGCGAGCAGGTTAGTCAGGTTAGTCAGGTCGGTCAGGTCGGTCAGGATGTGGTCCACTGTTGTACCTCGTCTACCACGCCCGCCAGGGCCCGCGCCACAAAGCCGGCATCTTCGGCCATCACCTGCTGAAGCCAGCGCTGCACCAGCGGGATGCTGAGGGCATAGTGCTTGCGCTTGAGCGGACTCACCACGTCGGCTATCTTCTCCAGCCAGTCTATCCGGTCATCGAACACGTGGTTGAACGCGCTACGGTCTACCGTCAACCCGTGCTGCTGCAATTCCGCTTCGATGGCGTGGGAAATCTCGCTGCGGCTCATGGGCGCGGGGCTGTGGCGGTCGAGGGTCCACAGGATCAGGCGTCCCATCCAGCTTGCTTCGTTCCAGATGAAGCCGAGAAAGTGGGCGGTTGCGTGGTAGTCGTTGATCATATCGTTGATGACTTCCCAGACCACGGTGGCCTCCACGCGGTCGAGGTTCTGCTGGTTCAGGTGGTCTATCAACCGCGCACAGAGCATCTGGATGAGGTAGGGGCGCTGGCCGGCCTGCTCCAGCACCGTCGCCACCGCTTCGACTTCCCACTCCAGGCCGATTTTCTGGCTTGGGACGGTGATAAGCTGCGTCGCGGCTTCCCAATCCATCTTGCTCATCTCCATCGGCTCCAGCAGGTTGAACCAGGGCGACCCGTAGGCGCTGTATCCACGCACAATCATCGTGCTGGTGGTTATCCAGCTGATGCGCTTCTCCTCCTGGATGATGTGGCGCAGATTGCGGGCAACGGCTTCATATTCGTCGCGGAACACCTCGTCAAGCTCGTCAATGAGGATGAGCAGGCGCTCGTGGGGGCGCTGCGCCAGAATCACGCTGATCTGGTCCATAAACGCCGACGGAGCCCCGTCCAGGGCGCACTGCTGATTGAAGGTGGCGAGCACGGTCTGGATGCTCTCGGTCTCCAGTGCCAGCCGCACGCAGATGTCTTTGAGGATGGCGTGTAGGAAGCGCTGAAAGTAGCCGCTGATGTTCTGGTCAATGGATTGCAGGTCGATCAGCACCGGGTGGATGACACTGATCTGGCTCTGGAGTTCGGGCGAGAAACCGAGTGCCTGCCGTTCCTGGCGGTCGGTGAGAATGCGGGTGAGCTGGCGCAGCAGGGAGCTTTTGCCGATGCGCCGCGGCCGCGCAAGACCAGCGGTTGGGTCGAGCCGCGGGCCAGCCGTGTGAGAATCTTTTCCAGTTCTTTACGACGGCCAAAGAAGTGGTC
>JAAUSY010000207.1 GCA_012032475.1 Chloroflexaceae bacterium
TCCTGATCATGGCCGGTGGTTTCATACCGTTCGTACGTCGCCTTGCCCTCCAGGTAGTGTTCCAGCGACTGGCGTACCAGGTCGGGGGTGTTGTCCCCGCGACCGGGTTCAACACAACCAGCAGGTTCTTGCAGCCACCCATCTGGTCTCCCCCCCGATCCTCCTCTGGCTCACGCTCCATGCTGGTGCCGGGTGGTGAATCGCTGGACGGCCTGCTCGACACTTTCCGACAGGTTTCGCCAGGCCGAGTCTACCCCGTCGGTGAGGTCCTGCCAGGCCTCTTCGCCAGAATGCTTCAAATCGTACAGACGGTGTTGCAGGTCTTCTTTCTGCTTTTGCAGCGTTGTGACCTCTGTGTCGAACTGCTGCCGGGTCTCCGATCCGAACTGGTCGGTCCTGGTCTTCAATTTGTCAATCTCTGCTCCCAATGCGCCAAGTCGAGCTTCCATCTTCCCCTCATAGGATTTCCGGCTCTCGCCCGAACGCAACTCTGGCATGGTGCTCTGTTCCATGGGTTTGCTCCTTTCCTAACGTAACAGTCGTACTGATGATGTACCGATGTGGGGGAGTTCTTGACACCAGGCGGTGAACCTCCCCTCCTCCCGAAGAGGAGCAAGAACCGTGCCAACCCGGAGGCAACCCCCGGCCACTCGCCCGGTGGCCCCGTTCTTGCAAGAAGAGGCCGGGCATGTCCCGACCGGTCGGTGCTGCTCCGCACGAGCGGGAGGGGAGTATGCTCCCGTTCCGGGGGTGGATGCGCTAGCCGGTGATATCCGCCCGGTTGCCCAGGATGGGCCGGAGCGCGAGTGAGCGCCATCGTGTGTGGCTCAGGAGCCGAACGAACGGGAGCGGCAGAACGGCGTTCCGGGCGAGGTGAGCCAGCAACATAGTGCTTGCTGGCCTCCTGCCCTTGCCGGAATGCCCCCGGTGTGCTATGCTCATGTTATAAACAGTATGAGACTATCCGCCCAAAATGCACCCGAAATGCGCCCGACCGGTGTAAGAACCGTCTGGCTCTGGGGATGACGAAAGAAAAAAAAGAAGAAAACGAGGTCGCCGTATGAGTTTCGCCGATGTGACCCTGGTGTGCCGTGATTGCGGAAAGGAATTCGTCTTTACGGCCGGAGAACAGGAATTCTTTTCGCAGAAGGGGTTTCTGCACGACCCGGTCCGGTGCCCTGCCTGCCGCCGCGCCCGAAAACAGGCTCCGGACCGAGGCAGGCAAGAGCGCCGTGACCATGACAACCCAACCTCCCCTCCCCCCCACCAGCGCGGAGGCTTCCCGGCGGTGTGCAGCGCCTGCGGCAAGCCAACCACCGTGCCCTTTGCGCCCCGCGACGACCGCCCGGTCTACTGCGATGCCTGTTTCCAGGCTATCCGCCAGTCGCGAGGAGACCACCCGCCGGCTCCGGCAGGGTCGCGCCATACCAGGTACCGGTGATGGTCTCTGTGCTCTGCTGCGCTCCTGGTGCTGCACCACTCGTTTCTCGCCCTTGCCTTTGCCCTCGCCGCCCTTGCCCTTACCCACGTCCCTGGTATCACCCGGCTCTGAGCAAATTCAGGATGCTCCGAATGGGAATATACACCCACTCCGGGCGGCTGTTGAGTTCATAGCCCAGTTCATACACCGCCTTATCCAGCAGATAGACCCGCAGGAGACCGTCCAGTTCGGCGCGTTCCTGGGGAGCAAAGGGCGCACCCTCCACCGCCTGCCGGTACTCCTTCAGAAAGGCCGCCGAAACCCATTGATACCAGAACCGCGCCCACAGGTTGAGCACGGTGCGGTCTTCATCGCGGTGGACCCCCCCGTAGTCAACCTGGTGGTTCAGCGCCGTATACATACTGTATTCGAATGAACGGATCATGCCGGCCACATCGAGCAGGGGCATGCGCTTCATCCGCCGTTCGCTCAAGGTTCGCGCTGGTTCGCCCTCGAAGTCAATGATGACGAAATCGTCGCCGGTGAAGAGCACCTGACCCAGGTGATAGTCCCCGTGGCAGCGGATGCGCATGGCAGTAATCTTGAGGTCGAGGATAGCGTGCAGATGGGCCAGCAGGGTTTCTTCCTGCGCCAGCAGTTCACGCGCCTCGTCCTGCAAAGCCTCCGGGATGCGGTTCAACCCCTTTTGCAGCATCAAAAAGGTTTCCCTGGCCCGCGCCCGCATGGACTGGTAGACCGAACGCTGATACATCGCTGTGAAGGGTTCGGGGGCGAAGTCGGGGTTCTGGGGGTCGGAACAGAGCGCCCGGTGCATCTCGGCGGTGCGCTGTCCCAGGATACGCGCCGACACCAGGTAGGGGCCTATCGTCTCGTTTGCCAGCGGTGGAATATCCTCTGCGGCCAGGTCCAGAAAGGAGCGCTCAAGGGCCGTCCGGACTTCCTCCGTGTCCTGGTTCTGGCGAGCGACGGCATCCTGGAGGTAGCTCCCAAGCATGTCCAGGGTGTATTTCCAGGCGTCGCCCTCGTTGGGGACAAACTGCTGCAAGATCGCGACGGTCATGGGGGCGTGCTGGTTACGGCTGTACTCGATGCTCCCGGCCACCGGCGCCATCTGCTTGAACGATGTTTTCTCCGTCAGGAAGCGGCCTACCTCCAGGTCCGGATTGGTCCCCTGGTCAATGCGGCGGAACAGCTTGAGGATAAAGCGGTCGCCAAAAATGACCGACGTGTTGCTCTGTTCGGCCCGCACCACCCGCGCCTCAAGTGGTTTCCCGGCATCCGCTCCCCCACCAAGGGTCCGGAAGGTCCGCGACACCGTCGTCACCATGGATCCCTTCTCACCCTCCAGGCGACGGTGGTGGGCCATGAGGTGCAGCAACGCCTGGCAGAACGAGGGTTCCCACAGCGCGTCGTACAGAACCCCTTCGCCGGTGCTCGTTTGGAGCGTGGCAAACAGCGCCTGGGGCGACCAGTCCCGGAGCTGGTAGGCGCGTTCTCCTTCGGCGTAGGCCATCGGGACGACGTAGGTGTCGGGGCTGCCGTCGGTGTAATCTACGCGAACGAGTGTTATGTGGACCTTCGAGGGTTCGCAGGAAACCGGGATGACCTCTATCATCTCGGCCCCCCGGATGGTCCGGGCTTTGCCGCCGAACCAGCGGCGCGAGGGGAGCACCTGAACGAGCAGTGCCACCAGCCGGGACCGCTCGTGGTTCTTGAAGATGGCTTCCCAGGGAGCGCCGATTTTGATGACCGGGAGCGCGTCCGGTTGGGTCCCATCCAGATGCACGCCGTTGCGCTGGGGTTCCAGCGCAAAGTAGAAAAAGCTGTGGGGGCCAAGCGTGACGAAGTAGGGCAGGTCGCCAATGGGCGGAAAGCGTACCCGCCCGAACATTTCAATCGGCACCATCCCGGCAAATTCCGACATATCCAGTTCAACCCCCTGCGAGAAGCGCGAAAGGTTTGCCACTACCAGAATCGTTTCCTCTTCGTAGCGACGGATGAACGCCAGCACCTTGCGGTTTTCCGGGTGGAGAAACTCAATCGTGCCGCGCCCGAAGGCCTTATATCGCTTGCGCAGGGCAATGAGCCGCTTCATCCACCACAGCAGCGAGGAAGGGTTGCGCTGCTGCGTATCCACATTGACGGCCTCGTAGTGGTATTCCGGGTCGGTGATGACCGGCAGGTAGAGCTTCTGGCGGTTGGCCGCTGAGAACCCGGCGTTGCGGTCGGGCAACCACTGCATCGGGGTGCGCACACCGTTGCGGTCGCCCAGGTAGATATTATCGCCCATCCCGATTTCGTCGCCATAGTAGACCACGGGCGTGCCAGGGAACGAGAAGAGCAGGCCATTCATCAATTCGATGCGCCGCCGGTTATTTTGCAGCAGCGGGGCCAACCGCCGACGGATGCCCAGGTTGAGCCGCGCATTCGGGTCGCTGGCATAGATGCGATACATATAGTCGCGCTCTTCATCCGTGACCATCTCCAGGGTCAGTTCGTCGTGGTTGCGCAAGAACAATGCCCACTGCGCGTTCCAGGGGATATCCGGGGTCTGCGCCAGAATATCAATGATGGGAAAGCGGTCTTCCATGTAGATGGACATGAACAGGCGGGGCATGAGCGGGAAGTGGTAGCACATGTGGCACTCATCGCCCTCGCCAAAATAGGCCACGGCATCTTCCGGCCACTGGTTGGCCTCGGCCAGAAACAGGCGGTTCTGGAATTTCGAGTCAACGTGGCGGCGCATTTCCTTCAAGAAGGCGTGCGTTTCGGGGAGGTTTTCGCAATTGGTGCCCTCGCGCTCATACAGGTAGGGCACCGCGTCCAGCCGCAGCCCGTCCACTCCCATCTGAAACCAGAAATCGAGGAGCTTGAGCACTTCTTTCTGCACCCGCGGGTTATCGAAGTTCAGGTCGGGTTGGTGGTGATAGAAGCGGTGCCAGTAATAGGCCCCTGCGACAGAATCCCAGGTCCAGTTCGAACTTTCGAAGTCGCTGAAGATGATCCGCGCCTCGCGGTATTTCTCGGTCGTGTCACTCCAGACATAGAAATTGCGGTAGGTGCTGCCAGGTTTGGCCCACCGCGCCCGCTGAAACCACGGATGCTGGTCGGAGGTGTGGTTGCACACCAGTTCGGTGATGACGCGCAAACCGCGCCGGTGGGCGGCCCGCACAAACTCGCGGAAATCGCGCATGGAGCCGTAGATATGGTTGATACTCGTGTAGTCCGCAATGTCGTAACCATCGTCGCGCAGCGGCGAGGGATAGAAGGGCAGCAACCAGATGGCTGTCACGCCCAGGTCTTGCAGATAATCCAGCTTTTGTATCATTCCGCGGAAGTCGCCAATTCCGTCGCCATCGCTGTCGAAGAAGGCCCGCACGTGGACCTCGTAGATGATGGCATCTTTGTACCAGATCGGATCATCACTGAGCAGTGGGGTGTTGTCATCCTGTGCCATGGCTATGAACATCCTCTTAAATGTACCCGTACGGTTCAGGTGCCTGGTGAGTCATTGTACCATCATTTTCGGAGCTGCCCGGCCCGCCCGAAGCCACGTAGTTTGCTCGGATACCCCACCAGGATGCCAGAAACCCCGTTAATGATAGGCAAACCGAAGCCGCTCAATCCACACCATCAGGCCATAGCCGACCGGCAGCAGCACGCCTACCCCCGCTACCAGTGCCCCGGCCCGGCCGCGCCGCCAGAGCGCCGCCAGCAATGGGCCGGCCCCCAGGCAAAGCACCGGGTAGAGGAAGGGTTCCCACCGCACCCCCTGCCGGACGAACAGGAACAACCCCAGGGAAAGGAGCACTCCCCCCCACCAGGCCACAACGACCCTGGAGAAACTGGAGCAGGGGGAGGCCAGTTCGGTGATGGTGCCCCGGTCAGCCGGGTTCTGGCACCGGAGCCAGAGCAGCACGGCCCCGGCGGCTCCGCACAGCAGCAGGAGCGGCAGGAGTTTGCTATGAGCGGGCAAAAAACGAGCGGCGATATCCAGCAAGGCTCCCGCTCCCGGCAGGGGAGCCGCGGGCTTGCTGGCGGGGTCGGTCTCTCCTGCCAACCGCTGCGCCAGGAGGGGCATAAATGTGGGGGACGAGTAATAGACGCCCACGACGATCCCCGCGGCAGCGGCTCCGGTGAGCAGAAACTCGGTGCCCCTGACCAGGGTCGGTCGAAGGGCGGGCCGGGACGGGAGGAACGGGAGCAGGGGCGCAAGTGCTACCCCTCCCCACACGATGAGCACCAGCGTCAGTGACAGGGCAACCCCCATATGACCGAGCATCCCCACGCAGAGCAGCGCCAGCAAGGCGAGGCGGTATTCCCATGTCTCCCAGGCATCGTCCGTCCAGGCCAGCAAGGCCAGCACCGGCAGCGCCATGAATTGCCCCCCAATGTTGGCGTATTCACCCACGGAGAAGGAGGTCATCAGCGGGGCGGGCGCAAGGTAGAGCGCGGCCCCCAGAGCCGCGCCACGCTGTCCCCACCCGGCGCGGTGGAGGAGCAACCACAGCAGCGCAACCACCAGGCCATCGAAGAGTGCCACACTGCTCTGCACCACGACCACCCGGCTGGCAATATCCGCAGGGGCAAGCAGTTGGGCCGGAGCCGCCAGGAGATAGACACCGGGGGGGATAGGGGGACTGCCCCCCGCCGGCCTCGCGGGGGAGACCCTCCGTGAAGTGGAGCCGCCCCAGGCCCGTTTCGAGCAGGTTGTTCGCGTTCATACGGTGGTCGCTGAAGCGGGCCTGGGGGTGGAGCATCCCACCCAGGCGCAGGGCAAAGGCCAGCAGCACCAGCGCCACGAGCGGTCTGACGCTTGCTGGTACATTCGCTGGTTTCCGTTTCCGGGTCGCTGCTGCCAGTTTGCCCACTCCCCACGCCAGCAGCGCCAGCCCCAGGCAACTGAGCACCAGCACCAGCAGACGCGGGGTCAGCAGGGTGAGCGTCAGCCGGTGGATTGCCAGCAGCATGGCCTGGAGCACCGCCCCGGCCAGAACGACCAGGGTTGCCGAACGGGTCCCCAGAACAAGCCAGCGGCTCAGCGAGTAGACCAGCACCAGCGTGGCCGCCATCCAGGAAAGTTGCGACCATGAGGGGAGGCGCAGCAAGCCGTGAGTCCCCTGGGTGGGGGCAATCTGCACGCTGCGCACGACCAGGCCAAGCTCACGCGGGTCGTCGGGGGGATGGTAGGGTGGGGCAGACAGGTGAACTTCCAGGTCGCCGGCGGCGTCTGCTGCGGCCAGGACGGTGGTAGCGCCGCGGAGTCGGCCGGGAGCACCACGCGGGCCGGG
>JAAUSY010000208.1 GCA_012032475.1 Chloroflexaceae bacterium
ACAAAGAGCGACCTGGCGGTTCCAGTTTCGCAGAGCCGGAGCCGCCGCAGTACCTCGAGGTGCGTTCATAGACCTGCGCTTCGGAAGCGGTTCCAGGGCGGTCGCTTTCTTGCCAGCGTAATAGACCAGCAGCACTTGAATGTTCGGGTCGCCGGTGTGGTGCTGAATAATCGTGCTGGTTGGTTCATCGGGGGTGACGATGCAGGAAAAATCCGCCAGCTTGCCCCCTCGCACCCCGACAGCAATGACCGTCCCGCCCCGGTATTGCACCGAGCGCAGGAATGCCCGGCAATGGTCGCTCATCGAAGTGAGCAGCTTCAGCGTGACCATGGCCGGGGTCGTCACAATGACGCTGCGAGCGAGCAGCGCCTCGTGTTTTCCCTGATGGTTCACTACCACCCGCACGCGGCCTGTTTCATCGCTGACGGAAAGCACCTCCGTGTCAACCCGCAGCTTCGGTCCCAACCGCTGCTTGAACTGTTCAATCAGCACCCCGTTGCCCGACTGGTAGTGCGCCATCGAAAACTTC
Organism: Chloroflexaceae bacterium; assembly: GCA_012032475.1. Lineage (GTDB taxonomy): Bacteria > Chloroflexota > Chloroflexia > Chloroflexales > Chloroflexaceae > JAAUSY01. The sequence goes on from JAAUSY010000208.1 coordinate 530, forward strand.
TGAAAGGCATCGAGCTGCCTTTGAGAGAGATATTCCCGCATGTCCCCCGGATGAATGATCTGGAAGAATGCCTCAAGCAGCACATAGATAGGTTCGGGTAGGGTGTGGGTCGTGTGGGCCGGGTCCTCGCAAAAGCGTCGGATGGCATCGCGGTCCTGGTTGCTCAGGTTGAGTTTCGAAAGGCACTCCATTACGCTGGTGCCATAGAAGACCTGCCCCTGCCAGCACACCCCGATCTGCTCGCTCTCGCGAATGAGCGTGGTCGGGCCGGGGTCAAATGGCAACACCTGCTGGTTGTACCCAAAGATGGCTCCCAGGTCGTAGGAAACACCGTGCGCCGAGCGCGTGAGGATGCGCCCCCCGGCCCGCGGCTCTCGTTCGAGCACCAGAATATCCCGGTCGCGCAGGGCATAGGCTGCCATCAACCCTGACAGCCCTGCCCCGACAATCACGACCTCATAGACATGCTTGCGCTGCTCAGCCGCTGCGATAATCTGTCCCAGTTTTGCCCACCCGGCGGTGGTCATCACGTCGTCCCTCACTTCCTTACCAGGGGAAGATAGACGCGGTGACCGGTTGCTGCCCCCTGGGTCAGGTTCACGGTCAAGGGAAACTCCGCCTGCTGGCCGGGGGTCCCATCTTGCAGCCGCACACTCATCTGGAGCGTATCGCTGTCCCCTGGTTGCGCATTTTCCGGTAGCTCCATCTCAACCCGCACCTGCGCCGACTCGCCCACCGCCAGCGGAACCGTCAGGTCCTCCCCGGCGCTCGCCGCAAGGCCTACTGCCGCCGAGGTGGTCGAACTGATGACATAGGTGGTGGGCCAGGTGTTGCCAGACCCCAGAACCATAAAGGTAGCACTCTGGTCGTTTTCCTGGGGGTTGGTGAGCATGAAGCCGAACTGCGCCGTCTGGGCCGTTCCCACCGGGATATCCTGCGTGCTGGTTCCGATGCTCAACACAGAGGGGTCTTTGTTAACCAGCAATGCTTCGAGGTCGAACGGCGCAAAGACGCTGGTCGTCACTGGCTGTTCCCCAGCCGCAGGGTAGAACCCCTCCGCCGCGACCTGGTAGGTGTCGTTGGTAATCGTTCCCTCTGCCGCCGCCACCACCGCAAAGGTGACGTTCTCGTGGCTGCCGGCCTCCAGCGAGTCCAGCGTCCAGGAGACAGTGTTCTCTGCCTGGTGGTAGGTGCCGCCCGACCCCTCGACGTAGGTGGTTCCGGCTGGCAGTTCATCGCTGACCGTGATATTGGCAACTTCGCTGGTTCCCGTGTTCGAGACGGTCAGGGTATAGACGATGGCCTCCCCGGTCATGGCTTCTGCGGGGCCACTCTTGTGAATGCTCAGGGAAGTTTCCATCAGCACCTCGGTCGTGATGGGTGCGCCGCTGGCAAGCGAGACCTCGCCAATCATCGCGCTGTAGGTGTCATTGACCACCGTCCCCGTGACGGAGGGGGTCACCGCAAACACGAGGTTCTCGCTGCCCCCGGCCTCCAGCCGGTCCAGCGTCCAGGAGACCGTGTGGTCCGAGTCGCGGTAGGTGCCACCGGAATCGTCCAGGTAGGTCGTCCCTGCTGGTAGTTCGTCCGTGATAGTCAGGTGGTACACCGGTGCGTCGGTGCGTCGGTTCCGGACGGTCAGGGTATAGGTCACGGGTTCTCCAAACGTCACTGCCTCCGGCCCGGTCTTGCTGAGGTCCACGTCAATATCTCCAGAGATGACTGTGGTCACCGCTTCGCCCATCACGGGGTAGACCTCGCCCACCGTGACATCATAGGTGTCATTGGTGATGGTTGGGGCGGCGGTGGTTGCCATCACCGCAAACGCGACACTCTGGCTGCTGCCTGCCGCCAGCGAGGCCAACGTCCACGAAACCGCGTTGCTTGACAGGCTGTAGGTGCCGCCCGACCCGTCAAGGTACGTCGTGCCCTGCGGCAGTTCGTCGGTAATCAGCAGGTCGTTCACCGGCGCGTCGGGGTTCGTGTTCTCGACCGTCAGCGTATAGATGATGGTTTCACCTAGCATCGCCGTGTCCGGGCCGGTCTTGTGGATAACCAGACCGGGCGATGGTCGCACCGCAACGGGCAGATGCAGAGGGGGCGTCCCCGTGTAGACCTGGCTGCCCGCCTGGGGCGTGAGCGTGAGGGTGCCGAAAACCCATTCCCCACCGGTCAGTCCCGCGGTGTTCGCCGTCACGGAAATGGTCCGGGTTGCACCCGGCTCAAGCATCCACGTGTCTGGCTCGACCGTCAGCGCCAGCGCCGAGTCGCTGCTGGTTTCGGCCACCCAGGTCAGGCTGATGTTCCAGGTGCTCCTGAGTTCCCGGCTCCAGGAGCAGGTGCCGTCGCAGTCGCCATCGGTCAGGCTTGCCAGGTTGAGCGTCGTTGGGTCTCCGCCTATGGCCGGGTTGACCGCCTCGTAATCCGTCTGGTCTTCATCGAGCACCAGCGCCGCCCCGACGGCCCGGCTGACGTCAATCCGACCGGCACCGCGGTCGAATGGCGTCGCGGGGGTGGTTTCATCCTCTGCGACCACGTTGCTGTCGTTGGAGGTGAGCATGAACGCCGACTGGATTTCTGCGGGGGACCAGTCGGGGTGAGCTGCCCGTATCAGCGCCGCAGCTCCGGCAACGTGCGGGGTTGCCATTGAGGAGCCGCTTTCCAGGTGGTAGGCGGGCAACCCACCCTCCTCACCCGGATAGGCTCCGACGATAGTCACCCCCGGTGCCACCAGGTCCGGCTTGAGAACATCGGGGGCTTCTCCATTGGGGCCGCGGCTGCTGCGACTGTCCATCACATCTCCGCGCCCGGCCTCGGTGGAGATCCCCCGGATGGTGGCCTGGTGCCCGGAGCCAGAAGCCAGCCAGGTTTCGAGCGCTTCCCCGTCCGAACCGGAGAGAAACAGGCCCGGAAAGGTATACTGGAGGTCGGAGGTGGTGAGACTGTTCAGGAATGAGGGCACTACCAGGACGAACCCACCTGCGCCTGCCGCCTCAAGAATCTCGTCTATCGTTGAGACGAATGGGAAATCGCACACCACAATCTCGCCACTGAACGTGCCGGGCTGCACCCCGTTGCAAATCCCCTGATGAACTATCGGGGCGGGACCGTAGGCGCTGGTGAGCGCCCCCCGACCATATCAGATGGCGGTGTCGTATCCCCTCCGCTCAGGTCAACCAGTCCGTTCTGACGGATGGCGCGGTCGTGCGAGGCGAAGCCGACGGTGGTGAGCCAGGGGGCTGCGCCCGGCGAGGTGATGGTGTTGGCGGATGGTCCCTGGTTGCCGGACGATTTCGCGACAAACACCCCGGCATTCCGCGCATTCAGGTAGGCAATGGCAACCGCGTCTTCCCACGGGTCAAGCGGGTCGTCGCCAAGGGAGTGATTGATGACGTCCACGCCATCCTGAATGGCCTGGTCAATGGCCGCAACCAGCGAGGCCGATTCTCCATCCTGCTTGTAGGAAATAATCGTGGCGTGGGGAGCAACTCCGGAAATCATGGGGAAGGTGACGACCGGCGTTGGCGAACGAAGCACCACGTCGGAGATAACATTGCCGGCCATGATGCTGCCAACGTGGGTGCCGTGCCCATCCAGGTCGAGCGGGGTCAGGGTGCTCCCGTCCGCCTCAACGCCGTCAATATCGAACACATAGACCCCGATGACCTTTTCGTTGCAAGCGAGCGACGGGTCATAGTTGGGGTCTTCCGGGTCGCACCATCCCAGATAGTTCCCGGCGCCTTTCGGGTTGATGTGGGTGTAGCCGTCGTCGCCGGTGGCGGCGAAGGAGGGGTGGTCGAGGGTGAGGCCGGTGTCTACCAATCCTGTAACAATGCCTTCGCCCCGCGTGTTGTTCAGCCCATAGACACTGTTGATGGTTTCCCAGACGGCGGGAGCGCCAATCCACTCCGGTCCGGCGTCGGTTTCGGGCGTGACCTTTCGGCTGATCTGGACATCCTGCACCCCATCCAGGTGGGCGACGATGGCGGCTTCTTGCTCCGTCAGGCGGGTGGAGATGCCGTTGTAGACGGTGGTGTAGCGGTAGAGCACCTCGATAGAGTGCCCGATAGCCTGTTCAATCGCAGCAATGACCTGGTCCTGTTCGTGGCTCAGGTGGTCGAGGTAGGCAACGCTCGCAGCACTCTGAACATCGAGTTTCTGGCTTCCCTGGGCACCGGTGCCGTCGGGACTGGTCGCGGCCAATCCGGGGATATCGCCGCGGTAGGCCGCCAGCGGAGCACTGCCAAACCGGACGAGGTAGACCCTGGGGTCGGGCTGTGGCTCAGATGGAGCAGTGGTGGCACGACCAGTGCCTTCAGGACCGGGAGACACTCGACCGAACGCCGACGGTACGGCTACAAGTTTCCCAATCAGCACGGTGATAAGAAGTAGGACGGGGATGAAAATGAAAAGGTAGGGTATCCTGTGCTTCATTGCTTTTGCTATCCTCCATCATAGGATTACAGACCAGGAAGGTACGGACCTCAGGACCAGGACGCAAAGGATTCGTCTGTTCGATGGATATAGGTGGATGGAATGGATGGATGGGATGTCCCACGGTTACTTTGCGCCGATTTCCCGCGGCCGGGCCAGGGCTTGCCCGGATTGGCGCAGCTTGGCGGGAGAAAGCCAGAAATGATTGACATAAAGATAGGCCTTAGCCTCCAGCGGGCGACCAGACTGGTAGACAATTTTGACATGGTTCAGCCCCCTGGTGATGATGCTCAAGAACTGCGATCCCATCAGCTTCGATGCTTTGCGCAGCGCCGCCGGCCATCGGTCAGGGTCGGACTGCTCGTGGGCAAACCCGGAATAGCGCAGAAGGGCGTCCCGTTTGTCCGATGTGCAGAGGCTCTTCTCGACCAGGTAGGCCAGGAACGGGTACCACCGCGGCTCATATTCCGGCGATTGTTTGGGGTCAAACGAGCATTCCAGCCCCACCCTGGGGCTAATCTGTTCGCTGATATCGAGGTCAACGTCAATGCGGTCAACGAGGCCGTCCAACTCCTCAACCAACCGGCCCAGTTCATCGGTTGTCCCCGGCCACCCGATAGCCTCCAGGTAGGGCGGAACCTGCTGTGGGTCCATCCTGGTGATGCAGATGCGCACGAAGGGTGGTTTTCGCGCAACCATTGCCCCCAGTTGAAAGATGTGCGGACCGGCAGGCAGACGCTGGATGGCCTCGATGAGCCGGTTTTCTACGGGTTCTGGCAGGTGTTGCCCGGTCAGCAGCGGCAGCGCGGTGCGGGTTATCCAGGTGTGCTGGTGGGCTTCGTTGGGGGTAGCGGTATTACAGATATGGCGCGACCCCAGAAAGGCACTGGGAACGGGGAGAGCCAGGCGGGAACCCTCCAGTTCTGCCATATCAAATTCCAGCCAGACGTTCAGGGCTTTTTCGTGGAGCACCGAGGCCGGGTCGGCCCAGGTGAGGCTGAAGTTGCGTATCTGCTGCCAGACCGGGTGCTCCAGGAGGGTAGGGGAAAGATCTATGCCCGGACGCAATCCGGCCAGCACCTCGCGCTGTCGGTCCACAACTTCCACACACAGCAGAAAGTCTGCCGTCTGGTCCGGGGTGCCAAGCCGACATTCGAACCCGAAGAAGTCCGTGAGCGCACCGGGGAGTAACTCCCCAATCGCGTGCATTTGCTCCAGGCACTGGCGCGAGACCAGCGCTTCTGGCACATAGGGGAAAAGCGTCTGGAGGTAGTCGCTGACGAGGAACCCACCCATTGGTCCTCTAGCTCCCCTCCTTTGCCTGAACTTTCTCCGGTTTGGGGGGCAGAACCAGGTGGATGGTCGTTTCGGTCTGTTCGTGGATCTGGATATCAATGCCCTCCGGGATGGTCACCCCCAGTTCTTTTTCGATGGCCGCCTTCGGGTTGCGGAGGAGTTCTTGCTTGAAGGTTTCGTCTTCCCAGGCTTTGATGATAATTTCGTGGAGGTCCATGGTTGTTCCTTGCGTCCTTCCTTGCTTCGTTGTTTCGTTGCTTTGCTGGCAGTGCGGTGGTGTTCGCACCATCCTGGTTTTCTCACTTGCTGCCGAACAAACCAGGAAGCGCATGCACCCGGTGGGAGTACATGCGCCTCAGCTCCGCACGTCTTTATTAGTCCCAGACAACTCGTTCGGTGCCGGCCGCGCAGCCTTGACGCCGGACTTGATGTTCATCCCCGCCGACTGCCTCCAGGGTCTCGCTGGTGAC
>JAAUSY010000046.1 GCA_012032475.1 Chloroflexaceae bacterium
GGTCGTGTCGTGAGTCCATCACCGACACCGTGCGACATGTGGTTCGTGACGTAGACGCGGGTGCCCGCCGGGTTGACCGCGACCCCGACTGGGGTGTTCCCCACGGCCACCGTGGCTACGACGGTGTTGGTGCTCGTGTCTATCACCGACACGGTGTCGTCAGCGAAGTTCGCCACATAGGCAAAGGGGCCGTCGGCCAGGGCAGGCCGCGGCTGGGCAAGCAGCCACAAACCCACCACAAGCGCCAGCAGCACCCCCGACCGTTGGACCATCATCAGCCAGTGCTTTTCCATAGTATCCTGTCCTTTCTTTTCCTGATTCAGTGCCTCCAGATACCCGAAGATTGCTCCATCCGTTCTCTACCCGAAGGTCTGGAGGACCGGCAAGAATACCATAAAAAACAGGCCCCTCACCATGACTATGGGGGGCCGGTGCTCCTCCGGAACTACTCCGCAAACGTTGCCAGCACCCCCCCGGCCTCAATCGTAGCCCCTGGCCTGACCCGAATTTCGGCGATCTTGCCCGCACGAGAGGCCGCAATCTCATTCTCCATCTTCATCGCCTCCACAATGAAGATTACCTGCCCGGACTCCACCTCCTGCCCGGACTCCACCCGCACCGCACTGATAGTCCCCTGGATAGGAGAAACCACCGCGTTAGCCGCCGGCGGCGCAATCTTCGCCTGCTTTGCCCGTGCGGCCCGCTTCTTTGCTTTCGGAGCCGCCGTGCTTCCGTCCTCGGTTGCCGTTCCTGCCCCCCCAACACGCACCGTAAACAGACGGCGGTTGACCTCAACCGTGAACTCGCGCATGGGTTCTTCTGGTTCAGCCTGGACAATCCCTCCAGCCGGGGATACTTCCTCCGCCAACCGTTCGATCAACTCCGGATGGTTGGGAATGAAGTTGACGCTCAGGTTGCCGCTCTGGAAGGTAGGGTGCTGCAATGCGACCCGATAGAAAGGAATAGTCGTGGTTACGCCCTCAATCTGGTAGTCAGCCAGAGACCGCAGCATCCGTGCAATCGCCTCGGCGCGGTCCTGCCCCCAGGTAATCAGCTTGGACAGGAGCGAATCATAGTGCTGCGGGATGGACCAGTTGGCGCGAACGCCGCTGTCAACCCGAACACCGAGACCAACAGGCTCCCGATAGTTCCCAATCGTTCCCAGAGCCGGACGGAAACCGGCCCGCGGGTCTTCTGCATTGATGCGGCACTCGATGGCATGCCCATTCGGAACCAGGTCTTCCTGCCGGAACCAGAGCGGTTCTCCCTGGGCAATACGCAACTGCGCCTTGACCAGATCCAGGCCATAGACCATCTCAGTAACCGTGTGTTCCACCTGGATACGAGAATTCATTTCCAGGAAATAGAACTGGTCGCCCTCATAGAGAAACTCCAGCGTCCCCGCCCCGACATACCCGACCGCCTTCGGAAGGCGCACCGCAGCCGTGCCAATATCAACTCGCTGCTGAGGTGTCAGGGCTGGCGACGGGCACTCCTCAATGAGCTTCTGGTGGCGGCGCTGGATAGAGCAATCGCGCTCCCCCACGTACACCACATTCCCATACGAGTCGGCCAGAATCTGAACTTCGATATGGCGCGGGTTCGTCAAGTATTTCTCAATGTAGAGCGCTTCATTCTTGAACGAGAGCACCGCCTCGCGGCGGGCACTTTCAAAGGCCGCTTCAATCTCATCCTCGCTCCGCACCACGCGCAACCCCCGCCACCCCCACCCCCGACTGCCTTGATAGCGATGGGGTAGCCAAAATCCTCGGCAATGCGGTGCGCCTCAGCCACATCGGTCAATGGCTCCATCGTGCCTGGCACCATCGGGACCCCCACCGACCGGGCAATGTGGCGGGCCGCAACCTTTCCTCCAAGCGCCTCGGTGGCCTCCGGCGGGGGGCCAACAAAGACCAGTCCTGCACGGGCGACCGCACGGGCAAAATCAGCGTTTTCGGCCAGAAACCCATAGCCAGGATGGATGGCACCCACCCTGGCCTGCCGAGCCGTGGCGATAATCCGCTCGATATTGAGGTAACTCTCCGTCGAGGGGGGCGGCCCGATGAGATAGGCATCATCGGCATAACGAACGTGGCACGCATCACGGTCTGCCTCTGAATAGACGGCAACACATCGAAGCCCCAGTTCGCGGCAGGCCCGCATCACCCGCAGGGCAATTTCTCCTCGGTTCGCAACCAGGACCGTGTCAAACAGTGGGGTAGACATGATGGTTGTCTTCTGCTACCTTTCTTATGTTCAAAAAGAGAAGAGGCCACTCCTTGCCGGCTTCTTCGGCATGCTACCTGCTGCGTGATGGGAACAACCCGCAGAGCCAGACGATTGTACCATGAGGTCCAGAGCGGCGTCAATTCACCGATAAGAAAGAGAAGATATGATTATGACAAGTTTTGCGCCCCACCACGCAGCGTGCAACCATCAGGTGTTTGCCCCCCATCAGGGGAGAGATTCTCCACGCAGACGGGCAAGTTCCGCCTCCAGTCGGGCGATACGCTGTTGTTCTGCGGTAAGTTGCTGCTCAGCAACATCGGCCCGCTGCCTTTCGGCCTCGGCCCGCTGCCTTTCGGTTTCGGCCCGCTGCCTTTCGGCCTCGGCCCGCTGCCTTTCGGCCTCGGCCCGCTGCCTTCCAGCCTCATCAGGAGTCAGGACCATGGCCCCATCCTGGGTATACAGACGGAGCCAGGTATGTTCCAATCCCCAGAACACTCCGCGCCAGCCTCCAAGCCAGAAACCAAGCTCCTGGCTCCATACCCACCCCCGCCCATCAGACGGGATGGACACGTAGCGATGGTCTTTGAGCCGCCACCCGAACAGGCGCGAGACATCCGGCGCCGCACAAAAATACTCCGCCGTGCGGAAGGTCCGCTCATACAAATCCTTCTTCTCGCCAAGGTCATAGGACTCGGTCGAAGGCGAAAGCAGCTCGATAATCACATCCGGATATCGTCCCTGCTCTTCCCAGATAGCCCAGTAGTTCCGCTTGCGGGTTCCGTCAACATCCTTCACGACGAAAATATCCGGCCCCTTAAAATCGCGGTGGCGGACCTGATCCATACTGTAGTAGAGAAACATATTCGCGCCAATGAAATAGTCATCCCGGCGTCCGCCATGCGCCGCGACGTAGCTGCTGACGACCAGGGAGATTGTGCCAACGTGCCAGGGTGATTCCATCTTGTCTCCATCTCCATCGGGTAAATCAGTGGGAGGCAGTTCGATATCCTGCCATTCCATTTCGTCCAGTGTCAGCCCTGCCATGGAAGGGGCTATGGTCTGGATTTCAGTCATCCGTGCCTCCTTAATCATCACGATACGGTCATCATGCGTATTTTCTTTTATTGATACCAGAAACAGAAAATTCTTTCAATCTCCATCTCATGATACCAGAATCATGCAAGCAACGATGCAAACTATGCCCCGAACCCTATCTCTGCCACTCACATAGTCATAGTCATGGTCATGCCCAGGGCTTTGTCCAGCACCATCGCGCTGAACAACAGCGCCAGGTAGAGCAGAGTATAGGCATAGAACCCCCAGGTGCGGGCAGGGTTGCTTCGACGCCAGGCCACCCAGGCCCAGGCCACAAAGACACCGCCAAGCAACAGCGCCGCCAGCAGATACCCCCACCCCAGCGCCGCTCCCGGTGCCCATACCAGACAGAGGCTCAGGCAGACCGTCACAAGGGCATAGCGGAAGATGGAGCGGCGGGTCACCAACTCGCCCGCCGCCACCGGCAGCATCGGGACCCCCACCTTTGCATACTCCTCCCGACGGATAATTGCCAGAGACCAGAAGTGAGGTGGAGTCCAGAAGAAAACGAGCGCGGCTATCAGCAGAGCCAGCGGTGACAGAGAACCCGTGACCGCCGCCCACCCGACCAGCGGAGGAAGCGACCCCGCACCGCCACCGACAACAATATTGTGCCGGCTGGTGCGCTTGAGCCATCGGGTATAGATGAGCACGTAGTAGAGCACCCCGACCATCGCCAGCAACGCTGCCAGCACCGTCGTCCAGACCACCAGAATGACCCAGGCCAGGACACACAGGCCAACCCCGAACCAGAACGCCTGGAACGAGGTCATGCGCCCATTGGGGACGGGGCGCTTGCTGGTGCGAACCATCAGCCGGTCGAGGTCGCAATCGAGCGCCCCATTCATTGCCCCGGCCCCGCCGGCCGCCAGATACCCCCCGGCCAGCGTCCAGAACACCCGCGCCGGCGAGGGAAACCCCTCCTCTGCAAGCACCATCCCCACCAGGGTCGTCAGCAGCAGGAGTGACAAGACACGCGGCCTGGTCAGGCAGAGATAGTCGTAGAGCATAGATAGATGGATTATTATGCCAACAATCATTGCACATCGCACAAACGATTCTGCCGCGGTGATGCGGCTCGTCATTCGTCACGCGCATCACGCATCACCCGTCCCGGCCACCTTCGGCCACCTCTGCCAGCCACATCTGATAGACCGTGCCCTTTGGTAGCCCCAATTCCCTGGCAACCGTCCGGGCGGCGCGGCTCCCGCTCACCCCTTGCGCGTGCAATTCGCGCAGCCGCCGCATCGCTGCCACCTCAACCGGCTCGTGGGGGGAGGGCAGGAAAGACGAGCCGGGAGCTTCTCCTTTCCATTCTAGCGCCCCCCCAACCCCGGGTTGATCCTCCGGGAAACCCTCAATGACCAGCGTACATTCCCCCGCGGAGGGTGCTTCTGGAAATGCTCCTGGGACTCGGAAAGCGTCGCCCGCACAAACTCCTCGTGCAGCTTGGTCATCTCCCTGGCAACGACGACCCGACGATCCCCCAGAACCGCCAGCATATCGGCAAGGCTGGCCCGGAGCCGGTGGGGAGCCTCGAAGCAGACCAGCGTGACCGGAAGCCGGCCAAGGCGAGCGAGCAAATCCCGTCGGTCGCTCCCGCGGCGCGGCAAGAACCCGACAAACAAAAAGCGGTCGGTCGGCAACCCCGACGCAACCAGAGCCGCAATGGGAGCGCCCGGTCCGGGGAGGGGAGAAACCGGCCAACCCGCGGCAATGCAGGCATGGACCAGTTCCACCCCTGGGTCAGACAGCGCCGGAGTGCCTGCATCCGAAACCAACGCCACATCGCCTTCGGCCAGCACCGCGAGGACCTCGCCCAGTCGCGAGAGCTTATTGTGCTCGTGGTAGGAACAGCAGGGAGTGCGGATATCGTAGTGCGCCAGCAACCGCCTGGTGTGGCGCGTGTCCTCAGCGGCAATCAACGAAACTTCGCGGAGCACCCGCAGGGCCCGCAGGGTGATATCCTCCAGATTGCCGATAGGAGTTGCCACGAGGTAGAGGGTTCCCATAACGACCAGATTTGCGCCTTCTTGCGCCTTTGCGCCTTTGCGAGAGGACCAAAGGGGATCTGGCGCATCGTTTACTCTTTCTCTTTGGATGATGGTTCAAAAGCATGGCACTCCTTTCACCCAAACCTCTGTCTCTCGTAAGACCCGATGTTCATCGAACCTGAAGGTAAAACCCCAGTAGGGTTCATGGTCCTGCCGTGGCTCTACCCAGAGGCTACAATCCAACTTGCTACCTGCCTCTTGCTCATCAATATAACAGAAGAAACCATTTTCTCCCATCCCATGAGCATCCAGAGAGTTCAAGATAACGGATTTCTTTGTTCCAACTGGGAACATTTTGCTCAACGCATCCAGGGCTGTATCCTGGTTCACTGCAACCCCAGGCGGGATATGGACAAGGTGCCTGAGACGCTCAGATGCTCGCGAGGTTTCGATGTCCCGGGAAGCAATGTACCATGGCGAAGAAACGATAGACCATACCAGCAATCCCATACAAATGAGCAGGCACAAAAAGAGGGTGAAACACCATTGGCGTAGGAGATGGCGAACGCTTGACAACAGGAGCAACCAGATCATTCCATTCATTTCATTGGAAGAGAAAAGAGTCTCAGGCCCAAAAGGGGCGAAACTGAGCTACCCCCTGACACAGCGCGAGCCGCTGATAGCGAAAGCGGACCCAGAGCACCATGAGCAGGCACCCGACCGCCATCGCAACAACGCCCATAAGCCCTGCCTCCGGCCCGAACGGGCCACCAGTCCACAGGTCCGGCCCCTCGGTTGCCACTGCCACCAGCGTTGCCGCTGAAATCGTCTGACCGCTCACCGCAAACCCGAACCCATGGCCCTGGAAAAAGTTCCAGGTGATGTGCAACCCGATGGGAATGGCGAGTTCGCCCGTCAGCACGTAGCCCAATCCCAGAAACAGCCCCGCCAGTGAGATGAACGCCGTGCTGGTGAGTGTTGCGTGGGGGTTGGGGAGGTGCCCCAGGCCAAAGAGCACCGAGGAAAGCAACCAGGCCAACCCCACCGCCAGGCGAGCGCCAATGACGCGGGTGTTGAAGCCTTCGGCCAGGTTGCGCAGCAGGTAGCCCCGGAAGAGCATTTCCTCATAGATGCCCACCCCGACAAAGACCGCCAGCGGAATGAGGATTGCCAGGGCGAAAGGCGGGCCGGTCGCGGGCGTTTGCAACACCGCCGTGACCCTGACCCACCCGGCGGCCCATTCAACCAGGAAGACCCCGGTCATCAGCACCGCGCCCAGCGCCAGGCCAAAACCCAGGTCCAGCCACCACGCCCCGCTCAGGTGGAAACCAAAATCGGCAAAGCTCCGCCCATCTATGAACCGCCCCGCCAGCCACATGCTGCCGATGGCGGCAACGCAGACTATCGCGACCTGAACCAGAATCTGGGGGCCGCCGGTGAGAGTCCAGAACGAAAGCCCCCTGGCCGCCGGAACCGCGATGATGACGCCAAGCAGGAATACCGTGACAAGCCCCATGAACAGGACCCCCTGGACGCACAACCGCCAGAAGCAGCGCAGGCGGCCTTCGTCATTGTTCCAGAACCATGTTCGCAGCAGGTTCACGTTCACTTCCGGTTCGGCGCGCCATCCAATACATACATTATGTCATGTATCAGGCACGATGCCCCTCATCATCCCTATCATCCCTGCGACTGCGACTGCGCCGCGGCAATGCTCTGGCGGATACGGGCGATATTTTCGGCAATACTGGCCTTTTTGTTGAACACCCCTGAGCCAGAAACCAGGCAGGTTGCCCCGGCCCGAACCACCTCCGCGGCATTCTCCGCCTTGACCCCGCCATCCACCTGCAACTCCGCTCTGGAACCAGCATGGTCGAGCATCTCGCGCAGCCGGCGGATTTTGTCGGTGCTGGTGGGGATATAGGACTGCCCCCCGAAACCGGGGTTCACCGACATAATGAGCACCAGGTCCACATAGGGCAAGATTTCTTCGAGCAGCACCAGCGGGGTCGCCGGGTTGAGCGTCACCCCGGCTTTGACGTTCTTCACCTCCTTAATGCGCTCAATCACCCGGTGGAGATGGGGGCAGGCTTCGACCTGTACGGTAATATAGGCCGCTCCCGCCCGGATAAAATCGTCCACATAGCGTTCGGGTTGCTCGATCATCAGGTGAACATCGAGGGGCAGCACGGTATAGGGCAGCAGCGCCGCCACCACGAGCGGCCCGAAGGTGATATTGGGGACAAAATGGCCGTCCATCACGTCAAGGTGCAACCAGTCGGCCCCCGCTTCGGTAGCCTCACGGGCCTGTTCTCCCAGGCAGCCAAAATTTGCCGACAGCATCGAGGGGGCAATTTTTATCTTGGTCATGGGTCGTATCCTCTCGTCACTCGGAGGGGTGCAGCAAACCCCGCACCCCTCCCTGCCTCACTTGTCACTCGTCACTCGTTACTCGTCACTCGTCGTTCATTGTGCCACGCATCTCAGGTAATCACCCGGTCCAGCAAGCGCTCAGCAATGGCGACAATGTTCTGCGGCGTAAAGCCATACTGCTTGTAGATTTCTTCGTAGGGAGCCGATGCCCCAAAGGTGTTGATCCCCAGAACATGGCGCTTGTTCTTCGGTCCAACAAAGTGGCGTCCCCACCCGGTCGGGTAGGAGGCCTCAATTGCCATCCGGGTTTCAACGTGGGGCGGGAGCACCTGGTCGTGGTAGGCCTGGTTCTGTCGGTTGAACAGTTCCCAACACAGCATACTGACCACGCGAACTTCTACCCCGCGGCTTTCCAGTATCTTCGCGGCCTCCAGCGTGATATGGACCTCCGAGCCGGTGGACATCAAGATGATCTCCGGGTTGGGCGAAGAATAGAGCACATAGCCCCCGCGCAGCGCGTGAGAAGCCGGTGCCAGGCTGCCATACTTGCCAAAGGGCTTCGTCCGGTCCAACACGGGCACCCGCTGGCGCGACAGGACGATAGCCGTGGGGCCATCCCGCCGCTTCAAGGCCATCTCCCAGGCGAGCCGGGTCTCGTTGGCATCCGCCGGGCGAATCGTGCAGAGATTCGGCGTGGTGCGGAGGACATGGACATGCTCAATCGGTTGGTGGGTCGGGCCATCCTCGCCCAGGCCAATGCTGTCGTGGGTGAAGACAAAGATGACCTGAATGCCCATCAGGGCCGCCATGCGAATCGCCGGGCGCATATAGTCGCTGAAGACCAGAAACGTTCCGCCGTAGGGGATAATCCCTCCGTGCAGCGCCATCCCGTTCATCATACTGCCCATCCCGTGTTCGCGCACCCCGAAGAAGATATTGCGCCCCTCAAAGTTGTCGCCGCTGATGGGACCGGCCCCCTTCACCGCCGTATTGTTGGACCCGGCCAGGTCGGCAGCGCCACCGAGCAGCGACGGTACGAGCGGAGCCAGGGCATTGATCATCTGCCCGGAAGCCGCACGGGTCGCAATCCCCTTCTCATCTGGCTCAAAGGACGGCAAAATCCCGTCCAGGTTTTCGGGAATTTCTTTCGACCACATGCGGTCCCAGAGCGTCGCCAGGTCAGGGTAGGCTTCGCGGTAACGTTTCATCAGGTCTTCCCACAGCCCCTGCCGTCGTGGGCCTTCCTCAACGGCGCGGCGCATATGGGTGTAGACTTCGTCCGGAACATAGAACTCCGGCGTTTCCGGCCACCCCATCGCCTGCTTGGTGAGCTTGATTTCCTCCACACCGAGTGGCTCGCCGTGGGCCTTGGCGCTATCCTGTTTGTTCGGGCTGCCATAGCCAATGTGCGAATGGCAGATAATCATACTCGGTCGGACGGATTCTGCCTGGGCCGCCGTGATAGCCTGCTGAATATCAGCGGGGGTATAGGCATCTGCCTCCTGCACCTGCCAGCCATAGGCCTCAAATCGCTTGACCGTGTCTTCCGTAAACGACAGGGAGGTCGGGCCATCTATTGAGATACCGTTGCTGTCATACAGCACGATGAGCTTGCCAAGTTTGAGATGCCCGGCCAGGCTGCATGCTTCGTGCGATATGCCTTCCATCAAGTCGCCATCGCCGCAGATAACGTACGTATAGTGGCTCACCACCTCGAAGCCAGGGCGGTTGAACATCGTCGCCAGGTAGCGTTCGACAAAGGCCATCCCAACCGCATTGGCAATCCCCTGCCCCAGGGGGCCGGTCGTCGTTTCCACGCCGGGGGTCAGTTCGTGTTCCGGGTGCCCCGCCGTGCGGCTCCCCCACTGGCGAAACTGCTTGATTTCATCGAGCGTGATGCCATAGCCGGTCAGGTGGAGCAAGCTGTAGAGCAACATCGAGCCATGACCGGCCGACAGGACGAACCGGTCGCGGTCGGGCCACTGGGGATCTTGCGGGTTATGCTTCAGAAAATCATTCCACAAAAGGTACGCAACGTCTGCCATGCCCATCGGCATACCGGGGTGCCCACTGTTGGCCTTCTGGACCGCGTCCATAGACAGGACGCGAAGCGCATTGGCACAGAGCTGACCAATATCCTGGTTCATAGAAATAGCGGCGCAGGAAACCACCGGCTTCGCGCTGGTGAAAGAAGCGCCACCCCTCCTTTCCGCTTTCCAATCTGCCTTCCCAATCCAATGAGATACCTTTGAGATACCTTGTGTGGCAGGATTTGCGCCTTGCGGCCGGGGGCCTGCCTGTCCCCTTTATCGCTATCTTCTGGACTGCGCCATCATAGCAGAAAAGGAGCATGTGGACAAGTTCTTTTTTTCACAAACCTGCCCCGTTCTCCTCTTTTTTGGGGGTTCGGGGCGGCCCTTTTTTGCCAGAGATTTCCTACTTTGCCAGCTCTATGGACGTTTCGCTGGTGGCATCGGTGACTTCCGGTGGCGGAGTCCACTGACCCAGCTTCTGGTAATCCGGCGGGACCCGGCCATCGAAGAATTTGCAGGCAGAGAAATAGCGCCAGTCCTGCCACCACAGCTTCGCATAGATTTTGTCTGCTTTGAATTTGCGGAGCAGGGACCGGGGGTTTCGGAGCACCGTAAGGAACGGCCCGGCCATCTCCGACGGGTCGCGGAAACACTCCCAATCGCACTCGGTGCAAGACGGTTCCTGGTCGAGCGGTTTGAACTGCGGGTCCCAGAACTTGCCCAGGTTTTCGTTCCCCCGATAGCCGCAGGGATAGGTGTTGGCATCCGCCGAATCCACAAAGAAGAAGTCTATGCCGCCCCGGCAGGGGTAGGCAAACGTCTCATCCCCCGAATACTGCCGTATCAGCGCATAGAGCGAACTGCGGGGCGTGAAGATACGCAGCTTCGACCGGAACTCCGGGATGGTATCCAGGAGCGCCCGGAACAGGAGCACCTTTTCGGTGGTCGTAAAGTTCACCACGTTGTCTTCCGAGGTGGCGGTATAGACCGCCTGAAGGTTCCCCGGCTGGTGCGAGTTGATGCTCATCGGGTAGCAGGCATTGACCGTTGTGAAGCCGAGGTTCAGGACAAACTGATAGAACCGCTGGAAGGAGCGCCGGAACGTCTCGTAGAACCGGCGGGACATGCCCAGCTCGCCTTCGGGCGAGAGGTGGTAGGGCCCGCCGACGTTGCGGTTGATTCCCAGGTTGGCCGATGGGTAGATGCCGTGACGATGGAAAATCGGCAGGGCCTTTTCGATGCCAGCTATCACGCCCGGCAACCCCCGCATCTCTTCATGCACAGCAGGCACCGCCGAGTCAATGCTAATCCAGAAGTTATACAAACTGGTTCGGGCGAGGGTTTCGGCCAACCTGGTGATGGCCGTTTCAAACCCCGCCCGCTCTGAGTTGCGGAAGAGAAACCCGTTGGTCCCCGTTCGGATGAAGGGGATGCCGGCCTGCTGCGCATGCGCAATCAATGGGATAAGCTCTTTCTGGAAGAGCAACGGTTCTCCGCCGGTGAAGGAAAGCGCCTGCACCCCTCGTGCTGCCGCTGCGTCAATAATGCGTTTGATATCGTCCGGGTCAAGTTTCGAGCGCTCAATCTTCGAGGAAACCCGCATACCGCATTGCGGGCAGTGGGCATTGCACCTGTTGTGAATCTGGATGATGAGTTGTCCGGGGATGTGCCCCTGCAAAATACGGCGGATGTTTGCAATGGATGTCACAGAACGAAGCTGGCTCATGCCATCAATACCTCCAGGCTAATCAGAAACACCCTTGTTCTTGTTGATAACACAGGACTGGCTGACGAGCCGCGCCAACCTCGTCCAGACGACGCACCGGTGTGGTCGTTGGAGCCGCGTGCAGCAGGTCGGGAGTTTCGCGGGCTTCGCGGGCAATCTCCCGCATCGCCTCCACAAAGCCGTCCAGACTTCGCCGGGACTCCGTTTCGGTTGGTTCAATCATCAACGCTTCCGGTACAATCAAGGGGAAGTATATCGTTGGCGGGTGAAAGTGGTAGTCAATCAATCGCTTGGCAATATCAAGCGTGCGGATATCTGTCACCCCGTCAAGCTGGCCCTTCAGCACCACTTCGTGCATGCAGATGCGGTCCACAGCGGGGGGATAGAGATCGCCCAGTTGGACGCGGAGGTAGTTGGCATTTAATACGGAGGTTTCGGCTACCTGGCGCAACCCCGCTTTCCCAAGCAGGCGAAGGTAGGTCCAGGCTCGCACCAGCATCCCCACGTTGCCATAGAAAACCTTGACCCGCCCGATGCTCCTGGGCGGCATGAAAAGCTCATACCGCGTTTCGGTCCGGTCAAGCGCTCGGTCTTCTCCCGGCTCAAGCGTCACCTCGCGAACGCGCGGGCCGGGGAGAAAGGGAGCCAGCAGAGCCGTACACCCGACGGCTCCGCTGCCGGGGCCGCCGCCGCCGTGGGGGGTGGAGAAGGTTTTGTGCAGGTTGTAGTGCATGAAGTCGAAGCCAAGCGCTGCGGGTTTCACCACACCCAGAATCGCATTGAAATTCGCTCCGTCGCAATACATCAGCCCCCCTGCCTCGTGGACCAGCCGCGAGACGTCTTCCACCTCTTCCTCGAACAGGCCGAGCGTGTTGGGGTTGGTCAGCATCATGCCCGCGGTGCGGGGCGAGAGATGCCGCTTGAGGTCGTCCAGGTCCACGTTGCCGCGGGCATCGCTCTTCACCTCGATGACCGTAAAGCCCGTCATGGCTGCGGTGGCCGGGTTGGTGCCGTGGGCCGCGTCGGGCACGAGAATCTCCGTCCGTTCCGGGTCGCCCCGGTCCAGGTGATAGGCCCGGAACACCAGGGCCCCCGTCAGTTCGCCCTGTGCCCCGGCGGCCGGTTGCAGCGACACCGCGTCGAAGCCGCTTATCTCCGCCAGGTCGCGCTGAAGCTCCGCCATCAGGCGCAGGATTCCCTGAGCGAGCGACGGGTCCTGAAGCGGGTGGACTGCCGCAAAGGCCGGGAGCCGGGCGGTTTCTTCGTTCAGTTTCGGGTTGTACTTCATGGTGCAGGAGCCAAGCGGATACATGCCCGTGTCAATGCAGAAGTTGCGCTGGCTGATGCGCGTAAAGTGGCGCACCACCTCCGGCTCGCTCAACTCCGGCATCCCGTCCAGGTCGTCCTGGCGCAGCAAACTGGCGGGCAATTCCGAGGCCGGTACATCAACCTCTGGCAGGGCCACCCCGCATTTACCCGGCGAAGACAGCTCAAAAATGGGCGGTTCATACGTATTCATGGTGTGGTTTATCTCTTTCTCTGCTGGTTTCCTACCAGATACCAGACCAGGATAGCCCGTGAATAGCTCTTCCCTGTGGAGCTACCCAACCTTCCGGAGCGCATCCACCAGCGCATCAATATCTTCCCTGGGGTTCATCTCGGTCACACAGAGCAGCATGGCGTTTTCCAGGTGTGGTTCGTCCTGGGCGAGGTCATAGCCGCCAATGATGCCAAGCTCCTGGAGAAAGGCGTTGATGCGGGCCGCTGGGCGCGGGCATTGCACCACGAATTCCTTGAAGAAGGGCAGGTCGTCGCGCACCTGGTAGCCCGGCACCTGGCGAATCTGGTCGGCGGCGTAGTGCGCCCGGTGGTAGCACAGTTCGGCCACGCGCCGCAACCCCTGGCGTCCCATCAGGCTGAGATAGACCGTGGATGCCAGCGCCATCAACCCCTGGTTGGTGCAAATGTTGCTGGTGGCTCGTTCGCGCCGGATATCCTGCTCACGCGCCCGCAGCGTGAGCACGTAGGCCGGGTTGCCGTCAAGGTCGCGGGTGGCTCCGACAATTCGCCCCGCAATTTTGCGCAGGTAGTCCTGCTTGCAGGTCAGGATACCCAGGTAGGGGCCGCCAAAATTGAGGCCTATTCCGAGTGGTTGCCCTTCGGCGGTGGCGATATCGGCCCCGACCTCGCCGGGGGTCTGGAACAACCCCAGAGCCATCGGGTCAAAATGCACCACCAGCAAGGCCCCGGCCCCATGAACCTTGCGAGCTACCGGGCGCAGGTCGTGCAGACGCCCCAGAAAGTCCGGTGATTGGACGATGACGGCGGCGGTGGTTTCGTCCACCTGTTCCAGGGTTTCTTCGAGCGTTGTGCCGGGTTGCTCGTCGCCAGCGACGGTGAAGTTCTGCCCCTGGAGGTAGGTTCGGAGCACGGCGCGGTAGTGCGGGTGAACCCCGCGGGCGACCAGGATGCGAGAGCGGGTGCGTTTCACGTTCAGTGCCATAATCGCAGCCTCGGCAACGGCGGTTCCTCCATCGTAGTGCGAGGCATTGGCAACGTCCATTCCGGTGAGGCGGCAAATCAAGCTCTGGTATTCAAAGATGGCCTGCAACGTTCCCTGGCTGATCTCTGGTTGGTAGGGGGTGTAGGCCGTGTAGAACTCGCTGCGACGCAGGATATGGTCTACCGCGGCAGGCACAAAGTGGTGGTAGGCCCCGGCCCCCAGGAACAGGCGGTGGGTCCGGGTGGTCGCGTTCGCGGCTCCCATGCGCTGAATCTCTTGCATCAATGCTGGTTCTGAGAGGGGGGCGGGAAGTTCGAGGAAGGGGAACCGGAGCGCTTCCGGGACATCGGCAAAAAGTTCTTCCACCGATTCGACCCCGATGCGCTTGAGCATCTCGGCGCGGTCAGCATCGGTAATCGCAATATAGGGTGATGACATGAGTATCCTCGTGATATGATGATATGGGTATGAGGCCCGGTCTGGTTGGTTGTTTCAGGCTCTCCGGTGCCTTTGCTTCGGTTTTCCGAACCAGCGTTGCCCTTACCCGAACATCTCCAGCAAAGTATACCATGCCCCTTCCCCTCCGGCAACAACGCCTGGGTTGTCCGTCGTGGCCTCCGTGACACCTCCCAACCCTGAAGCCAACCCTGAAGGTGAAGGATTGGGCTTCTGTCCATTGGCCCGCTTGACCAGGCATAGCCTCCAAAATCCACACTTGACAACCTCCCCCTCCTATGGTATCCTGCCTGTGGTAAGGCAAAGCAAGGTACAAAGGTACAAGGGTAAAGGACTGTCAGAAACCATGCCTGGTTTTCCGAATTTCCCATCTATTGTTATCGTCCTCGTACTTATTAGTCTCATCCTTGTAGGATGGGAACATAAGCGCGTGGGAGCATTCGGATAGTAACCAGAAAAATATAGAGACACAGACCATCGAAACCTCCCACACAGAAACGGGGGGTTTTTTCGTTGCGTCGCGTCTATGGTGCGATGAGATGAGGTACCGGTGTACAAGGTGTACAATAAGGAGAAGGAAACCATGCGATCTGACACCGTCAAACGTGGCTTTGAGCGGGCCCCCCACCGCAGTCTCCTGCGGGCAACCGGCCAGATCCGCGACGAGCGTGACTTTGAGAAACCGTTTATTGCCGTGTGCAACTCCTACACGGACATCGTCCCCGGCCATGTCCACCTCCAGGAGTTTGGGCGGGTCGTGAAAGAAGCCGTCCGTGAGGCAGGCGGCGTCCCTTTTGAGTTCAACACCATCGGCGTTGACGACGGCATCGCCATGGGGCACGAGGGGATGCGGGTCTCGCTGCCGAGCCGCGAGTTGATAGCCGACTGCGTGGAAACGATGGTCACGGCCCACTGCTTCGATGCGATGATCTGTATCCCCAATTGCGACAAGATTGTGCCTGGTATGCTGATGGGTGCGGCCCGCGTGAATATCCCGACCATCTTTGTGTCGGGCGGCCCCATGCTGGCGGGAGTTGACGAAGCCGGCAACAAGAGCGACCTGATTACTGTTTTCGAAGCCGTGGGCAAATACGCCGCCGGGCAATTCAGTGACGAGCAGCTGCGGCGGTTGGAGCAGGTGAGCTGCCCCACCTGCGGAAGTTGCAGCGGCATGTTTACGGCCAACTCGATGAACTGCCTCTGCGAGGCGCTCGGTATCGCTCTCCCCGGCAACGGAACCATCCCTGCGGTGGCTCCCGAACGCCACGCGCTGGCCCGCCGCGCCGCCGCGCAAATCATGGTCTTGCTGGAACGCAACCTGTGTTTCCGCGATATCGTCACGGCCCGATCCATTGACAATGCGATGGCGCTGGATATGGCAATGGGCGGCAGCACCAACACCGTGCTGCACGTGCTAGCATTGGCCCGCGAAACTGGAGTGGACTACCCTGCGGCCCGCTTCAACGAAGTCTCTGACCGCGTGCCCCACCTGGCAAAAGTCTCTCCTGCCTGGGATGGCCCCCGCCAGTGGCACATTCAGGATATCAACGACGCCGGTGGCATCTCGGCCATCCTGGCAGAACTGGCAAAGAAGCCCGGCGCTCTGACCCTGGATGCGCCCACGGTGACGGGGCACACCATCGGAGAAAATATCCGGCCAGCGGAAAACCGCAACCCGGCGTGCATCCGCCCGATAGACACCCCCCACACCGAGCGCGGGGCGCTGAGCGTTCTCTTTGGCAACCTGTCCCCGGAGGGAGCCGTCATCAAGGTGGGGGCGGTGGACCAGCACGAGATGACCTTTCGCGGCCCGGCCCGCTGCTTCGACTGCGAGGAAGCCGCCACCAGCGCCGTCACCAGCGGGCAGATTCGCCCCGGCGATGTTATCGTGGTGCGCTACGAGGGGCCACGCGGCGGCCCCGGCATGCGCGAAATGCTGGCGCTCACCAGTATGGTCAAGGGTATGCCCGAACTGAGCAGCAGCACCGCGCTGCTCACCGACGGGCGGTTCAGCGGCGGAACCCGCGGCCTGTGCATCGGGCACATCAGCCCGGAGGCTGCCGAAGGGGGGCCGCTGGCCCTGGTCCAGGATGGCGACATGATCCGGATAGACCTGGCAGAGCGCACCCTGGTGGTCGAACTCAGCGACGACGAACTGCAAACCCGCCGGGCGGGGTGGAGCGCTCCCGCTCCGAAATACCACCGCGGCTGGCTCTCGCGCTACGAGCGCATGGTGACGAACGCTAGCAGCGGCGCGGTGCTGACCTTGCCATAGCAGAGGCGGGGAATAGGGGGAAGGAGCCATGCCAGCAAGGGATATCATTCACGGTGCCGTAAAGGCTGCGCTCATCAAGGATGGGTGGACAATTACGCACGACCCATTTCAACTGCAACTGGCGAATCTACACTTTCTTGTGGACCTGGGAGCAGAGCGGGCCATTGCTGCTGAGAAAGAGGGGCAGAAAATTGCGGTTGAGATCAAGAGCTTTGCCGGTAAATCGCCAGTGTATGCCCTGGAGCAGGCAATTGGGCAGTACACCGTGTATACTACGGCGCTCACCAGAACGGAACCAGAGCGAACCCTCTACCTGGCAGTGAACGAACGTGCCTTTGCACGGGTTTTCGATACCCCGGCAGGTCACATATTCATTGTGGACCTTGCGCTCAAAATCATCGTGGTATCCCAGGAAAAAGAGGAGGTGGTCAAGTGGATACCGTAGCAAAATACCGAAAAATCATTCACCGCATTCTGGATGATTATCTGGCCTACATCCCATCTCAGGAGCACATCGAAACACTCGCCATCTGTGACGATGTCAACCGGCACTACCTGATTATGGACATTGGCTGGCAAGACCCCCACCGGGTCTACAATGTCTTCTTCCACCTCCGACTGAAGGACGATGGCAAAATCTGGATTGAGGAGGATTGGACCGAGGAAGGCATTGTGACAGAATTAATGAACGCCGGGGTGCCCGGTACCGATATCGAAATGGGCTATCAGCCACCGGAGATGCGCCCCTACCTGGACTACAAGCGCTGGAAACTGGTGGATGTTCATGAATGAGTGACCATCCTGTTTCTTGTCTATCCTGTGACTTGTATATGGAACCGCAGGAAGAACGTGTTGGACTGGACCAGCAGGTATTATTGCATTATGTGAGGAGGAACAGACTCATGTCGGAGAAATTGACCGGCGCACAGATTATGTGCGAAGCCCTGATCCGCGAAGGGGTGGAGGTGATGTTTGGCATCCCTGGCGGGACCATCATGCCCTTCTATTACGCCATGTATGACTACCAAGACCAACTGCGCCACATCCTGTGCCGCCACGAGCAGGGAGCCGGACACGCTGCCGATGGCTACGCACGGGCGTCGGGCAAGGTGGGGGTGTGCATCGGCACCAGTGGCCCCGGCTCGACCAACCTGGTCACCGCCATTGCCAACGCCTATATGGATAGCACCCCGATAGTCGCGGTCACCGGCCAGGTTGCCACCTCGCTGATTGGCCGGGACGCCTTCCAGGAAACCGACGTGACTGGTATCACGATGCCCATTACCAAGCACAACTACCTGGTGAAAGATATCGAAGAATTGCCGCGGGTCTTCAAAGAAGCCTTCTATATCGCCAGCACCGGGCGCACCGGGCCGGTGCTCATAGACATTGCGAAGGACGTTCAGCAGTCGAGCACCGTGCCCAACTGGAACGTTGAATTGAACCTGCCGGGCTACCACCCGGACCGAACGTTCGACCACGAAGAAATCCGCGATGCCATTGCCCTGCTGACTGAGGCGAAAAAGCCCCTGATGATCATTGGGAATGGCGTGCTGATGTCCGGCGCGACTGAAGAGGTGCGCCAGTTTGCCGAGCACATGGGCGTCCCCGTGGTCACAACCCTGCACGGCATTGGCGGTTTCCCGGAAGACCACCCCCTGAGCCTGGGGATGCCGGGGATGCACGGATGGGTGCATGTGAACCGCGCCATTCAGGAATGCGATGTCCTGTTCAATGTCGGCAGCCGCTTTGACGACCGCGTGACGGGCAAGATGTCTACCTTTGCGCCGAATGCCCGCATCATCCATGTGGACATTGACGAGAGCGAGATAGGCAAGAATATCCGAACGGATATTGGCATCGTTGGAGATGCCCGCGCTGTGCTCCAGGAGATGCTGAAGGAGATGCCGCAGCGCGACACCCACGAGTGGGTGGAGTACATCCGCCAGATGCAGGAGAAGCACCAGCCCAAACAGCACTATATGCAGCGCCCGCCCGAAGCCTCGCTGATGCCCTACGATGTCTTTACGACGTTGTCGCGGATAATTAACGAGCGCGGCAACTACCGCGTGGTGGCTGATGTGGGCCAGCACCAGATGTGGACCGCGCAGCTCATTGACTGGCACAAGCCGCGCACCCACTTCAGCAGCGGTGGCCTGGGCACGATGGGCTTCGGGTTGCCCACCGGGATGGGCGTGGCGGTGGCAAAGCCCAACGACACCGTGTGGGTGATTGCGGGCGATGGCGGCTTCCAGATGACCAACCAGGAACTTCAGACGATTGTGCAGGAGGGCATCAAGAACATCAAAGTGGCGATTATCAACAACGGCTACCTGGGGATGGTGCGGCAGTGGCAAGAACTGTTCGAAAACAAGCGCTACAGCGGCACCCCGCTGAGTTGCCCGGACTTCCCGCGCCTGGCCGAAGCCTATGGCATTCGCGGTCTCGCGGTGGACCAGGCCAGCGCGGTCGAAGATGCCATCAACAGCGCCTACGAGCACGATGGGCCGATGGTGATTGATTTCCGCGTGGAGCGCGAGGTCAACGTCTTCCCCATGGTGCCACAGGGCAAGAGCATCGGGGAGATGATTGTGGGAGCGCCTAACCCCGTGCCAGAAGTGCCCAGGACGGTCGAAGAGACGCCCATGCCCATTGAGACGCCCCTGGTGGTGAAAGGGTAAAGATACGTTCTAGTGAAGGAGTAGCCTCAGACTATGAAAAGACACACAATCATTGCGCTTATGCAAGACCAACCCGGCGTGTTGAACCGGGCAGTGAGCCTGTTCCGACGGCGGGGGTATAATATTGCGAGCCTGGCGGTTGGGCACACGGAGATTCCCAACATCAGCCGGATGACCGTGGTGGTGGAATCGGACGAGGTGGAGCAGGTGGTCAAGCAGCTTGACCGACTGATTGAAGTGGTGAATGTCACGGATGTGACCTATGAGTCCACAGTGGACCGCGAGATGACCTTGCTGAAGGTCGGGGCGTTGAACGGCAACCGCGCCGAAATCGTGGCGCTGTGCGAGGTGTTCAATGCCAAGGTGGTTGATGTGAGCCAGGAAAGTATGATTATCGAGATGACCGGCTCGCCCGCCAAGGTCGAAAACTTCATCGAGGTGATGGAACCGTTCGGCATCAATGAGATGATGCGCACCGGCATTATCGCGATGGTTCGGGGGGCGAAAACGAGCCATACCCACAAGACCTACTCGGTAGAAGGGAACGGGCGGGTCAGCACTGAGGCGCTGAAATAGCAGGGCAAGGAAACACCGCGGCGCACTTTCGAAAGGGTGCGCCGCACCGCTTCTGAACGTAATTTGAAACCCGTAGAAGGAGGAGCACGCCAGTGGCAGAGATGTTTTATGAGAACCAGGCCGACCTGGAGCGTCTGAAGGGAAAGCCGATTGCGATTATCGGGTTTGGCAGCCAGGGACACGCCCATGCGATGAACTTGAGAGACAGCGGCCTGGATGTCCGCGTCGGTCTCTATGAGGGCAGCAAAAGCTGGAGCAAGGTTGAAGAAGCCGGGTTGGCGGCCTGCACCGTCGCGGATGCGGCCCGCGAAGCACAGATGATTATGATGCTGGTGCCCGATACCAGTCAGTCCCAGATTTACCGCGAGCACATTGCCCCCTCCATGGACGCCGGGAAGACGCTCATGTTTGCGCATGGCTTCAATATCCGCTATGGTCAGATTGTGCCGCCGCCGGGGGTGGATGTCAGTATGGTAGCGCCCAAGGCACCGGGGCACCGCGTTCGCGAGGTGTTTGTGCAGGGGGGGGGGGTACCGGCCCTGGTCGCCGTGGAGCGGGATGCCACCGGCGGGGCGCTTCAGGATGCGCTGGCCTATGCCAAGGGCATGGGGCACACCCGCGCCGGGGTGTTGCTCACCACCTTTGCGGAGGAGACCGAAACGGACCTCTTTGGGGAGCAGACGGTGCTGTGCGGGGGGGTCAGTTCGCTGGTCAAGGCCGGGTTCGAAACGCTGGTGGAGGCTGGCTATCAGCCAGAGGTGGCCTATTTCGAATGCATGCACGAACTCAAGTTGATCGTTGACCTGCTCTACCAGGGCGGTCTGAACTTCATGCGCTATTCGGTGAGCGACACGGCCGAATACGGCGACTATGTCTCCGGGCCGAAGGTCATCAACGAGCAGTCGCGCCAGGCGATGCGCCAGATTCTGGCCGATATCCAGAACGGGGCATTTGCCGAGCAGTGGATTGACGAGAACCACCAGGGGCGAACGAAATTCATCGCGATGCGCCAGAAGGACCTGGACCACCAGATTGAGCAGGTCGGGCGCGAGCTGCGCCGTATGATGCCGTTTGTCAACCCGAAAGAGGTGACCCCTGGGAGTGGGGGGGCGTAGCGGAATGAATATACGGAAGGAACCCTCCGTCCTTCCACAAAGGACCGAAGCGCATGCGGGGTGAATAGTATGGCAACAGGAGCAGGAACCGGAACCTGGGCGGAGACTCTCCCACCGCTCACCGAGGCGGTGGCGGAACTCTTTCCCCGCAAGGGGCAATGGACCGAGCACGACTACTGGCCGTTTGCCGAGCAGAACCGGGTGATTGAATTATCCGACGGGGAGTTGATAGCACCGCCTATGCCGACCACCGAACATCAGGACATTGTCGGGAACATCTATGTTGCGCTGCGGGCCTACGTTCGGGTGAGGCGTCTGGGACGGGTGGGCATCGCACCGCTGCCCGTGCGCCTCTGGGAGGGGAAGGTCCGCGAGCCGGACGTGATGGTGATGCTGAACGAGCACCTGGAACGCGTCACCAGCCAGCACTGGGGGCCGCCCGACCTGGTGGTGGAGGTTCTGTCGCCGGGCACGACCGAGACCGACCGTACCCAGAAGCCCCGCGAATATGCCCTGGCCGGGGTGCCCGAATACTGGATTGTCGCCCCGGCCACCCGCAGTGTCGAGGTCTACCGGCTGGAGGAGCAGGCGTATGCGCTGGAAGCAACCTGCCGGGAGCCGGGGGTGGTCGTCTCGCGGGTGGTTGGCGGGCTGGTGGTGCCCGTTGCCGATATTTTTGGCGAGGGCGAGAGTGAAACTGCCAGTGGTGAGGAATGAGCGATGAAGAACGAGTGATGAGCGGTGATGAGCGATGATATGATGCGGTATGACGCTGTATCATGCCGTATGGTGTAGTACGATGACGTGAAAGGAGCATAAGCCATGGAAGACCATGTACGTATCTTCGACACTACGTTGCGAGATGGAGAGCAGGCCCCCGGATGTACGATGACGCTGGAAGAAAAGCTGGAAGTTGCTCGCCAGCTTGCCCGCCTGAACGTGGACATCATCGAAGCCGGGTTTCCTGCGGCTTCGCCCGGCGATTGGGCCGCCGTTCACCAGATTGCCAGCGAAATCGGGACGGCGGATGGTTCCATCATTGCGGCGCTGGCCCGAGCCAACAAAGACGACATTGACAAAGCCTGGACCGCTATTCAGCCCGCGGTCAAAAAACGTATCCACACGTTTATCTCAACATCCGATATCCACATCGAGCACCAGTTGCGTTCAACCCGCGAAGCCGTGCTGGAAAAAGCCCGCGAGATGGTGCGCTATGCCCGGTCGCTGTGCGACGACGTCGAGTTTTCGCCCATGGATGCCAGCCGTTCGGACCCGGCCTACCTGTATCAGGTCCTCGCCGCCGCGGTGGAAGAGGGCGCGACCACGCTCAACATCCCCGACACCGTGGGCTACGCCACCACCGAGGAATATGGCGAGATGATTGACGGTATTCGGCGGAATGTTCCGGGAGCCGACCGTGTCATCCTCTCGACCCACTGCCACGACGACCTGGGGTTGGCGGTTGCCAACAGCCTGGCCGGAGTGCGGGCCGGGGCCCGCCAGATTGAATGCACCATCAACGGCATTGGTGAGCGGGCGGGCAACGCCTCGCTGGAGGAGGTGGTGATGGCGCTGCACACCCGGCGGCAGGCCTATGGGGTGAGCACGCAGATACACACCCGCGAACTGGCCCGCAGCAGCCGCCTGATTAGCTCCTTCACGGGTGTGCCGGTCCCTCCCAACAAAGCCGTCGTCGGGGCCAACGCCTTCGCCCACGAGTCCGGCATCCACCAGGATGGGATACTCAAGAACCGTATGACCTACGAGATTATGAGCGCTGAAACGGTGGGTCTGGACAGCAACGTGCTGATTATGGGCAAGCACAGTGGTCGTCACGCCTTTCGCAGGCATATCGAGAACCTGGGCTACGACCTGAACGAAACCGACTTCGAACACGTCTTCAGGCGGTTCAAGGAACTGTGCGATAAGAAGAAGACCGTGGATGACCGCGACATTGAGGTGCTCATTGCCGGGGAAACCCAGCGCATCCCCGAAATCTACCGGCTGGAGCATGTGCAGGTCACGAGCGGCACCGGGCTGATACCCGTAGCAACGGTGAAGCTGATGGGCCCGGGGGAACGGCTCTATGTGGACAGCGACCACGGCACCGGCCCCGTGGATGCCATCTACAAGGCCATCAACCGCATTATCCAGCGCTCCAACGAGCTGATTGAATTCTCGATTAACGCCGTGACCGAGGGGTTGGACGCCGTGGCCGAAGTTACCGTGCGCATCCGCGAACAGGGGGGGCCGATGGACAACGGGGCAGGCAGTGCCTATCGGCAGCGCCTCGGCCCGCCCATCTACAGCGGCTACAGCGTCAATACCGATATTCTGGTGGCCTCTGCCGAAGCCTATATGGGGGCGCTGAACAAGATGATTGCCGCCCGCGATGAACGCCTTCGGGCCGAAGAAGTGGCCTATGCCGCTGGCTATGACAAGGAATCGCCCTCCTACGCGACCGATATGTTCGGCAAGAACATGAGCGTAGGGGTCGGGGTTGGCGTCGGAGTGGGGGAGCATGGTGGGTAATATCAGGTCAGGGCTACTCGCCAAAGTCTCCTCCAACGGAACTGACTTTGACGAAGCCCTGCTCAATGTGCCCTCCACCCTGGCACCATCAGGGTTCGTGCTATACTATGCTTCCAACAGCCTGAAACGAAGGGAGAGACCGGTATGATGCTATCCACGAAATCGTTTGAGGAACTGGTGCAAGAACTTCCGCCAGAGGCCCAAATTCAAGCGAGGCATTTTGTTGAAGGCTTGCTGGCAAAACACCGGCTGAAATCGGGAAGGAAGCTACGCCAGGATTGGGCCGGAACCTTGCAAGAATATCGCCACCAGTATACCTCCCTGGAGTTGCAGCGAAAAGCATTGGAGTGGAGAACCGGCTAATGTACCTTGTTGATACGAATATCTGGCTCGAACGTATGTTGAACCAGGAGTATGCAGAGAACGTTCGCCTGTTTCTTGATCAACATTCGTCCGATCAGCTTCTCATCACTGATTTTTCCTTTCATTCGATTGGTGTGGTGCTGTGTAGGTTGGGACACAAGGAGGTCTTTTCCCTCTTTGTTCAGGATGTTCTTATTGACGGTGCAGTTTCCATTGTCGCTCTTGACCCGGATGATATGCCGTTCCTTATACAAGTTATGGATACGTTCAATCTGGATTTTGACGATGCCTACCAGTATGCAGTTGCCAAAAAGTATGCTGCAACCATTGTGAGCCTGGACCGAGACTTTGACCGAACGGAACGGGGACGGATAATACCTTGATGGAACGGATACGATGAAATATGTCGAAGCCCCGGAGCGCTACCTTCCGCAGGAAGGCGAAACCAGCCTCTTCCTGGCTGGAGGCATCAGCGGCTGTGCCGACTGGCAAAACGAGCTGGCCCGCATGCTCAAGGACACCAGCCTGGTCGTGCTCAACCCGCGCCGGGGCAACTTCTCGTCTCACGACCCGGCGGTTGCGGAAGCACAGATACGGTGGGAACACCACCACCTCCGGGTCGCGGACGAGATTGCGTTCTGGTTCCCGTGCGAAACACTCTGCCCCATCACCCTGTATGAATTGGGAGCCTGGACGATGAGTGCCAAGGTGCTCTACATCGGCACCCACCCGGATTACCAACGGCGGCTCGATGTGGTCATCCAGACCAGGCTGGTGCGACCAGATATCTCCATCGTTCACACGCTTGCGGACCTGGCAGCGCAGATCATATCCGCCCATAGCTGAGGGAAGAGGAGGAGAATGAGGAGGAAGAGCGTTATGACCACCACCATCGCGTATCTTGGGCCGCCGGGCACCTTCAGCGAGGAGGCCGCCAGGGCCTACGCTGGCAGCAAGCCCGACACGAGCTACCTGCCGCTGACCACCACGGCGGCCGTTGTGACGGCCATCGAGACGGGCGCGGCATCGGTCGGGGTGCTCCCGATTGAAAACCTGCTGGAAGGGAGCGTGACCTTCACGCTGGACCTGCTCATTCACGAAGCAGAGGGGTTGCGTATTGCGGGCGAGACGGTCATTCCCATTCGCCAGTACCTTGTCACCAGGCCGGGGCTGACGCTCCAGGATATCACCGTGCTCTACGCCCACCCCCAATCGCTGGCGCAGTGCCGCCGCTTCGTGGAGCGCTGCCTTCCCCACGCCGCCACCGTTGCGTCGCTCAGCAACAGCGCGGCCCCTGCCGAGGCGCTGGCCG
>JAAUSY010000209.1 GCA_012032475.1 Chloroflexaceae bacterium
TTGCTGCCATCCGCGCTCAGAAAGCCGCCGAACGCAAAGCCCGCGAAGAGGGGGAAGGAGCAGGAGGAACCGGGCCGCCCCCGAACGGGGGAGCACCAGAAGCACTTGCTCCGGCCCCATCTGCTGGAGCAGACGAGACCCCACCGCCTCCTCCGAAGGCGAAACCAGCGCCCCCGGAGCCGAAGGCGAAACCAGCACCCGTCGGGAAAAATATGCCGGAGGAGAAGGTGGCCCGGCTCGCCGCCATCCGCGCTCAGAAAGCCGCCGAACGCAAAGCCCGCGAAGAGGGGGGAGAGTAGGACAGAGCTATGTATGAGGTCATAGACCATGTGTTGAACGTCCAGATGGGTCTGGGGGTGCCGGGGTGGGTGATCCACCTGGTGCGGCATGTTACCGTGGCCGGTATTCTGCTGGTCATCGCTCCGCTCCAGATGCTCCTGCTGACCTACCTGGAGCGACGGATTATTGCCCGGATGCAGGACCGCGTTGGCCCCAACCGGGTCGGCCCCGAGGGGTTGTTCCAGCCTGTTGCCGATGGTATCAAGATGTTTACCAAGGAGGATATTGTCCCCACCGCCAGCGACCGGTGGGTCCACCTGCTGGCTCCGTGTGTGGTGGTGGCTCCGGTCTTCCTGATGGTCTCGGTCGTTCCGTGGGGGCCAGAGTTGGTGCCGATAGATATGAACCTGGGGCTGCTGTTCTTTTTTGCCGTTTCTTCGGTCAGCGGGGCCGGGTTGCTGATGGCCGGGTGGGGCAGCAACAACAAGTTTTCGCTGCTCGGCGGGATGCGGGCCGCCGCTCAGATGGTCGCCTATGAGATTCCCGCGGTGCTGAGCATCCTGGCTATCGTCATCGTCACCGGTACCCTGTCGCTGGTGAAAATCCTGAACGTTCAGGGGGGCTTGTTCACCAGCCTCAACGATGTGTCCTCCGTCCCCAACCTGGGGCTTGGCTGGTTCGTGTTCACGCCGGTCGGGTTTCTGGCGTTCCTCTGTTTCTTTATCTCGGCCCTGGCAGAAGGCGAGCGCACCCCCTTTGACATTCCCGAAGCCGATTCGGAGATTGTGGCCGGTTACATGACCGAATACAGCGGGATGAAGTTTGGCCTGTTCTACCTGGCCCAGTATGTGCTGAACTTCCTGCTGTGCGCTATCACCGCCATTCTCTTCTTCGGAGGCTGGCAGGGGCCGGGGGTGGAGTGGCTCCACAGCCGCGGGGTTACCGCATCGCCCGATGGCAGCGTGGTCTTCACCATCCTGGCGAACGTGCTTGGGCTGGCCTATTTCCTGGCAAAAACCTACTTCTTCTTCTTTGTGATGGTGTGGTTGCGCGGCGCGTTTCCGCGGTTGCGCATTGACCAGTTGCTGGATTTCTGCTGGAAGTTTCTCATTCCCCTCACGCTGGTCAACGTAGTCAGCGCGACCCTGTGGGCCATCGCGATACAGTGGGGGTCCCCCCAGGGACTCGCCTTTCTGGAGGGGATGGGCGAATGGGCACG
This sequence comes from Chloroflexaceae bacterium, assembly GCA_012032475.1. Taxonomy (GTDB): domain Bacteria; phylum Chloroflexota; class Chloroflexia; order Chloroflexales; family Chloroflexaceae; genus JAAUSY01. The sequence continues at coordinate 1,499 of JAAUSY010000209.1, forward strand.
GTGGGGGATGGCCTTTGCGCTGACGCTGGTCATCAACGCTGCGGCCTATATCGGGTTGGTCAGGGTCAATGAGACGTCGGGCAATCAGACGACGGTGGCGGAAGACCGGCAGGACCGGAGCATGAAGACGGCAACGCTGTCATAGTCATAGTCGCGTAGTCATAGTCCAGATAGACTAGATAGACCAGACGGGAGTTTCCCCCTATGCAACTACTTGTCCAGGTGATTTTCGTTCTGATTGCGGCAGAGATTGTTGGAGCCGCGGTGATGGTGGTGACCGCGAAAAACATTGTTCACGCGGCGCTGTGGCTGATTGCGTCGTTTTGCGGGGTGGGTGCGCTCTACCTGCTGCTTGAGGCGGAATTTCTGGCGGTGGTGCAGGTGCTCGTCTATGTCGGGGCTATCTCCATTCTGATGCTGTTTGCGATTATGCTGACCCGCCATGTGACAGGCAAAGGCGCAGAGACTTCGCTCTACCAGCGCTGGTGGGTTGGCCTGATCGTTGCGGCGGTGCTGTTTGCCGCGGTCATCGCGCCCACCGTTCTGGCGCACCCGTGGGAAACCGCGACGGCTGCACCGGCCTTGCCAGGCGAGACCGGGCAACCAGCGGCAATGGCCGGTATTGTAGACCTGGGCCGGGCGTTTGTTGAGGAATATTTGCTGCCGTTTGAGATTGCCGCGGTGCTCCTGCTGGTCGGCCTGGTGGGGGCAATTGTGATTGCCTTTGAGGAGCGGGCCGCTCGCCGCCACATTCCCACGCTGGCAGAGGAGGTGGCCCACCGCCGGCAGCCGGAGTAGGAGCCACGCGGAAACCACGAAAATCAAGGGGAAGATGATGAGCTTCGCTGGTTGAATGATTTCAAAGGAGAAGAGGACTGATCCATGATTGACTCGGTACCACTGGAATGGGTTCTGCTCGTGGCGGCAGCGCTCTTCTGCGTTGGCCTGTATGGGGCGCTCGCACGGCGCAACGCCATCGGCATTCTCATGGGCGTTGAACTGATGCTCAACTCGGTGAACATCAACCTGGTGGCGTTCTGGCGCTATCTGGAACCGCACCAGGTGACCGGGTTGGTCTTCGCCATCTTTATCATCACCGTCGCGGCAGTTGAGGCGGCGGTCGGGTTGGCAATGATTATTGCCATCTATCGTTCCTGGCAAACGGTGAATGTAGACGCAGTTGACTCGATGAAGGGATAGGAGTTCATGGCCTTTTTTCTGCACTATGCCTGGCTGATACCGGTTTTTCCGCTGCTCAGCTTTGCGATCATTTCTCTGACCCCCATCCGTCGCAGCAAACCCGCCAGCGGCTGGCTGGCTATCGGGTTGATGGGGGTGGCAACGCTCTTTGCGCTGGGGGTGCTGGCCGGGGTTGCCCAGGGGGGGCACCCTGCCGAAGATGCCCAGGAGATGGTGGTGCAACCCGGCGAGCATGCGACCACAAGCGCAGACGAAAGCGCGGGCGAACATGCTCCGGCTGCGGCTGAAGGCGACCACGCGGCGGCGGGAGCAGCGGAGGAACACGCGGAACACGCAACGGGGTTTGCCTTTCCGGAGCCAGTGGTGGTCCAGCGCGTGGACTGGGCCCCGACCGGAACGACCACCTTCCGGATGGGCATCTACCTTGATGCTATTGCGGCGCTGACGCTGGTGATGGTGACGCTTACCTCAACCTGCATTCACCTCTTTTCAATGGGCTATATGTCGGCTCACCCGCGCCATTCGCGGTTCTTCTCCTTTATCTCGCTCTTTACCGCAGCCATGCTTGGGATGGTCATGGCCGATAATCTCCTGCTCTTCTTCATCTGTTGGGAGATTATGGGGTTGTGTTCCTACCTGCTGATTGGCTTCCTGTTTGAGCGCCCGCAGGCCAACCGCGCAGCGAACAAAGCCTTCATTACCACGCGCATCGGTGATGTGCTGATGCTGGCGGGGATGGTCTATCTCTACACACAGGTCGGCAGCCTGGCCTTCGGAATGGGCGAGGGAGAAATCTTCAATGCGGAGGTCCTCGCACGCCTGTCCCAGGAGCAGAACGCTCTTGGGATGAGCCACGCCGTCACGATTTCGCTGCTGCTCTTTGCAGGGACGGTCGGAAAGTCGGCGCAGTTCCCGCTGCATGTGTGGCTGCCCGACGCAATGGAAGGCCCCACCCCGGTCTCGGCCCTCATCCACGCCGCCACGATGGTATCAGCGGGGGTGTTCCTGGTAGGGCGTACTTTCCCGCTTTTTGCCGCGGGCAATGGGGAGGCTCTGACGGCGGTGTCAACCATCGGCGCTTTCACGGCGCTTTTTGCCGCGACCATTGCCGTGGCCCAGTTCGATATCAAGCGCATTCTGGCCTATTCGACGCTGTCGCAGCTTGGCTTTATGGTGGCAGCCCTGGGAATAGGCGGGTGGGTGGCCGGGATGTTCCATATGCTCACCCACGCGTTCTTCAAGGCGCTGCTGTTCCTTGGGAGCGGGTCTATTATCCACGCGGTTGAGGAAACCCAGGCGATTGCCGAAATTCACCACCACGATGAGTATGCCGCGCAGCAGACGGCCCAGGATATTCGCAATATGGGCAACCTCCGCAAGTATATGCCCTGGACGTTTTGGACGTATACGATGGGCTTTCTGGCGCTGGCGGGGATTTTCCCCTTTGCCGGGTTCTGGAGCAAGGACGAAATCCTGGCGGATGCGCAGAACGGCCATCTCATCGTCTATGTGGTGCTGAGCGTGGCGGCGTTCCTCACGGCTTTCTATATGACACGGCAGTGGCGCGTGGTGTTCTTCGGGCGCTATCGGGGAGAAAAGCCGCTGGTATTTGTCAACCCGGAAGGCCCGGCCCCGGCAACACCCCACCACGCGGAAGTGATAGGGGCCGGCGAGGCCGGCCTTGACATTCATCTGCGCCACCACGACTACGGCCATGAGCATGATGACGACCAGGCGCACGACGGGGAAGCGCCCGCAGGAGCGCATGGGCATGGGACTCACGGAGGCCATCACCTGCCCGCGCACCCCCACGAAAGCCCCTGGACCATCGTGGCTCCGCTGGTGGTGCTGGCGTTCTTTGCCGTGACTCTGGGCGCGATCAACCTGCCGTTTGATTTCTCTAGTGGGCACTGGCTGAGCCATCTGGTGCAGCAGCATGCCGCCGAGTTCAATGTTCTGGTGGCGGGGTTGTCGCTGGTCATCGCCGTTGCGGGGATTGGGGCCGGGTGGTTTTATGCCAGTGCCTTCAAGACCGCGCAGGACTCCGACCCCCTGGCCCGGCGCATGCCCGCCATATTCGGGGTGCTGAACCAGAAGTATTACGTTGACGAATTCTATGCGCTGACCGTTGGCAAGGTGACATCTGGCTTGGCGCTGGCGTGGCGCTGGATTGACCGGCAGGTGTTTGACCGCATCCTCCACGGGACGGGCACGGCTACGCTGTTCTGGTCGCGGGTGAACTTCATTCTGGATGACTTCTTCCTGAACGACGGGCCGGACTCTGTGGGGAAGGGAACCATCACGACCGGCAAGCAGGTGCGCCGGGTCCAGACAGGCAAAGTACAGGATTACCTTGGCCTGGTGTTTGCGGGCGTGGTCGTGCTGGGGCTGGTGTATCTGTATCGGGTCGGGCGGTGACACCAGTGGCAAGTGATGAGATGAATGGCAAGTGATGGGCCGCTTCATTCAAGGGAAACATGCCAGACCAGAAAGGGAAAGGATGAGGCGATGAATGACACCGAAACCATGACGACTACGTTCAGTCAAAGCGAGTTCGAAGCATTCGTGCGAGAATCGGTGCGTCAGGAAATGAAAGTCCTGGTGCGCCAGATGGTCCGCGAGGAACTGGCATATCTGCTCAAGGCGTCTCTCCCTCCTGGCGGGGAACTCTGGGACAACGAAGGCTCCGATGATCCGGAGGGCGATGAGGAATTGCTCAACGAGGTACTGGAGCAGATTGAACGGGAAAAAACCAACCCGGCAACCCGTATTCCCTGGAAACAGGTCAAGGCAGAACTGGCACGAGCAGAGGCCGCCGGTGAGCTACCGGATTGAAACCATTGCAGAGGCGCTGGCAGAACTCAAAGCTCTTCCTTCCTATGTTCGAGCACAGGCCATTCTGCTCATTGACTATCTGGCAGTGAATCCCCGCCCACCTCGCGCCAAAGAACTGCGAGGGAAACCGGGTATTTACCGCATCTGGTTGGCCGGGCACTGGCGGATTGCCTATGAAGTAGATGACGAGAGCCAGTGCGTGATTATCCGTCGGATACGCCGCAAAGAAGGGATTGACTATGAAAGTCTATGAAGCACTCATCTGGCCCGTGGCCTGACCGGCGGGTAGGAGTCCGCGGAGGAACCAGTGTCGGAGGAACTTGCAACCCTGCGCCAGGCCATTCTGAGCGAGCAGTATGCCGAAGCACTGGCACTCATTGATGACCTGGATGAAATGAGCAAGAAGGCTGTCTTGCGGGCCATCCGCTGAGGGGATGTATCGTCCGCCCCACCTGATGACCATGCTGGACCGGGAGCGCATTGGTCAGATTGCCCGGACCATGCTCACCGACACCTGCGCTCCAACCCGGCGGGAACTTGCTGAACGCATCCATCACCGCCTGGGGGAGTTGCCCGGCGGCGAGGCATGGTCCGGGCGATGAGCGAATGAAATGATACGAAGGCGACAGAGAATACGAGGAGTTTCAGGAGTTTTAAGGAGCGACAACCTATGTCCGTATTGCCCGCATACCTTGCAGCCTCACCCGATGGGGTGCCGTGGCTGACCCTGCTGATGCTTTCCCCCCTGGTCGGGATGCTCCTGGTCGGGGTCGGGGCGCTGATACGCCTGGATGACCGCACCGTCAAAATCGGGGTGACGGCGTGGATGTTTGTTCCGATTGGCCTGGCTGCCATGGTGTGGGCGGGCTTCGATTCGACCGCAACGAGCCATGGGCAGGGGGTGGTGCAGTTTGTCGAGAAGGTGCCCTGGGTTGAGGCGGTGCGGGTAGACTACTTCCTGGGGGTAGATGGCATCAGCCTGCCCATGGTGCTGCTCACAGCGGTGATGGCTCCCGTGGCGGCGTGGCATCGTTCCACCGAACGGACCAGGTCAAAGCCCACTATGCGCTGTTGCTGCTGCTCGAAGCGGCCATGCTTGGCTACTTTCTGGCGCTGGATTTCTTCTTCTTCTTCTATCTTCTGGGAATTCAGCCTGG
>JAAUSY010000047.1 GCA_012032475.1 Chloroflexaceae bacterium
TCCCGCCGACCACGCCCCGCGAGCACGGCAGTGCGGCAGGTGAACCCGCCCGCAGCCAGTGGCGTTGCAGCACGCCATCCAGCAGACGGTGAGCGGGACGGGGCGGTGGCGTCGTCGGGAATGTCAGCCACAGTCCCATCACGACGGGCAGCGGCCATACCGTCATCCAGTCGGGGCGCGACACGCTTCACGCAGGCCGCGACGTGACGCAGGTGGGCGGGGACTACGTGGGCGGTGACCGAATTGATGCGCAACAATCGCAGGGCTTCATCAACCGCCCGACGGGGCCAGTACGGCAGCAGTTCGGGGACACGGTGCGTGGCGATAAGATCAGCGGCAATATCACGGCTACGGGCATCTCTGGCACAGGCGTCTCCATCGGGCACCAGGGACAGGTGCAGGTGCAGCAGGGTAGTGGTCAGTCCGCGTCGGTCAACCCCTTCGCTCGCGTCTACGAGGCCATCACTGCCCGCCCCGCCGACCCCGACGTGGACAAAGAGGAGATAACCAGGGCCGTGCAGGTCATCGAGCAGGAGGCGCGGAAGAGCGACCAGGCCAGCGAGAAGCGGTTGACGCGCTGGTTGCACAGCCTGGCAGCGATGGCGGAGGATATCTTTGCGCTGACGGTGGCGGCGCTGACCAACCCGCAGGTGGCAGGGATGACGGTGGCGCGGCGGGTGGCGGAGCGGGTGCGGAGGGAGCAATAGCATCATCAGGGAGGGAGACGTAGACGAGAAGACGAGCAATGCCCAACCAGGGGAAACCCCCGTGAACCCTGCGGCCCGTATCGAAGGTGATTACATTGAGGGCGACAAGGTAGCAGGAAATATCACGGCGGGGGACAAGGGTTCGAGCGCTTGCAGCAGCCGTGGTGGCGGCTCAATGCGGGAGCCGATGACGGGGATGACCGCCCCTTGCCCACAGGAGCAGACCTGGACGAGGCGCTGGAAGGGGAACTGGCAGAATGGCAGTACGTGAAGGAACTGATGGCCCGCGGTGACGTGCAGCACTGCCTGATGGTCTGTCCTGGCAGACCGTATAATTGTGCAGAGGAGGAAATAACCGATGAGACTGACGGCGCAACTCAGGAAGAAAGACAGTCCGGTGAGGAGGATGGGAGCCATCGGGTGGCCGACGTGCGGCGGTCCTTCCAGCAGTCGCCAGATTTCGGGGTGACGAGCGTGAATTATGATCTGGGTGAGATGCTGGCACGGGTAAGCGATCTCACAGAGCACAGATAAGGAGGAATGGATGACCCGTCTGACTATTGAATTGACCCCGGAGGTCTACGAGCGCTGCACGTGGAGGCGCAGCGGCAGGGCAAGGTCGAACAACTCCTGGTAGAAGAGATACTCGCGGGCCAGTTGCGCTCGGAAGCCGATCCGGAGGTCCCGTTGTATCTCGCTCTGTCGCAGCAGATTCGGGCCATTTCGGCAAGGGTACGCATTGATGATCTGGTTTTTCCTGGGGACGCATCTCCTGAAGAAACCATTGCGCTCCTGCGCTCCTGGTCAGAAGAAGAGACCGAGGAAGATGAGGATGCCGAATCCTGGGAGGACGTGCTGCGTTCCATTGATGCCCATCGTACCTCGTATCGGAAACTCTTTCCAGACCTGGAGGAGCCAGCATGAACCGCTTTGTCCTGCTCGATGCTGGCCCCCTGGGATTAGTGACCGGGCCGGGAAGGAACCCGGAGGCGAACGGGTGTCGAGACTGGTTGGAGGATTTGCTCGCTGCGGGCGTGGACGTGCGCGTCCCCGATATTGCTGATTACGAGGTCCGGTGCGAATTGCTCCGGGCCCGGCGATTCACCGGGATACGACATATTGACCATCTCCGGGCGCGTATCGGGCATCTGGCGGTCACGACTGAGACCCTCTTGCTCGCCGCCGAGTTCTGGGCCCGGCTCCGACAGCAGGGCTTGCCCACCGCCGACAAAGCCGCCCTCGATGGCGATGTCATTCTGGCAGCGCAGGCCGCGTTGTTGCTCGACCGGGGGCATTCCGTCGTGGTTGCCACGACCAACGTCGGCCACCTGGCGCGGCTCGTCCCTGCCGATCTCTGGCAGCATATCACAGGGGAAGGAGTAAGCACGACCCTATGCCCACGCGCAAAAAGCTCATTGAGGGCGAAGCGCGATGAAGCTGCCGAATTACTCCCAGGCATTGATTGCCGAGAGCAAGATCACGGACTATCTGCTCTCATTGACCCACTTGCGGGGACAGAGCAAGGCGCGGTTTTTTCTGCGCTTCGGCTTTTCCCCATCCGCGTGGCAGGTTCTGGCCGATGCCCTGTGGCAGCATGCCGCCACGCACGAGGTGGTGCAGGTTGAACCGACGCCCATTGGCACGTTGTATGTGATTGAAGGCACACTGGTGGCTCCGGATGGACGAGCACCGTTGATCCGTACGGTATAGTTTGTCGAACACGGCCAGGGTATCCCCCGGCCCACGACCGCCTATCCGTTGAAGAACAGGAGGAAGTAGCAATGATCGAGGAACATGACAGCGTGATACTGATGACTGATGTCCCGGAACATGGGTTGCAGGCTGGCGACCTTGGCACCGTGGTGATGGTTGCTCAGCAAGGCAAGGGCTATATTGTGGAATTCATGACCCTTGACGGTGAAACCATCGCGGTGGTGTCGCTCTTTGCCGAGCAGGTGCGCCCCATCGAGCAGGGCGAGATTGCCCACGCCCGCATGATCGCGCCGGTGCCCGTATCCGACTGAAAGCGGAAAGCACCACCCTATGCCCACGCGCAAAAAGCTCATTGAAGTGGCCCTGCCGCTGGAGAAGATCAACACCGCCAGCGCCCGCGAAAAGTCCATCGCCACGGTCACCCCAGTACGCTGCACCTCTGGGTGGGCGCGGCGACCGCTGGCAGCGCACAGACGGTCATCTTTGCCCAGATGGTAGATGACCCGTCATCCCCACCCCGAACGCTCCCCGTCCCCCGGCGAGCCAGCCGCTGAGCAACCACCCCACCTCGTCCATCAGCCGTGCCCCGTGCTGGTAGGGGGCGATGCCTCTTCGATAGAAGGAAGGGTAAAGAAAAACAGACTGCCCTGCCCTGGTATGCTCTCAACCCCCACCTGACCACCCAACTTCTCCACGATGCGTTTCACAATTGATAGACCCAGTCCATGCCCGGTGGCGCGAGCCTGGTCAAAGCGCGTAAACTTGGTGAAGAGCCGCGCTTGATTTTCTGGCGATAGCCCTTCTCCATTATCGCGCACCCAAAAGCGGATTTGCGGCATACAAGCAGGCGCATCCACGTCCTGCGGCTCGGAAGGTAACAGGTCAAAACCCAGGTGGACACGCGGCGGGGTGCCGCCGTATTTAAGCGCGTTGCTGATATAGTTAATCCACACTTCTTCGATCCATGGTTTGTAGCCCAAAGCAGCAGGCCAGGTTGCGGGTTTGCTGAGTTCAACCTGGTATGCAGAGAGCATATGAGCGAGGCGCGTTTCCACCTCTACAACCACCATGCCCATATCCAAAAGCGTCGGGATGATTTCTTGTTGGCGCACGCTGGCGAACGTGAACAGTTCGGTGATAATGCGATGCATCTGTTTCGCCGTGCGATTTACTGATTCAACCATCTCCAGCAACTCGGTGTCATGCCGCTCGTTCAACGTCTCAAAAACCAGATCCATATACCCGATAATGACGCCCAACGGATTCTTGAGGTCGTGGGCTACCGTATGTGCGAACGCCTCTAAGTCCTCAATGAGTTGTCCGCGTTCCATGATTTCCTGGTTCAACTGAGCGTTTTTTTGCTCCAATTCTCGTTGCTGCTCTTTGATGTAAGCATTGGCATTACGCAACTTGCGTTGAGCGGTATCACCCACCATGGTCATCTTGATGATTTTTCGCAACAAGACATCGTATTCGGTAATGAGTACGCTATATAACTCTCGTAGGGCATCCTGCGACAACGCCGGGTCGTCGAGCGTGCGGCGGGCCTCCTCCAGAAAAGCGTATTCCCCCCGATAGATGTCAATAGCGTGCGTTTTGTTGTCTATTTTTTTCATACTATATAAAAAATAGCGGACTCATGTTACACAGGGATTATTGTACAGGGTAATTCTAAATCTTCGCACAGTTCTTCTCCCGTTTCCTGCATGTCTTCGTCATCTTCTTCGTAGTACCAGTTGAGGGTGATCGCGCCTCCTGACTGGTGGTATTCGTCAAGCATTTCCAGGAAATCGAGCAAACATTTGGATGAACTGGTATTCAAATAATCAATCTTGACGTTCACCGTCAAGGAACCATGAATATTCTGTGTATACCGGGTGAACCAGTCAGTCAGCCGGTCGAAAAAATCTATCGGATTCTCCGGATATGACGAACCTTCCAGGGCGAGAACGCCAGTTTCAGCGTTGAAATCAACCCCCAGCGTATCCTTGCTTCTCGCAATCTGTAGATGTTCCATCATCCTGTCCTATTCCTTATTGACTTGAACAGAAAGCACCAAAAAAGTCCGGTTCTCATCAATAAGTGTGGTAGATGCATCAATAGGATTGCCGGCTTTACGCACGACGCTGATGAGTCCAAGCCCGCTACCTATCTCGCCCTCTGCCCGTGGTTTCTTCAGTTGTTCTTTATAATGTTGCTTCAATTCATCCGGGCTCAGGCCGTTAATTGTTGCACACTGCGTCACGATGTCGGTCGCTTCTTCAGGTGACACGACATTGCCAGCAAAAATCGTGAAGTGCGCCGCACTTTCTCTGATAAACAGCACGCCCATGCCGACCGGCTTCGCTTCAATCATGCTGCGTTCCGCGGAATAGCGGTAGATATTTTGGGCCAGTTCGATAAAGATGAAGAACACTTTGCTTATCACCCGCTGGTTCGTTTCCTCATGGGATAATTTTTCTTTCAACAAATCGCCGATGCTGACGAGGATCGCCTGTGAAATCTCCCCCTTGAAGGAAAGGATTACATTGTGCTGTTGCATAAACTGATAGAATTCGAAGACATTAAACTTTTCCATGGTTTCCCCTTCTTTCTTTTGTTAGATGCGCAGGCCAAGCAGCATAATGTCATCACGTTGCGGTTCATTCTGTTGATGGGCTTGGAGGTGGGCGCGAATGCAGCGTTCCTGTTCAGCAATGGGGAGCGGTGCGACCTCGCTCAACAGGGTTTTGAGTTGTTTCGACCCCAATTTTTTCCCGTTGGGATCAGGTTGATCCGCCAAACCATCGCTGCTGAGGTACAGGGTATCGCCGGGAGCGAGGACCACATCGTGATTGGTAAACGTTCGCTGGGCTTCTTTTTGAATTCCGCCGATAGATTTCCGGTCGCCCTTGATCTCCTGAAACTGCTGTTGCGAGACATAGTACAGAGGGCGGTTGGCCCCAGCAAAAGTCGCGTGCTGCCGGTCAGCATCAATCCGGCAGAGGCAAACGTCCATACCGTCTCGCGTATCTCCGGTTTCCTGTTGCAGGGCTGTGCGGACCCCGCTATGCAAGTGCTCCAAAATCTGCGCCGGATCGAGAATCTGATCCTCAAGCACGATTTTGTTCAACAGCGTGTGCCCAATCATAGAAAGAAACGCGCCAGAGACCCCGTGGCCGGTGCAATCCACTGCTGCAACCAGGATCGCTTCTTGAGCATGCGCCAGCCAATAAAAATCGCCGGAGACAATGCTTTGCGGAAGATAGATGACAAAGGCCTGTTTGTCAAAGGCCTGGTGCCACGCCTCCGGTGTGGGAAGAATCGCTTGCTGAATACGCTGAGCATAGCGAATACTATCCGTGATCTGTTGATTCTTATCCGCTAGCTCATGATTCGCACGTTCTAAATCTACAAAAGCCTGCTCCAATTGCTGGGTCATCGAATTGAAAGCCGTTGAAAAATCCCCCATGAAATCCACGCGCTGGGTGAAATCGCCAGCAGCAATTTGCTGCGTTTTCCAGGTAAGATGTCGCAGACTGGATTGCAAACTCTTAAACGATTGCAAGACACGTAGCTTCCCTGGTGGAGGGGGGTACTCTAAGTCTCCACGCGAGAGAGAATACATAAATTCAGCAAATTCATTGTATTCTTTGATAAAACGGTTGATATACGTCACGAGTTGAGTAAACTCATTCTCAGGCAAGTCTGAGGGGAGCGGGATTGGCGCGGTTTTTTCTCCGCGCAATATTCGGTAAAAGGCTCCCGTAATCGTATCCAGTTGTGATTTTTGCAGCTCTAACATAGGGGCGACACCGATTATGTTATGCCGCTGGTTTCACGTCGAAACGGCATACCCTATCACCCGAACACCAGCAATCTATCTCTCTCACAAGGAAATTTCTCCCCGTGTGTTCCGACAGCAGTCCTTGAATAAACCCTTCATCATACTTACAAATCTCCTCGCCACATATTGGCAAACCTGAACAATCAAGGTCTTCAGCGACCGTTAAAGTAAAGGTCAGAGCTTTCAGGTCTGCGGCTTCTACTCTGAGTATGCCTATGCTTAAATCTTTCAAAACCTGTTGTAGTTCGCCGATAAATTCTGTGAGGTCATCTTTCTTCGTAATCACATTCCGATACAAATGACGACCCGCTTCTTCTCCGGCGCTATACAATATGTGCTCCGCTGCTTCCACGCCATAATCCCTAATCAAGACATCTCGTAGGGTGAATTGCATCAGGCGATACACCGCCACATTCATCGTGGGACCCAGATTTGGCCGTCCTTCTGAAATATCCCCCAACATACTCCAATCAAACATGGACTCTGTCCGCTCTTCCTTGAACATGATAGTATCTCCTTAGTACAGGAATGGGAAATTCAAATCAACGTGATGAATAAACTGTTTTAATTGTATGTCAAAGACCCTGATTTGTCAATCAGAATGGTGAAAAGGGGGGCATGCACGATTGAGTGCAATTCGACGGATGGATGAGGCCCGAAATACCTCATACGGCTTCTGGGATGACCACATGGGGGTAGAACCTGGGCAGAAGGTGAAGGTGCTCGATGCATGCCAGACCGATGAGCGGCGAAGCATTGTGAGCAATGCTCATACCAGGGCAGACAACGATGGAAGCAGGCAATGTTAAGAGCATGTTAAGAACCCCGATTGACGACCGTGCATCTCTGCGGTATACTATAGCTACTAGGCTGAGAACCAGCCAGAAAATCCGCGTTCATCTGGAGCCGGAACCGGGGTCGAGAAACGAACAACCAAGGGTGGTTTGCCCCCGGTTCGTAAGAGCGAAGTAACCTCCATTCCTTCTGGGAGATGGCCCCCCGGAGTTGGGCCGGTGCTTCCCAGGCAGGGGGGATGACCAGGTGAACTAGCCGTGAGGCGGTATGGACGTTTACCAAAACTGGACGTGTGGTAGCAAGCTGCACTGGAGAGTTCAACCGCAACCCGTCTGGAGCAACAAGACGGCAGAGAGGCGTCATGAGTAAACAGGGACCCTGCGAAACTTTCTGACGGTTGTCTGCTCGTTTCTGAAAGAAGCCTCCGCATTGTGGTAATGCGGAGGCTTCTTTGCGTGTTCGGTCCTGCTCGGGTCCGTCTCCTCGTTCCCCCTCCTCTCCGTGCCATGCTCCCCCGGTTTGTCCAACCAGCGAAGGATAGCTTCAACCTCTCTGGTATCTGCCAATACCAGCAAGGTCTTTTTGTCATGCCCCGGTAGGGGTAGCGAGAGATAGAGAGACCAATGGGCGATAGAGAGGTCTTCGGTCGTGTGGAATGAATTGGATGTCGTATGGAAATGGAACAGGTGGGATAACAGAAAAAAGGAGGGTAATTGTACCATTGGAACAGCAGACCTTTAGCAGCTATGTGCAGGAACGGTACCATCGCGCCAGCGAAGGACCGCTGACGGATTTTCTCAGCCGCCGCAATGGTCACCTCTACCTCGGTGACCACGTTAACCTCAATCACCTGGCGCACCAGTATGGGACGCCACTTGAGGTCGTCTACTACCCCCAGATTACCAGGCAGATTCAGCAGATGGTGGCCTGGGCCGACCAGGCCCGCTGGCACACCAGATATCGCGGCACCTTTGTGTACGCGTATGCCACCAAGGCCAACTTCACCGCCGACGTGGTACAGACCGCGCTGGCCGCCGGGTCGCACTACGAAACCTCGGCGGCGGCGGATGTGGAGATTGCCCGGCACCTGTGGCGCAAGGGTCTTCTGCCACCGGACCGCCTGGTCTGTTGCAGCGGCTCAAAAGAGCCGGCCTACCTGGAGGCTATCTACCGGCTCTCCCAGGATGGATGTTCAAACGTGGTTCCTATCATTGACGACCTCGATGAGTGGCGGGAGTGGCAATCTTCTCCGCTGCCGCTCCAGCTTGGGGTGCGCGAGCGAGCCGTGGGGAACCGCGACGGGCGGCGTCCGGGCAATGATCGCTTTGGCCTGACGCACGAGGAGATGACGCATATTGTGGAACAGGTGACCGAAAGCGACCACCGCCTGGTGCTCTATCATGCGATGGTGGGGAGCCAGATTGAGAACAGCGACTATTTTCTGGATATGCTGCGAGAATCGGTGGTTTCGTATTGCCAGATGCGCCAGCGCGTGCCAACGCTGCGCTACTTCGACTTTGGCGGGGGGATGCCGGCGTCGGGCTACCGGATGGATTTTTCCTTTGACTACCCGCGGTTCCTGGCCCGGCTCATGGATATCATCCAGCAGACGTGCGACACGTTCCAGGTGCCAGTGCCCGACCTGGTGGGGGAATTCGGGCGCTACACCGTGGCAAACCACCATCTCTATCTATTCAAGGTTGGGCGGGTCAAGGCCGGGCAGCCCGACGAACCAGATTGGTACTTGATCAACGGCAGCCTGATGGTCACGATGCCGGATATGGTTCTGGTTCCGAACCAGCAGTTTGTGGTGCTCCCGCTTGACCACTGGGAGGCTCCGGTGCGTCGGGTTCGGCTGGCCGGGCGACGAACCTGCGATTCCGATGATATTTACCCGCGTTCTCCACAGGAACCGCTGCTGCTGCCCAACACCGGTGAGGGGTTGGTGCTGGCGGTCTGCGGCACCGGAGCCTACCAGCAGATGCTTTCGGGGATAGGGGGAGCGCACCACTGCCTCAGCCCGGAGCCTCAGCGGATAGTCATCAAAGAAATGGACGGGCAACCGGTATTCCACGCGGTCCCGCAACAGGACCAGGCGTCTATTATGCGGTTGCTTGGCTATCAGCCTGAGCGGATAATGGTGCCGATACACCAGCCAGGCCACCGAAAAGCCAGCTAATGCCAATGCCCAGGGGGTCGGGGGTCGGGGAGGAGCACCCCTACCGCCGCGGGTCGGGGTGCCAGTTCTGGTGCTGGCGAGACCGACCCTCGACCACCCACGGGTCCAACTCCTCTGGTTGGAGGGGACGGAACACCACCGGAGCCTGGGTGCGCAGCACCTCGCGGTGTTTCAGCACCGCCAGCGTGATGGCGGCCACGAGATCTGGCTCCGGGCGCTTCCGGACGAGGGACAGCCGGCGGGCCCGCATAATCAGGTTCCACGCCAGCAGCAGCCACATCGGAATTACCGTCAGGATCATGAGACTCAGGCGGATGCGATGCCACAGGTCGGTCACGGGTCGTTCCTTTCCTTTCCTTACGCTCATCTTAATCTTTCCCTTTTCTTTCGGACGGTTCGGAAGCTGCCCCGTGCCACGCGCTACGCGCCACGGGGCCGGCAGGGTCAAGTTCGGCCAGAAATTCCCGGAGCCGTTGTAGGTCTCTCTGGGCATGAAATTCCTGAAAGATTTCCTGGGCCTGCTGGAGCATCGGGCGGACCTGGTCGGTGTGCCCCTGGGCCTGGGCCAGGCGGGCCTGCCAGTAGAGTACCTTGCCCAGTTTCGAACGGTTTTCGAGCTGTTCGAGGGCGGCCCGGCTCTGTTCCAGTTCGTCGCTGGCGCGGGAGAAGGCGTGCTGGCTCAGGGCAATCTGCCCCAACACCTGCCGGGCCAGGGCTTCTTCCAGGGCCATCCCCAACTCCAGGGCAATCATCCCGCGAGCGGTCGCATAGTCCCGTGCCTGGTCCATTTCGTCTAGCTCCAGGCTGGCTTCGGCGGCCAGGCGCAGCCCTTCGGGCAAATCAATGCGAACATTGATGCGCTCCAGAATGGCGATGCTCTCACGGAAGAGGTCCATAGCCTCGGCGGGTTGGCCTTGCAAGAGCAGCACTTCGCCGCGGTTCAGCATCGTGTTTGCCACGCCCTGCTCCGAACCAATGCGCCGAAACTGTTCGCTACTATACTGATAGAGTTCGCTGGCCCGCTCAAGGTGGCCGCGTTCGACCAGCGCCAGCGCCAGGTTGTTGGAGGCGCGGGCCATGGTAATGACGTCGCCAATGTTCTCGCTTATCTGGAGGCACTGCCCGTAGTAGTTGATGGCCTCTCGCAAGCGTCCCAGGCGGTAGCACACAATGCCCAGGTTGTTGAAGGCCTGGTTCAGTCCGCTGAGGTGGTTGGCCTGCTCGAAGAGCTTGCAGGCTTTTTCCAGGGCCGGAACGCCTTTTGCCGGCTCGTTCTGCTCCGACCAGATGACGCCAATGCGCACCAGCGCCTGGGCCTGGTCCACCAGGTTGTCCAGGTATTCGGCAATCGAAAGCCCCGTCTGCGCCCAGTCGAGCGATTCGGCAAACTTGCCCTGGATGTAGGAGATACGGGCCCCGAGCAGGTAGCAGCGGGCCAGTTCGGTGTGGGTTTCGGGGGTGGCCTGCTCCATTCCACGCTCCAGCCACTCAAACGCCTGGTCGTAGCTGGTCTGTTGTTCGCACAGGGTTGCCAGGTGGCGGTGCAGGCGCACGGTCGTCGCATCAAGTTGCACCTGGAGCCGCGTTCGCTGCGGCTCGGTGACTGAGGGCAACCCGCAGGTATCGTCGGCCCGCATCTGATTGACGAGGCGCAGCGCTTCGAGGTAGCCGGTTCTGGCTTCGTCGCTTTCGCCCAGGAGCGCACAGATATAGCTGCGGCGTTCGTGCAGTTCGGCCACCAGCACGGGGATTGGCTCAATGAAGCACAGAGCAGCGGAAGCCTCCTGAGCGTCCGAGGCAAGGTGTTGGGTGATATCCAGGGCAGTGGCAAAGAGGGTCAGGGCTTCGCGGTTGGCATAGCGCCTCTGGGCGCTCACCCCGGCCTGTTTGTGGTAGAAGAAGGCCAGTTCCCACACCTCCGCCAGGCGGTAGTGATAGGCCAGGAGCGTCAGCGAGTCGTCCAGGTGCCCGAAATTCAACCGCTCGATTTGCTGCGCCACACGCCGGTGCAGGTCGCGCCGCCGCGCATAGAGAATGCCTTCGTAGGCCACATCGCGCAGCAGGGCGTGCCGAAAGAGGTAGGATTGGAGCATCTGAACGGCCTCTTCGGTCACGATGATTTCATCGTCAATGAGCGAGAGGAGCTTGTCGTCTATCGGGGTGAGGGTGCTATCCACCTCTTCCAGCACGGCCCGCTGAAACCGCCGGCCAATGACGGAAGCCACCTGGACCAGGCCATGACGCGGTTCGTCGAGCCGGTCGAGGCGGGCAAAAATCAGCCCCTCGATGCTGGTCGGCACAGCGACCTGGTCGAGGGGGCGGGTCACGACCCACATCCCAGCTTCGCCACGGGCCAGGACTTCGGAGGTGATGAGGGAGCGCACCAGTTCTTCAATGAAGTAGGGGTTGCCCTGGGTTCGCTCCAGCAGGGGCAAAACTTCGGGGGGGGGCGGGCCATTGAGCATCGCCGCGAGCAGTTCGATGCTGTCTTCGGTCGTCAGTTCGTCAAGCTCAAGGCGCGTGGTCGTCGGAAGGGTACCCCATGGCTCATCAATGGGCGGGTCGGGGCGGTAGTTCAGAAAGAGGAGCAGCGGGGTTCGGGGCAGCGATTGGGTCAGGCGGCTGAGCAGTTCGAGCGAGGAGGCGTCGGCCCACTGGATATCTTCGAGTGAGAGCAGCAGTGGTTCCTGGTGGGCGGCCCCCAGAAAGAGCGCGACCAGCAGTTCTTGCAGGCGGTTGTGCCGCTGTTCGTTGCTCAGGGCGGAGGTCAGGGGGGTATCGGGGAGGGTCACGCCGAGCGCATCGCCAAGCAGCGGCGTGAAACGATGCAGCGACGGGGCGAGTTGCCCGGCCCTGGTTTCGATCTGGTTCAGCCAGGTGGCACCGGCGCTGCGCGGATTGCCCCGCCCATTCGGGTTGAGCCGGAGCAGGTGGCGCAGGGGCGCACGGATGGCGGCATAGGGCATGGTTTGTTCGTAGCTCTGGCAGTCGCCGCTGTAGATCTGGAAGGACGGAATGGTCTCGCTGGCATCTCTGGAGAAGCTGGCAACAATGAGGTTGCGGGTCAATTCCTCAGCCAGGCGGGTTTTCCCGATGCCCGCTTCGCCCACCAGCGCCAGGGTATGCCCGGCTCCCTGGAGGGCTGCTTTTGCCCGGTCGGTCAGCAAAACCAGGACCGTGTCGCGCCCGATGAAGGGAGAGTGCCCGACGCTGGTGTCGGCAGAGCGGCGAGGCCCTCGTTCTACATCGAGCATCGAGAGGGCCCGCGCAGGAATGACCGGGGCGGTCAACCCTTTCAGCTTCAGCGGGGGTTGGTCGGCCACGGCAACCTGACGCTCGACGGCTTTGCGCGTGGCCGGCGAGAGCAGCACGGTTCCGTCGTCGGTTGCGGCCATCAGGCGGGCCGCAAGGTTGACGGCGGACCCCATCACGGTGTATTCGTAGCGCTGGAAACCACCGACGCGCCCGGCAAAGACGGTACCGGTGTTCAGGCCAACCCGCTGATGGAGCAGGCTTGTGGGGGAGTTCTCGTCGCCGGCTTCTTCCAGGAGGGTTGCGATTTCGGTGTTGGCTCCTTGCAGCGCTTCATCCAGTTCAAGCGCACACCGAACAGCGCGGAGGGGGTCGTCTTCGTGGACATTGGGCGCTCCAAAGAGTGCCATTAATTTATCGCCGTGGGTATACATATCCACCTTGTTGACGATGCCGTCGTAGCGGTGGACTACGGCCTGCGCCCGGCGGAAGTAGGCGTTGAGCACGGACGCCGCAAAGGCTGCGTCTTCGCCCGCGCAGGTCAGCAGGGCGCTGAAGTTGTGGAAGTTGGCGAACAACACAGTCACCGGGCGAAACTCGCCCATTTCAAAAACGGTCGGGTCGAGGAAGCGCCGGGGGAGGTTGCGCACCAGGTAGGGACGCAGTGCCTCAACCCGGTGCGCCAGTTGTTCCAGGGTCTCCAGGTCGTCGGGGCCGTCGAGAGCAATCGGGTTTGGCTCCGGGGGCGGGAGGGAGATGGCCGGGAGCGACGTGATGCGGTGAAAACCCGCTTTGCGCGGGGTCAGGATGGCCCCCTCCAGCAGGTTGGCGGTGTAGTCTGAGATGACGACTTCGCCAGGGGCGGCAATTTCCTGGGCTGTGGCAACCCGGTTGACTTCGGGTCCCGTGACCACCAGTTCGATGTGGTTGGGGTCACCCACTTCAGCCGCAAAGACCTTGCCGCTGTGGACCCCCACCCGCAGTTGCAGACGAAAGGTGCCGCGCCGGGTCTTGAGTTCGGCAAAGGCAGCCATGCGTTCTTGCATGGCAAGGGCCGCATGGGTGGCGGCCATCGCGTGGAGGGGGCCGAGGCTCTCCGTGTCGAAAAAGGCGGTGAGCGCGTCGCCGCCAAATTTGAGCAGCACGCCCTGGTGGGTCAACACTTCGGCAACCAGGGCCTCAAAAAGCTGGTTGACCACGCCGCTGACTTCTTCGGCTCCCTGCTTACCCAGGACGCTCAGCTTTTCCGAGAGCGACGTAAACCCGCTCAGGTCAGCAAACAACAGGCTCCCATACCAGAAGGACCCGCTGATGCGACCCGGCAGCGGGTCGGCCATCTGCCGCGCCACGAGACGGCCCGGAATGTAGGCCACACAGGCGGTGAGCGTGCGGCGCAAGTGGGCCGCCAGGGCTGCCCGTGCGTCGGGGGGCAGGCTGCCCTCGCGCTCAAGGTGCTCCCTCAAGTCGGCATCGAGGTAGGCATCCAGGAACGCGCACGAGAACGTTGTTGCGGTTGAAACGGCGATGACTTCAGTCATAGCTACGGTCTATCCATACAAAAAATACCTCACGCCCCACTCGTCATGGGGGGTGTCTGGTCTCCGGTCTGAACGGTGGCGATGAATTTGCGGACCAGGTCCAGGTCGCGTCTGGCCCGCAGGTTCTTGAAAATCTGCTCGGCCTGCTCCAAGGTCAGCAGCAAGTCGTCCGGGTGTCCCCGCACGTGGTCAAGCCGCGCCTGGCAGTAGAGCACCTTGCCCAGTTCGTAGGGGTTATCGAGCCGGTCAAGCAGGTTCCGGCTGCGCGACAGGTGTTCGCTAGCGGCAGAAAGATCCCCGCTACTCAGGGCAATTTCGCCCATCACGCGGAGGCCAACCGCTTCTTCCACGACCATACCTAGTTCGTGGGCAATGGCGAGCGACTGCTGGATATAGTCCACGGCCTGGTCGCAGTTCTGGAGGGACAGGGAGGCTTCGGCGGCCAAGCGCAGGGCCTCAGAAAGGTTGTTGCGGGCTTTAATCCGTTCGAGCGAAACGATGCTGGCACGGAGCAGGTGCAGGGCATCACGCGGGCGGCCCTGGAGCAGCAGCACTTCGCCCTGGTTGTAGCCCGTCACGGCCAGCCCTTGCAGCGAGCCAATCCGTTGAAACTGCTGGCTGCTATACTGGTACAGGTCGGTGGCAAGCTGTAATTCGCCCTGCCCGACCATCACGTTCGCCAGGCTGTTGGAGGTCTGCGCCATCCCGCGGATATCGCCCACGTTCTCGCTGATTTGCAGGCTCTTCTGGTAGCACTTGGTGGCATCCTGCCAGCGACCAACGCGCCAGTAGGCGTAGCCCAGGTTTTTGAGCGCCTCGCTCAGGCGGGTGGCGTCCTTCATGAGGTCGAGGAGCGTTCGCGCCTGCTCCAGAGCGGGGATGCTGAGGCGAAATTCGCCGCGGTCGCGCCAGAGATTGCCCATCAGGAGGAGGGCGTGGGCCTGGTCAATGGTATTGCCCAGGTGTTCTGCCACGGCCAACCCCCGTCGCGCCCATTCCAACGACTGGTCAAACTCGCCCTGGTTGTAGTAGATGCGCGACCCAAGCAGGTAGCAGCGGGCAAATTCTCCCTGCGATTCGGGGGTGGCACACTGCATGCCCCGTTTCAGCCATTCGAATGCCTCGTCGTAGTCGGAATGCTGCTCGTAGAGCGCGGCAATGTGGCGGTGGAGTCGAACCGCCGCCGATGAGAGCTGCGTGTGCGAGATGGGAAAATGTTTCTCCTCCATGCGCCACTGTTCATATTCGGCCACAAGCTGGTTGATCAGGCTGAGCGCCTCCAGGTAGGAGGGGCGGGCCTGGTCGAATTCTCCAAGCAGTGTCCGGATATAGGCGCTGCGCTCGTGCAGTTCGGAAACCTGGAAGATAATATGGGAGGAGTGGCCGTATATTGGGGGGAGGAGCGGAAAGGCATCTTCGATTTTGTTCCAGGTATCCCCCTTGTGCTGGCGGCTCTCAACCTCCTGGAGCAGGTTCGGCGCTATCTCCAACCCGGTGGCAAAAAGCCGCAACGCTTCCTGGTTGGCAAAGCGCCGTTGCGCCTGGATGCCCGCCGAGAGGTGGTAGCGAAACGAGGCTTCCCAGTCTTCGGCCAGCAGGTAGTGCCGCGCCAGGAGTGCCAGGTGTTCGTCCAGGTGGCCGGTGCTCAGGGCTTCAATCCACTGCGCCACGCGCCGGTGCAGTTCGCGCCGCTGAGCGTAGAGAATGCCTTCGTAGGCCACATCGTGCAGGAGGGCATGCCGAAAGAAGTAGGACCCTTCGTGCTGCTTTTCTTCCGCGATGATGACGTCGGCTTCTATCAGCCGCTGCAACCCGCTATGCAGTAAGTGTGGGTAGCGATAGACTCCCTCCAATACCTGAAGCTGGAAGCGGTAGCCGATGACCGAGGCCACTTGTACCAGTTCGTGGTAGGGTTCTTCCAGGCGGTCCAGGCGCGACATAATCAGCCCCTCGATGCTGGTTGGCACGGCGACCTGGTCTGGCGGGCAGGTGAGGTTCCAGTATCCGGAACTGCTGCGGGCCAGCGCGCCGGAGGCAATCAGCGCCCGCACCAACTCCTCGATGAAGAACGGGTTGCCCTGGGCGCGGTCCAGCAGCGGAAGGATGGACGGTGGCGGCGGGCCTCCGAGCATGGCCCCGAGCAGCGCCGTGCTGTGCTCAAGCGACAGTTCTTCGAGCACGATGTGGAGGGTCTGCGGAAGCGCGGTCCACGGCTCAGCAATGCGGGGGTTGGAGCGATAGCACAAGAGCAGTAGCAGGGGAACCGTGGTCGCCATCTGGGCCAGGCGGTTGAGCAGTTCGAGCGAGGGGGTGTCGGCCCATTGCAGGTCATCAAACACCAGGAGCATGGGGTCTCTGGAGGCGGCGCTCAGGATGAGCGTCATCACCAGTTCTTGAGCCCGGTGGTGTCGTTGTTCGGCGCTCAGCGCGTTGGTCAGGGGGGTTTCGGTGAGAGGGATACCGAGCACATCGCTGAGCAGCGGCATAAAATGGGAAAACTCCGGCGCGAGGTGGTCTACCCTGGTTCGCAGCCGGTGTTCAATGATTTCCTGCTGGTCTTCGATGGTTTCGCGCTGGCTCAGCTTGAGGCCAAGCAGGTGGCCCAGGGGCGTGCGCAGGGTGACATAGGGGACGTTCTGCTTGAGCGATTGCCCTTCGCCGGTATAGATCTGAAAGTGGGGTACCGCATCGGAGGGGTCGGGGGCGATGCTGGCTGTCACCAGGTGCGCACCAGTTCTTCGGTCAGGCGGGTCTTGCCAGTGCCGGCCTCACCAACGATTGCCAGCACCCGCCCGATCCCCTGGAGCGCTTCACGGGCGTTCTTCAGCAGTCGCGAAAATTCGGCATCGCGTCCGATCAGGGGAACCTGGGGCAGGCTGGTGGGGCCAAGCGAAATGGGACCCCCATGTTCTTTCAGGGCATGCGCCGGAACAATGGGGTCGGCAACTCCCTTGATGGCGATGGGGGTCTGGTCTATCACAGCGACGAACCGCGACACCTCGGCCCGCGTGGCCGGAGAAAGCAGGATGACCCCTTCGCTGGCAGCTTCCATGAGGCGGAACGACAGGTTGACCGCCGGCCCCATCACGGTGTATTCGTATCGCCGACCACCCCCGACGCGCCCGGCAAAGACCGTTCCGGTGTTGATCCCGATGCGTTGCTTGAGCCTGGGGATGGCCTCGGAGGGCAGGGCGGCAGGAGCGGGAGGGATAAGCGCGGCGATTTCGGTGTTGGCTTCCTCCAGGGCGGTGTCCAGGTCGAAGGCGCAGGACACCGCCCGGAGCGGGTCGTTCTCGTTGGCGCTCGGTGCGCCAAACAGGGCCATGAGCTTGTCCCCGTGGATATACATATCCACCTTGTTGACAATGCCGCCGTAGTGGTGGACTGCTGCCTGGATGCGGCGAAAGTAGGCGTTGAGGGCCGCAGCGGCGAGGTCCATATCCTCGCCGAACCTGGTGAGCAGGCTGCTAAAGTCGCAGAAGTTGGCGAACAACACGCTCACCGGGCGAAACTCGCCAATCTCCGCGGCGCTGTCTCCGAGGTAGCGGCGGGGCAGGCGGTAGACCAGGTAGGGACGGAGCGCGGCGACCCGGAGCGCCAGTGATTCCAGGTCTTCTGTGCCGTTCGAGACGGTGGTTGAGAATGGTCGGGGTGGGGGCGAGCAGGTGATATCCGGCAGGGCCGTAACCTGGTAGAAGCCGTCGTGCCTTGCCGTCAGGGTGGCTTCCCGGAGCAGGTCGGCGGTCTGGCTGGAGATGATGACCTCGCCGGGAGCAGCGTATTTCTGGGCGCGGGCGACCAGGTTGACATCGGCTCCGGTCACGACCAGTTCAATATGGTGGCTGCTGCCCACCTCGGCGGCAAAGACCTGCCCGCTATGGACACCAACGCGCAGGCGCAGCCGGAAGGTTCCGGCGCGGGTCTCCAGGGCGGCGAAGCCGGCCATACTCGCTTGCATTGCCAGGGCCGCAAGGGTGGCAGCGCTGGCGTGGTCCAGTCCCAGGGTTTCGGCGTCGAAGAAGGCGGTGAGGGCGTCGCCGCCGAATTTGAGCAGTTCGCCGTGGTAGGCCAGCACGTCGGCAACGAGCGCGTTGAAGAGGCGGTTGACCACTCCGCTCACCTCTTCGGCTCCCTGCTTGCCCAGGACGCTCAGCTTTTCGCAGAATTCGGTGAAGCCGCTGAGGTCGGCAAAAACGAGGCTCCCATGCCAGAGATGCCCGCTGATGCGGCCCGGCTGCGGATGCGCCAGGTGGGAATGGACCAGGCGCGACGGGATATAGGCGGCACAGGCGGCGAGTTCGTGGCGGAGTTCGTCCCCCAGGGTTGCACGGGCCACCGCAGTCTGGCTTTCGAGTTGGGACAGGCGGACGGCGAGGCCGGGCGGAAGGTATTTTTCAAAGATTGCTTTCATCAGAGGTATGTCACCATTTCCACTTTCATTCTTTCACGAAAGGAGCATGACCATATCGTCTCGATGGACCACTTCAGGTCCGTAGGCATATCCCAGCACCTCAGCAATGCTGGATGAGTGCATCCCTTTGATCAGGGCAAGGTCGTGCGCCCGATACTGGGTGAGGCCACGGGCAATTTCGCGCCCGTCCAGGTCGTAGATTCGGATGGTCTGACCGCGGTCGAAGGGGCCTTCGACGGCAACGATGCCAGCCGGGAGCAAGCTCTTGCCCTGGTGGACGAGGGCGTGGGTGGCTCCCCTATCCACCACCACGCGGCTATGGCGGACGGCTTCGGCCAGAAGCCAGCGCTTGCGCGATTCCAGGTTGCTGACGTGGGTAGGGAAGAAGGTTCCCGGACGTTCTCCGCGGGCCACGCGATGATGATGTCTGGCTCGGTGCCTCTGGCGATGAGCACGGCGGTGCCAGAGCGGGTTGCCAGGTCGGCGGCGTGTATCTTGGTGTGCATTCCGCCGGTGCCGCGGTGGGTTCGGCTTCCGCCGGCTATCTCCCAGATATGGGGGTCAATGTGCTCAACCGTTGGCATCAGGGTGGCAGCCGGGTCAGTGGTGGGGTCGGCGGTGTAGAGGCCGTCTATGTCGGTCAGGATGAGGAGCAGTTCAGCGTCTACCAGGTTGGCAACGAGCGCCGAGAGGGTGTCATTGTCGCCCACGCGGATTTCGCTGGTGGCGACGGCGTCGTTCTCGTTGATGATGGGGACGATGCCGCACTCCAGGCAGTGCAGGAGCGTGTTCCGGGCGTTGAGGTAGCGCCGGCGGTCGCCCAGGTCGCCGCGGGTCAGGAGCGCCTGGGCAACGTTGAGA
Source organism: Chloroflexaceae bacterium (assembly GCA_012032475.1). Classification (GTDB taxonomy): domain Bacteria; phylum Chloroflexota; class Chloroflexia; order Chloroflexales; family Chloroflexaceae; genus JAAUSY01. The sequence continues at coordinate 19,283 of JAAUSY010000047.1, forward strand.
CCATAGATATCAAAGATTTGTTCGTAGAGGTGCATCAGACGGCTCTGCCCCACGGCGGCAAGCACCTGCTTGAACGAGACCGCCGCGTCCCTTCGGTGGTGCTGGCGGGGCGGGAAGCCGAGCCGTTCCCATCCGGCGGCAATGGCCCCGGAAGAAACCAGGAGCACCTGGGTTCCCTGGGTGTGGAGGGTGGCTATCTGACGAGCCACCTCGACCAGGTAGGGACGGTTCAGGCGGTCGGTTCCAGCCGTTAAAACGCTCGTTCCTATCTTGACCACCAGTCGCTGGTGTGCCGGTTGTTCCATAGAACCAGGCGGCAAGGAACCCCCCGCTCCGGCAGGGGGCGGCGTTGCCGCGTTCCTCCTTTCAACAAAACCCCATAGATCCCCGTCGCTTTCCATCGTTCTAGCGATTCGGGGTTGCCTTGCTCATTGTACCACCTGAGTATTCGAGCGTTCAAGTGTTCAAACGCTGAGCGACGGGTGATGGGTTACGGGTGTCCGGCATCATTCCATCTATGCTCATGAACGAAGAACACGTCAGAAATGATATGAATTCTTGAAGAAGAAGTGGCACAAGTGGTACAATACGGCCATGGGGCACCGAGCGGTGTTATCTTCATCCAGAACCCGGAGCCAGGTTTCAGCAACGGCAGAACGGTCGCACCGGCTGCGGACCAGGCAACTGGTCGTGCTTTCGCACCTGGATTGCCTGAGCAGGGTTCCGGCCGATGAACTGGAACCCCTGGTGGACCGGTGTGTGCTGCGGGTGTTTCTGGCAGGCGAGACGATTTTGACCGAGCGCAAACCGGAGGAATTTTTCTTTCTGGTGCTGGAGGGGAACGTCCGCCTGACGATGCACAACAAAGAGGACAAGCAGGTGTTGCTTGGGGTGCTGAGCCGGGGCGATTGCTGCGGGGAGGGGGTGTTGTTTGGTGATTTTTCTGGTCGGGTGGGGGCCTGCGCCGAGACGGATGGCTACCTGCTGCAACTTTCCACGGTCGAGGTGCGTTCCCTGCTGAGCACCAGTCCCCACCTCAGCGAGGCGTTGCGGCGTCCGCATCTTCACCGCCTGGTTGAAGGGACGCTGGCGCACGGGCCGCTCTTCAGCCAGGTGTTGCCGCTGGAGCGGCTTTCGCTGGCTCCTTTGCTGGAGCCGGTACACTACCCGCGCAACTGCTGCATCATTCACCAGGGCGACCAGGGACAGGCGCTCTATGTGATTGAGTCGGGGCAGGTGGTGGTGGAGCAGGATGGGCAGGTGGTCGCGTTTCTGGATGAGGGGGATTTTTTCGGGGAAATTGCGCTGATTTGCCAGCGACCCCACAGCGCCAGTGTTCGGACGCTGACCCCGACGGATGTGCTGTGTCTGGCAGCCCCAAGGTTCTATGAGATGATGGCGCAGCACCCGGATTTCGAGGCGCAGTTGCGTTCTCTGGCAAGGCTGCGCCAGATGGCCGACCAGGTCCGGATGGGGGATACGGAGCGGGTCCACCGGCTGGAGCTGACCCTATCGCACGGGTTGCGGCGGGGAAGCCGCTTGCTGGTGCGGTCGCCGGGGCTTTGCCCGCCCCGGCTGCCGCCGGTGCGAGGTGGCTTGCGAGCTGCGCCACGGGTGGTCGCGGCTGCGCCTGAACGGAGTCCGTCTGGGGGCGCAGGATGTTCCGGATGCGTGCCGCCAGTGTCGGGTGGGGGCGGAGTGTATTGAGGCATGCCCGGAGCATGCGTTTGAGTGGCGCGGAGGGGGAGTGCTGGTTATCACGGAGCAGTGTACGGGGTGCGGGGCGTGTATTCCCGCCTGTCCCTACCAGGCCATTACACGGGTTCCCAGGGAAGGACGGCGACCCAGGGGCGTGGTCGGGAGCCTCTGGAAGGCTATCCGGAGCCTGCCACTGCTGCGGGATGGGGAAGAAGACGCGAGCCGCTCCTTTGCCAATCCTCACCTCCCCTTCACCCACCGCGCCGATAAGTGTGACCTGTGCTCCGGGTATGAGGATATGGCCTGCCTGAGTGCGTGCCCGACCGATTCGCTGCGCTTCGTTCCGTCAGAGGAGGTGGTCCCGTTCTGATGCCAGCCATGAGCCGTTCCAGGCGGAGTTGAGAGAAGAGCATGCCATTGCTTGAAACTGAGCAGGGGGAGATCTTTTTTGCGCAGCGCGGCGATGGGGAGCCAGCACTCTTTCTGGTGCATGGGGCCGGGGCTACCCACCAGCACTGGGGGTTGCAGCTTCGGGCGTTTCTGGAGGATGCCGGGCGCGTGGCGCTCTTCGACCTGCCCGGTCACGGACGCTCCCCCGGTCCGGGGCGCAGCAGCGTGGCAAACTATAGCAGTGTGCTGCTGGCGCTCCTTGACGCGCTGGAGGTGGAACGGGCGGTGCTGGCGGGCCACTCGATGGGCGGAGCGATTGCGCTCTGGACTGCGCTCACGTCCCCGCTACGTGTGGTTGGCCTGGTGCTGGTGGGCACGGGGGCGCGGCTGCCGGTGCTGCCGGCGTTGTTCGAGTTTCTGGAGCAGGGAAACCTGGCCGAGGCAGCCCAGGCGATTGTCCAGCGGGCCTATGGCAGCAAAGCGCTCCCCGGACTGCGCAAGGTAGGGGAGGCCGCGTTTCGGCAGAACGACCCGAAGGTGTTCTACGAAGATTTGCTGGCCTGCTCGACCTACGATGTGATGACACGCCTGGACGATATCCGTTGTCCGACCCTGATTATCTGCGGTGATGAGGATGGTATCACCCCACCCCGCTTCAGCCGCTACCTGCACGGGCACCTGGCCGGGTCGAAACTGGTCATGGTCCACGGGGCCGGGCATATGGTGCTGATGGAACGACCAGATGCTGTCAATGCGGCGGTGCGGGAGTTTCTGCGCCGTCTCACAGGTGGGGCAAGTGGTCAGTGACGCGAGGGTCGGAGAACAAAGAGCGGGAGTCGAGGGGTGGGGAACGGGGAGCGTCCACCGGATTGCTGGCTTCCTTGCCCTGGGGGTGGCCTGGGAGGTGGTGGCACGGGTGCTGGCCGCGCCCGTGTTCTCACCGCTTTCGCAGGTGCTCGCAGCGCTGTGGGACCTGCTCATCTCCGGGGCCGCTCTGAGGCACATCACCGCCAGCCTGCACCATATCTGCGTCGGTTTCGGGTTGGCTGCCCTGGGGGGGGGTGCTGGTCGGGGTGCTGATGTCTCAATCGGCGGTGGCCCGCGCCCTGCTGATGCCGGTGGTGGACAGTGTGCGCCCGGTGGCGGCGCTCACGCTCTTCCCCCTGCTGATTGTGCTCTTCGGCCTGGGGCTGTGGTCCAGAGCCGTGGTCATCTTCTGGACGGCCTGGCCCGCTATCTTGCTTTCGACGCTCCAGAGCATCCGCCAGGTTGACCGCGCTGTGCGGGAGTCGGCGGCGCTCGACGGGGCCGGGCGGTGGCGCACGCTGGGAGCTGTCACCCTGCCCCTTGCCAGCCCCGGCATCATGACCGGGCTGCGCATCGGGATGGGGGGCGGCTGGATTAGCCTGGTGTCGGCGGAAATGCTTGGGGCTTCGGAGGGACTGGGATATCTCGTCCTGAGCAGTTCCCAGACGTTCAAGTTCCCCACGATGTATGCGGCCATTCTGCTGATTGCGCTGATTGGTCTGGCGATGAACGGATTCCTGGGGTGGGTTCAGGCTCTTCTGGAGGTTCGGGTATGCGCGATAGACTGATGGGGGGGATGGGGGCAATGAGGGTGGTGGTTCTCTTTCTGGGCATCGTGGTTCTAGGAGTTGCCACGCTGGCAGCGGCGGGGTGCGCGGCTCTCACACCAGCGACGGACGGACCATCACCGTCCGGGTTGCCGGTTATTCGTTATGTTAATTTCAAGGTGTATGACCCGGTGTATGTTGCGCTGGAGCGGGGTTTCTTCGAGCAGCGGGGCGTTCGCGTTGAGATTGTTGGGGATGTGCTCGGAGGCCCGACGGCGATTCAGGCGGTCGCATCGGGCAGCGTGCAGGCCGGGCTGTCATCGCTGCCGGCGCTCATCAACGCCACCACCAGCGGCCTGCCGGTGGTGGGCGTCAGCGATATTCAGTCGGCCATTGGCGACCAGCCATTGGAGGAGTATTTCGTCCGGGCCGACAGCGATATTCAGACCATTGGCGACCTGCGTGGCCGGGCCGTGGCTGTCAACCTGTGGCGCTCATCGTTTCACTACACGCTCCTGATGGCGCTGGAGCAGGCCGGGGTGCCAGAGGCGGAGGTCGAATTTCGCCTGCTCTCGTTCGACCACCAGATACCCGCGCTGGAGCAGGGGCAGGTTGATGTTATCGGGTTGATGGAGCCGTATGCTTCGATGGCCCGCACCCACTATCAGGACCAGTTTCGACGGCTCTTCACCGCGCTGGATGTCTTTGGCGAAAAGCAGTTTACCACCCACTTTGTCAACCGCGACTGGGCCGAGCAGCACCCGGAAAGCGTCCGGGCCTTCGTGGGCGGGGTAGTAGAGGCTATCGCCTGGATTGAGGCCAACCCGGACGCGGCCCGGCCCATCATCGCCCGCTATACGGGCATTGAGGAGCGCTACATCCCGGCCTATCACTTCCAACCGGATGGCCGGGTGGTGATGGAAGATGTGCGTTTCTGGCTGGATTATATGGTGCAGCGCGGGGATGTGGAGGCGTCTGCGCTCACACCGGAGCACATCGCCACCAACCGGTTCAATGCGGCGGTGACGGGCGACGAGTAACGAGCCACCTGGAGACCCACGCTTCCTCGTCCGCATAGCTCGTCACGAAGCCGTCGAGCCGCGCCGCCCGTAACTCCCGGAGCAGGTGCCCGATTTGCGGCCCCGGCGCGACCCCCATTCGGCGGAGGGCGTGCCCATCGAGCAGGGGACGGGCCGGGCGCAGCGCGGTGCGGTAGTGGGCGATGATATCGCTCACGAACGGCTCGGCAGCGCAGAGCACCTGCAAGGCTACGTCGCTCAGAGGTTGGAGCAGCCGGTCCACGTCGCTGTTGCGCAGGCCGGGCGTGGCAAGGTGCGCCCGGCAGTCCCGGCCCTGCGCAACCTCACGCAGCAGCCGGGCAACCTCCCCCGGCAGGCGGTAGCGGGATATGAAGGCCTCACGCTCTTCCCCCGACAGGTCATACGTCAGCAGGCCAGCATACCCCAGGGACGCCGGACCGGCAGCGTGGACGGGACTCTCGCACACCGCGCTGCCGCTGCCTCGCTCCAGCGCAGAGGGGGGTAGATGTGCGGGGTTATTTCCAGGGTATCGGCCAGGTGCAGCACGCTGGCCGGGTCGGGTTCTTCCAGTGCCAGGCAGAGTTCGGCCCGTACCCGGTCGGGAGACGTCGCCTCCAACCGCCGGGCCGCCAGGGCCGCGCTCAGCGCATAGGCATTCATTGAGAAGAATGCCACCAGGCATACGATCTCGAAGATCTGATAGGCCGCCGAACGCCTTGCTAAGTTCTCTCGTTTCACTGATTCCTCCGGTGCACCCGGGAGAGCCTGTTCGCCAGGCTTGGACACCGAGCCCATCCGACCATCAGAAATGACACCTCCCGGGCGCTACGTAGTTGTGAAAAAACGCGAACAAGGGCGTCTTTTTGTCCATCGTTGCCCAGGGCCGCCGGCAGCCGATTCGTCGCTCCGCCAGGCCCAGGGAGCGCCGCAAAAAGGGTTTGCCGCAGGCGCCGTCGGCGCGGTTGATTGCCCGCGATGGCCACCAGAAGCGACCAGATGAACAGCGTGATCGGCCCCGGCTCGATCTTCGAAGGCAAGTTCTATATCTCCGGGTCGCTGAAGATCGACGGCAAGTTCGAAGGCGAGATCAAGACCGAAGACGCCCTGGTGGTTGGTGAAACCGGCAAGGTCAAAACAAACATCAGCGCCAAAGACGTGGTCATCGCCGGCACGATGATTGGCAATATCGCCGCGGAGAACGAGGTCCGCCTGGAAAAGTCCGGCAAGCTGCTGGGCGACATCAACGC
>JAAUSY010000048.1 GCA_012032475.1 Chloroflexaceae bacterium
CTGCTGGCGGGGGTGCAATCTCTGGGGGTGCTGGCGGCCATGTCGTGGGGCATCTTCCCGACGCTGCTGGCGCAGGCGCTCGTGCTGCTGGCAATGGTCGTCTGGGTGCAGGTGGGGCCGCACCTGCACCGGCGGGGGGCGTGGGTGCTGTTCACGGTGGTGCTGGCGCTGGCCTACCTCGCCTACCCCTCGGCGCTGCTCTTCCTGGGGCTGACGTGGGCCATCCTGGTGGTGCTGCTAGCGCTGCGGCGCGACCCCTCGGTGCTGCCCACCTTCCGGGCGGGGGTGGTGGCGGGTATCCTGGCGCTGCTGCTGTTCTATGGCTGGCATCTCCCAGCACTCGTCAGCAAGACGTTTCCCCTCCTGCTGGCGCGGTTTTCGGAAAAAGCGCCCGGCGGTGGGGTACTGAGCCTGAGCCTGGGGCCGCTGCTCAACCCCGCGTGGGTGCCGCTGCGAGACAAATATGGTTTCCTGCTGCTCGCCCCGGCAGTGGGGGGGGCGGTGCTGCTGGCGAGCACCCGTCTGGGGAACAATCCCCCCGCGGGTTCGGGAGCGACGAAGGATGAGGATAAGGATGCAGGCAGCGGGGTCCCGCTGCTCCTGCTGGCCTGGGGTCTGAGCTACCCGCTCCTGGCGCTGATGAACACCTACGTGGTGACATTCATTCTCAAACACGTGCTCTACCTGCTCCCGGCGCTGGCGGTGCTGGCCGGGTTGCTCCTGGGGCGGCTGTCCCGCTATCGGTGGGGAGGAGTAGTTGCGGTGGTGCTCGTGGCGCTGGTCTTCTGGGAGGGGGTGCAGGCCGAGTTTGATGCCATTTTGCATGCGTTCTATCCCCTCAAGTGAGGCGATGATGACCAGGAAATTTCCCTCTCCCCCCTCAGTGACGGTGGCATCCCTGCTGGCGTGGGCCGTCCAGGTGCTCGGCCCCACCAGCACGACCCCCCGCCTCGATGCGGAAATCCTGCTGGCGCAGGTAGCAGGGTGGTCGCGGGCGCGGTTGCTAGCCGAGCACCGCACCGTCCTCGCCCCTGCCCAAGCCGAATCCTTCGCACACCTGGTGGCACGGCGGGCGAACCTGGAGCCGGTCGCCTATCTGGTCGGGCACCGCGAGTTCTACGGCCTGGAGATGGTGGTGGACCCGCGGGTGCTGGTGCCTCGCCCCGAAACCGAACTGCTGGTAGACCTGGCACTCGCTGCTATTGCTGCAATGCCGCCATCTCCCCCTCTGCTGGTGGCTGATATCGGCACCGGCAGCGGGGCCATCGCCATTGCCCTGGCGGTGCATGCGCCGTCGTGCCACCTCTATGCCACTGATATATCCGCGGATGCACTGGAAGTCGCCGCGCTCAATGCCGCTCGTCACCAGGTTGCCCACCGCGTCACGCTGCTCCAGGGGGATTTGCTCGCTCCCTTCTCTGATCCACACTCAGGATCGCCCGGCCCGCTGTTCGATATCATCGTGAGCAACCCCCCTTACACCATCCTCGATGAGATAGACGCCGGGGTCGCTCGCCACGAACCATCCCTGGCGCTGGACGGCGGCCCCGATGGGCTGCACCTCTACCGACGGCTCATCCCCCAGGCGCTCCGCTCGCTGCGCCCCGGCGGGTGCCTCCTGCTGGAGATTGGCGCAACGCAGGCCGAGGCGGTGGTGATGCTGGCTCGTGCTGCCTTCTCTTCCCCCTTCCCCTCATGCGCCTGCCGGGTGCATCGGGACCTGGCCGGGCGGGACCGGGTCGTCGCGATAGCTCTGGCGTGTGAGGCTTGAGGCTTGAGGCGCGACGGGTAAAGCGCAACGAAAGATAGGGAATATCTCTCTTGCAAAAACAACCAGAATCCTCGTTGTACTATACGAAGGAGTAGCTCCACTGACACCAGCGATGAGCAGCAATAAGCGAGAGCCAGAACCTGCCGATGGCCTCGCTCACAGAATGATGATTGGTTGAGAGAGAGTAAAACTTTTTCGGGGAGATAAGACAGGCCGTTTTGAGGTATTTTCAGGTACAAAACAGAGAAAAAACCTCCCGAAGGCTCCAGAGCGAGCGGATATCGGGAGAAAACGTCAAAATGTAGTAAGGACCCTTCCCTTTTACCGTTTCCATACTTGCCGTATGAGTCTCGATGGTGTATAATGGTAACCTATCTGTCATCCGTCCGCTTTGATCGGGCCGGTGCCTTCTCGTTATAATCAAAAGAACAGGAGGCACCACGTATGCTCGGCTTATTTGTGACGCTCGGAGTGACCATTCTGACCCTCGTCGTCATCCTGCTCTGGTTCGTCCCACACCTGATGGAGCAGCAGTCACGGCAGTCATCCAGAGAGGCCGCCCAACTCCGCGAAATGCTCTACCATCTCCTGAGCGAGCAGGAAGTCGTCTCGATACGGCAGGGACAGCTTGGCACGTCGCTGGCATATCTGCAAGACCAGCTCGCCTATCTTGAGGGGGCGCGAAACGACCATGGGTGCCAGAAAGTCCCGGACCCCGGCTCGCGGCAGGTCAACCTGCGGGAACTTGAACAGCGGATTCAGACGATACAGCTTCAATGGGAGACGTATATGCACACCGAGCGGACCCGGACCGAGCAGGATAACACCTCCTGGGCGTATCTCTTAAGCCTGCTCACGGCCGTGCTCGAACGGATGCACGAACTCTCGTCACCCTCGGAGCCACCGACCATCCAGAGACCCATGAGGACCCGCCATGAGCATCGTTGTCATTGATAACCAGGTGGTGCATTATGAAGTCTTCGGGCGCGGTCGTCCGGTGCTCTTCCTGCATGGCTGGCACGGAAGCTGGCGCTACTGGTACCCGACGATTGAAGTCATGAAGAAACATTTTCGCACCTACTCGCTTGACTTCTTCGGGTTTGGCGATTCGCGGGGGAACAACACCTGCGAGAGCATCCAGGACTATTCGGAGCAGGTCATCCACTTCCTGGACGAACTGGGCGTTGACCAGGTGGCCCTGGTCGGGCACTCTATGGGAGGCATGGTAGCGCTCAAGACGGCCATCAGCCACCCGGAGCGCATCGAGCGTGTTGCCACGGTGGGGGCCCCTATCCACGGGTCTTCGCTCTCTTTTCTGCTCAAGCTCACCGATATTCCCTTCTTTGCAAATACGTTTGCGCGGTGGCACTGGCTGCGGCGGGCATTGTTCCGTTTCTTTCTGGGCGAAACCGAAGACCCGGCGGTGCAAGAAATTCTGGACGACAGTGTCAAATCCAGCGCCAACACGCTGCGTTTCGCGGTCAGTTCGATGCTGCACACCGACCTGCGCCCCGAACTGCCGAACCTGTCCGTTCCCGCACTCATCATCCACGGAGGGCGCGACGATATCGTCAACCCACACCAGGCCGACCTCTTCCATGCCACCCCCACCGCCGAAGTGGTGATGATGCCCAACAGCCGCCACTTCCCCTTCCTCGATGAGGTTGAGCTTTTCAACATGATTCTGCTGCGATTCCTCAAGCGCGTGCCGGTTGCGCCCAACCCATCCCCGGTCGTCTGGTCGCGATACCCGCTTGCGCCCAACGGTTCCCATACGGAGAAGTCCGCCACCACAGAACGCTGAAGCGTCAGGGGTCGGGGGAGAAATCCTGCCCCCGACCCCCGGCCCCCAGACAGAGTAGAGTCGTTGTTCGTCTAACTCGAAGGGATGAACTGGCGCACCCACCCCCCGAAGCCTCTCGGATTGCGCGTCTGGATGAGCACGCGGCCCGGCCCGCGGAAGCGACACACCAGCCCCTCGCCCGACGTAATGGATGAAATCCACCCGGCGGCGGCCTTCTCAATGTTGTATTGCATCCCCTCCGGCCAGGCCACCAGGTGCTGATTGTCAATGATAACCTCCTGGCCGGCTGGCACGTCAATCGGGTGGATAGCCCCATAGGAACTGACAAACAACGTCCCCATCCCGCTGACCCGGATGATAAAGAAGCCCTCGCCAGAGAACAGACCTTTGGTCAGGTTTTGCATCTTGGTACTGACCTCAAGCGACTCGGAGCCAGCAAAGAAGCCGTCCTTCTGGAGCACATAGCTCGTCTTGCCGTCCATCTCAATCGCCTGGATATCGCCGGGGATGGCGTGGGCGAGCAGCACCTCGCCGGGGCCGCGGCTGGCCTTCAAGGTCTGAAAGAAAAACTTCTCCCCCGTCAGGAACTTCCGCGCCAACCCCCCCAGAACGCCACCTTCCATCTTGCCAGCCACATCAACCGTGCTGCTCATCGCCACCATCGCATCCGACTCCGCCTTGATGGACTCGTTCGCATCGAGATGGACCTTCAACAACGTGAACGCCCCTGGATACAACAATTCATACCGCATCATTCGAACTCCTCCCTTTTGCATGGACATGGATCATGGAAGAACCTATTTCATCCCCTCGCCGGCCAGCGGTTCGGCCGGGTGTTTGCTTTCCAGCGTGAGAATGCTTCCCCCTTCAACCCGATAAAACACCAGTTCGTTACCATCCTGCGCCACATCAACCTCAATCGTATCGCCGGGGTGATACTCGTTCCGCAGCAGGGCCCGCGAGAGGGGGGTTTCAACCAGACGTTGCACCGTTCGCCGCAACGGGCGGGCCCCATAGGCCGGGTTGTACCCCTCGCGCACGATCAGCGACCGGGCCTGCGGAGTCAGCGATAGCATCATCTGCTGGTCGTGCAGTCGCTCCACCAGGTCACGGATTTGCAGGTCCACAATCTTCTCCAGGTCTGCTTCCGTGAGCGGCTGGAACAAGATAACCTCGTCAATACGGTTCAGAAACTCCGGGCGAAACGTTTGCTTCATCGCTTCATCCACCTTGCGCTTCACTTCTTTCAGGTCCACCTGTTGCTGGCGCTGGTCGCTGGTCGAAAACCCGATGGGCAGCGCCTTGAGGTGTTCCGTCCCCGCGTTGCTGGTCATGATAATAATCGTATTGCGGAAATCCACCGTGTGCCCCTGCCCATCGGTCATGCGCCCTTCGTCGAGCACTTGCAGCAGCGAATTGAACACATCGCCGTGCGCCTTTTCAATCTCATCGAACAGGATGACCTGGTAGGGACGGCGGCGCACCTGCTCGGTGAGTTGCCCGCCCTCGTCATAGCCGATATAGCCCGGCGGCGCACCAATGAGGCGGCTGACGGTGTGGCGTTCCTGAAACTCGCTCATGTCCACCCGCGTCATGGCCTCATCGCTATCAAACATAAATTCGGCCAGCGCCTTTGCCAGTTCGGTCTTCCCCACCCCCGTCGGCCCCACAAAAATGAAGCTCCCAATCGGGCGGCGCGGGTCCTTCAGCCCGCTGCGGGCCCGCCGAATAGCATCAGAGAGCGCTACAATCGCATCGTGTTGACCAATGACCCGCTCGTGCAACCGCGCCTCCATATCCACGAGCTTCTCGCGCTCCGTTTCGAGCATACGGCTCACCGGAATGCCCGTCCAGCTTGCGATGACCTCGGCTACATCTTCTTCATCTACAATTTCATCCAGGTTGTTGCTGATGAGCCAGGCCTCGCGTTCCTGCTCGAACTCCTTCTGGAGCGAGAGATATTGGGTCCGCAGTCGGGCAGCGCGTTCATATTCGCGCCGAGAACCGGCCTCTTCCTCGGCCCGCTGCAACGCTTGCAGCTCCTGTTCCTTCTCCTTCAAGGAGCGCGGCATCGAGAACATGTCAATGCGGAGCTTGGCACTGGCCTCATCAATCAGGTCAATCGCCTTATCGGGCAGGTAGCGGTCACTGATATAGCGACTGGAAAGGTTGGCCGCCGCGGTCAGGGCACTATCCTGAATCACCAGGTGGTGGTGTTCTTCATAGTGCTTGCGCAGGCCGCGCAGCATCTCCACCGCGGTTGCCACGTCCGGCTCTTCCACAAAGACCGGGTTGAACCGCCGCTCCAGGGCCGCGTCCTTCTCAATATGCTTGCGATACTCATCAATCGTCGTCGCTCCGACCACCTGAAGCTCGCCGCGGCTGAGCGCCGGTTTGAGCATATTGCTCGCATCAATGCTGCCAGCGGCAGACCCGGCCCCCACCACCGTGTGCAGTTCATCCATGAAGAGGATAATCGCCCCCTCCGAAGCCCGCACCTCTTCAATCACCGCCTTCAGGCGCTCTTCAAACTCGCCGCGGAATTTGCTGCCAGCGACCATACCGGCCAGGTCCAGCGCCAGCAAGCGCCGCTCTCGCAGCATCGGCGGAACATCGCCCGACGCGATGCGCTGCGCCAACCCTTCGGCAATCGCCGTTTTGCCCACACCAGTCTCCCCAACCAGCACCGGGTTGTTCTTCGTGCGCCGCGAAAGAATGCGCATCACCCGCGTAATCTCCGCGTCCCGCCCGATGACCGGGTCGAGCTTGCCTTCCCGCGCCAGTTCGGTCAGGTCTACGCTATACTTATGCAACACCTCGTAGCGATTTTCCGCATTCGGGTCATCAGAACTCTGGCTCCCCCGAATATTCATGACTTCTTTGTAGACGGTGTCCTGGTCCACATTGAACGAATGCAGCACCCGCCACGACGCCCCTTCTCGCTCACTGCTAATGGCAATCAGCAGATGATCAACCCCCACATACGTATCGCTCAGGCGGGTGGCCTCTTCTTCGGCTCGCCGCACCAGGCGTTGCGTGCGGGGCGTGACATAGACCTGGTTCCCATACCCATAGTGCCCGTAGACCTTGGGCGATTTCTCCAATTCTCGCTCAATCCGCTGTATCACCGCATCAGGATCTATATTCAAACGGGCCAGCGCCCGAACAGTCAGTCCATCTTTCTGCCGCAGCATCGCCAGAAAAATATGCTCAACGTCCAGTTGGGTATGATGCTGGTCTTGCATAATTTCCTGGGCCTCTTGAAAGGTTTCCTGGGCCTTTTCTGTAAATCTATCCAGTCGCATACTCATAGTGGTACTTTCTCTTGTATCCAGTTTCGCTGATGCCTCATTGCCCTTTCTCCCGACCCTTCGATGGGTCAACCCCCTATCTGACCGATAGATCAACCCTCTGGTTTCCATCCTGGGTAGCCCCCAGGGGTTCCCATGCGCCTCGTGTGCGCCTCGTGTGCTCCTTGTAGCCTCGGCACGGATACGAACCTCATCTCGCCCATTCATCCATCCATCCATGGCCGGTCAGCAATGGCAAGCAAAATGGACGAAAGATGACCGAAAGCCGAAAGGTGACCGAGAGATGACCAAAAGATAGGCGAAAGATGGATGGAAGATGACCGTTGGTCGTAATCTATCCAGTCACAGTATAGCACAAAGCACTCTCCAGGTGAATACGGTGAATACGGCCCCTCGCAGCCACCAGCGGTAACCTGTGCTACAATGGAAGCCAGAACGCCCGCCACTGCGGCAGAAAGAAAAGCAACGCTGCGGACCTGACCCATTTTTATTTTTATGATCCGTCTGCTTCACCTGGCCGATTTACATATTGGCGTCGAGAACTACGGGCGCATTGACCCCGCCAGCGGGCTGCATACGCGCCTGCAAGACTATCTGGCGCGGCTCGATGAGGCCCTGGAGTTGGTGGAAAACGAAGGGGTAGACCTGGTGCTCATCGCCGGTGATATCTACAAGAACCGCACCCCCAACCCCACCCACCAGCGCGAATTTGCTGTGCGCATCGGACGGCTGCGCATGGCGGGGGTGCCGGTGTTCATTCTCGTCGGCAACCACGATGTTGCCCCCGCGGTTGGTCGCGCCCATTCGGTCGAAATCTTCAATACGCTGGCAATTGAGGGCATGACCATTGCCGACCGCCCCAACCTGCATGTCCTGGCAACCCGATCCGGCCCGGTGCAGATTATCGCGCTGCCGTGGGTCACGCGCCACCACCTGCTGACCCGCGAAGACATGCGCCTGGCCTCATTCAGCGAAATCGAGGCCATGATGCGCCAGCGTATCGAACGCTTCATCTCCGACACCGTGAAGCGCCTGGACCCCGCCATCCCCGCGGTGCTCACGCTGCACGGCACCGTTGATGGGGCGCTGCCGGGAGCCGAACGCGGCCTGACCCTGGGAAAAGACCTGGTCCTGCCCCGCAGCATCCTGGCGCTGCCAGAGATTGACTATGTGGCGATGGGGCACATCCACCGTCACCAGTCGTTTGGAGAACATCCGCCTATGGTCTATGCCGGGAGCATCGAGCGGGTAGACTTTGGCGAACTGGAAGAGGAGAAGGGTTGCATCCTGGTAGACCTGGAGAAGGGGGCCACGCGCTGGCGGTTCTGTGCCTTTGCGACGCGCCCCTTTGTGCGCATCACGGTGGATATCCGTGGGAGCAGCGACCCCCAGGAACGTATTGTGACGGCCATCAAGCGCCACGATATCCGCGAGGCGGTGGTGCGCGTCGAGATACAGGCAACCCGCGAGCAGGCATCGCTGCTCCAGGAGCTTTCTATCCGCGACCAACTGGTGGAGGAAGGAGCGTTTGTTGTGGCCGCGGTTGCGGTTGAGGTGCCGCAAGAAACGCGCCGTCGCTTTGCCGAGGCCGACCAGGAAACCATCAGCGGAATGACCGTATCGCGGGCATTAGAATGGTATCTCCAGACGAAGAACTACCCCCCTGAGCGGGTTGCCGCCCTGCTCGCCGCGGCTGATGAACTGTTGCCCGACATCAACGACTATGAGGGTGATGCCGCTCACGATAGTGCTCATGATACCGCGACAGATAGTGAGTAACCCATGGTGACACCAACGCCAGCCAACCCATTGCTCCCGCCCGGCTTCACTATCCTTGCCCTGGAAACCTCCTGCGACGAGACGGCCGCGGCGATAGTCTGCGATGGACGCACGCTCGTTGCCAATGTGGTGGCCTCGCAGATGGACCAGCACCAGCGCTACGGGGGGGTCGTGCCCGAAGTAGCATCGCGCCAGCATATCCTTGCCCTGGTGCCGGTGCTGGAACAGGCCATGACAACACTGCCGACCGGCTGGGAGAACCTCCACGCCGTGGCAGCAACCTGCGGCCCCGGCCTGAGCGGGGCTTTGCTAACCGGGCTGAACGCGGCCAAGGCCATCGCCTGGCAACGCGACCTCCCCTTCATCGGGGTGAACCATCTCGACGCGCATATTTACGCCAACTGGCTCATCCCGGAGGCAGCGGCAGCTTCTCCCTCCCCTCCCCCGTCATTCCCCTGTGTTGCGCTGGTGGTGAGCGGTGGGCACACGCTGCTGGCGCTGCTCACCGACCACGGGCACTATCAACTCCTGGGGCAAACCCGCGACGACGCAGCAGGCGAGGCATTCGACAAGGTGGCGCGTATCCTGGGGTTGGGCTACCCCGGCGGCCCGGCGATTGAGCAGGCCGCCAGAGGGTTTCAAGGCACGGGTTCGCTGCCACGGGCCTGGTTGCCCGGCACCTACGATTTCTCCTTCAGCGGCCTCAAAACTGCCGTGCTCCACAAGGTCCAGGAGCGCCAGGAATGGGAAGCCGAAGCGACCTCCGCAGCGCCGGCGTTGGGCGCTTCTCCCCGCCGCAAGCCGCGCAAAAACGAACAGGCAATCGCCATAGATATGCCGATTGACCAGTTCACCGCGCAGGTTGCCGGCGCGTTCCAGGAATCGGTGGTAGACGTCCTGGTGACCAAGACCATCCGTGCGGCCCAGGAATACGGGGCAACCGAGATTTTGCTCGCGGGTGGGGTCGCCGCCAACGGGCGGTTGCGGAGCGAGTTGAGCCGGCGGGCAGACTGTCCGGTCCGCTGCCCGCCGGTGGCGCTCTGCACCGATAACGCGGCAATGGTCGCGGCAGCGGCCTACTACCGCTATCGCGCCGGCCTTCAGAGCGATTGGAGCCTGGATGTGCAGCCCAACCTACCCCTGGGACGATGAGGGCGAGAGGATTTCCGCCACCCATTCGGCATCTTCGGCAGGGATAGGCGGCGGGGGTGGGGGTTGCTGGTAGTTGATCGAAAGGTCGTAGGCCGCTTCTTCGTAGACTGCCACCAGCACCGCCCCCAGTTCCAGCGGCACATCAGCATCGGGCGCTCGCAAGGGCACCGCCACCACCGGCAACCGTTCGCGCAACCCGACCGGCCACACCTCGGTGCGCCCGGCCTGGGACCGGGTGAGCGCCACCAGATAGGGCGTAGCGGGGATAGCCGGGTGCGAAACCGGACGGGTACCCCGCCGCAGCAAGTCTATCTCCAGCACATGCACGCCCCCCTCGAAGAGCCGCTGGCGCTTGCCGCGGTATATTGTCAGACCCGGTTCGCGCTTGTTGACCGGTGAGAGCATTTCGATACAAGTGACCAGTTTGTTGTGGGCCACGTCGCGGATTTCCACCGATACCAGGCGCACTTCAAATGGCATGGGAACGACCAGAAAGGGCGCTATCTCCGGCTCAGCCACCACCACCGCGCTGCCCCTCGCTCGCTCGTTCCCTGACCCGCTCTGGTGGGAGGGAGCCACCGGCGGAAAGGAGCCGCTCGCAGATGTCACGCGGATAACCTCCACATCCGGGTACAGAATACCCACATCGGCCTCCGGGGTGCTATCCTGCACCATCACGATTTCCAACCGTGCGACGTAGCGCGGCCTCAGCCGTGGAGCCAACCGACGGCTTATCTCCGTTGCCAGGCGGTGATGCACATCAGGCCACAGGTAGCCTTCAAGGTAGGGGTCCATTCCTGGAAAAGGTGATGGCATTCGGGTCCCTCCCGCGTATTCCTGCTTACTTCCGCTCGTAGCGCCCCATATACTGCGCCTCCGCCAGGATATGCCCCTTCATGGCAGCCTCCACCTCGCTCCGCTCCGCGCCCTCGCTGAGACGGAGCGATGGCGTGTCGAGCGCATAGAGCGTGAAGAAGTAGCGGTGGGGGCCGTGATCCGGTGGCGGGCAGGGGCCGTGGTAGATGATCTGTTCGCTGCTGTTGGCTCCGGTGGTCCCCGCGGTGCCCCCCTCATCAATGCCCCGCGTCGCAGCGGGGATGTCAAAGAGTACCCAGTGAGTCCAGGTGCCCACCGGCGCGTCGGGGTCGTCCATAATCAGGGCGAAACTCTGCGTACTGGCCGGCGCGTCATCCCACCGAAGCCCCGGTGAACCGTTGGCTCCCTCGCAGGTATACAGCGTCGGAATGGTCTCCCCCTCCTGAAAAGCCGGACTCACAAGGCGCATGGATGCGGTCATTGACGTCGTCATCGTCGTCATGGCGGTTGCCTCCATTTCACCCATCATCGGCTCTTCCTCTCCCATCATCGTTTCTTCCGCTGCGGGGAGCATGGTCTCGCCCTCCGCTGGCGCTGGTACATCTTCCGCAGCCGTGGGAGAACGGGCCGGGGCACCTGCTGCTCCCCCTGTAGTTTCTGTGGTTTCTGCGGTGGGCGGGGGAGGATTCAGCGTAGTTTCTCCCCCGCACGCAGCCAGCACAACAAACATAGCCATCAGCATCAGCACCAGCGTCAATACTGGTACCGGCAAAGGCCCGTCCAACCTGCCGGCCGGGTGCAGCTTTCGGGAACATGAACAGCTCATAGCGTTTCTCCACATGATCACTACTTATATCAAACCACCCCAGGGATATGAGGGATATAGGGATACGGATGAAAGGGTATTTGCAAGTCTGGTGCCAACAACCGGGGGAACTGCCCGCAACCCTACCCCTCCTCGCCAGCATCCTGTTGAAAGGCGGCCCAGGATGGCGGCATCCCCCTGGCAACCTCAATGCTGGTGAAGGGCTTCGTCTCGCGGCTGCCGTGCTGCCGACACCACCGCGCCATGCGCTGCACCCCTGCTTCGAGCGGCACGTTGCGAAACAGGTCGCCAAAGGCCTGCCGCGCCCGTTCGTGCGACGAGAAGGCGTGCAGAACTTCGTGGCGAGCATCCAAGTAGCGCACCCGCAGGGGAACTTCCATCGCCTCGGCTACCACGCTGGCAAGCTCGTTGATGGAATAGGGCCGATCTGCCCCGATGTTATACACCTGGTTGTAGGTTTCCGGTCGCTCAACCGCACGCGCAATGATGGGAGCCACATCATCCACATGGCTGAAGGCGCGGGTCTGGGTGCCATCTCCAAAGATGGTGAAAGGCTCGCCCTTCATGGCCTGGTTCATGAAAATGCCGATGACATTGCGGTAGCGGTCAGCGATATTTTGCCGCTCCCCGTAGACATTGTGGGGACGGAAGATAAGGAACGGCAACCCGAACATGTCGAGCGCCTGGTGCAGGTCCTGTTCAACCGCATATTTGGCAATACCGTAGGGGTCCTCTGGCCGGGGGGTCAGGTCCTCGGTCATCGGCAGCTGGTTGCGGCCATAGACCGCAATGGACGAGGTAAAGACCAAACACCGCACGGTGCTGCTGTTCACCGCGGCGTTAATCAGGTTGACGCTCCCTATCAGGTTATTGGTGTAGTTGAAGCGCTTGATAAAATGGCTCAGTCCCTCGGCAGCATACGCCCCCAGATGAAAAACATCCGTGAAGCGATGGGTTTCGAACAGGTTATCCACGAGCTGGTGGTCTACGATGCTTCCCTTCACAAACTGCGCCTGTGAGGGAACATTGGTGAGAAACCCGCCACTCAGGTCATCCAGCACGACGACCCGGTGCCCCATCGCAATGAGTTCGTCCACGACATGCGAACCAATAAAACCAGCACCCCCGGTGACCAGGCTTGTTTTCATGGCACTCCCACAGGCATAGACCGGACTCGATGCCTCCCTTCTCCCTTCTCCCTCGTCCCTCATCGGTATCATCTCCCTGGTTTCTGCGCCACGGCAATCAGGCCAACCCCATCGGGGAGTTCATCGAAACGAGGGAGCGAGAGATACTGGCGGAAGGCCCGCACCAGGGGGAAACCAGCGTGGCGCAGGCGCAGCACTAGAAAGCCCTGAGCCTCCAGCACCCGCTGCATATCCTCGCGCCGGTAGCCGCGGACCCGTCCCGCTCCCCGGCTGCCCTTCCCATTCCACCGGACTGTCCCGGCGGGCACGCTGATGACACAGACCCCGCCTGGCCGGAGCACACGCCAGATTTCGCGCAGGGGACCGTGGTCATCGGGGAGATGCTCCAGCACTCCGCTTGCAATGACCCCATCCACGGCTCCGTCATGGCAGGGTATTCGGGTGACATCGCCCTGAAGCAGCGAAACCCGCTCGCCAGGTTGCCGATACCCGACCGAACCAGAAGCGCGGCACGGGCAGCCTAGCCCGATGACCGAATAGCCGCTGGCAACCAGACGACGAGCCAGCGAACCATCGCCGTAGGCCGCGTCAAGCACGGTCCGTCCGGGGGCATATCGTCGGATGGCCCGGTAGAGGCTATTTTCCCGAAACCGGCGGCGCCGCCCGTCAAACGCCGGCGACACGCCCCAGGCCATTCGGTGCTTCGGCGCAGCACCAGGCACCAGTTCTGACAAACACTGATACACCTGCTCGCCAATGGCCCGCACGCTATAGCGCTGCTGAAACGCGGCATACCCCCGGCAGGCCAGTTGCTGGCGGAGCGGTTCATCGTTTGCCAACCGCACAATCTGGCGGGCAAGGTCGGCAGGGTCGGATGGCCGGCAGACCCAGACTTCTTCGCCGGGGCACAGCTCAGAGCGCAGCGCTGGCGTGTTGGCCGTGAGGACGGGCCGCCCGACGGCCAACCCTTCGTAGACTTTGTTGGGTACCACGCGGGTGGTTTTGGTTGAAGATCCGAAGATGCCCAGGCAGATATCGCCCATGGCATAGTAGTCCGGTATCTGGGCGTAGTCCACCCACCCGGTCATCGTGACGTTGGTCAGGTTCAGTTCGTTGACGAGCAACTGGGTCTTGACAAAGTCCTGCCCGGTCCCCACTAGCGTGAAATGCACCGGCGCATCGCGCAGGATAGCCGCAGCCTGGGCGATGGTCAGGCAACCCTGGAGGGGGATGAACTTGCCCACAAAGACAACTTCGCATGGTCGCCCATTGCAGGGCGGCGGCAGGGGCCGGGGGTGGAACTGGCGGTCGTCTGCGCCCAGGGGAACCACGCGCAGTTTCGAGGCTGGCAGGCGAAACGTCTCGACAAAGTAGCGGGCATGCTCCTTCGTGTCAATGAGCACGACATCGGCGGCCTGACAGGAAAGGTAGTCCAGCAACCAGATGGCTCGCCCTACCAGGGAGCTTGGGTTAACCATCATGCGGTCATGGCAGACGGTGTCGTAGAGCGAGAGCATCGGGTTAAAGACCATAGGCAGCGCCTTCAGGCGGTTCAGCACCCAGGCAACCAGCATATCGAACTGCCCGACATAGCCGACCATCAGGATATCGTGTCTGGGCATGCGCAGGTAGCGCACGACCAGGCGGGCATAGGCTCGCAGCACGCGCAGGGACATGCTCAATATGGTCCAACCCTGGTCCTGGTCGGTGCGGTTCCGTTCGCGCAGGACGCTCCACACCGGCTCGTGACACTCATAGACCGTGATGCCTGCCTGCCGCAACCCGGCAATGATGATTTCGTTGCGCGGGTAATCATGTTCGTAGGTTCCGAAGTAGCAGATCCGCATAGATTCCTACATTTGTTTTAGATGGTCTTCGCTTCTCCGGCGGTCCGCTCCAGAAACTGAGCGAAAGCCGCTAGTTCTTGTGATACCTGTTCCATGGCTGGTTGCAGCCCTTCAACGAGCGTCTGGATTTGCTGCGGGTCCAGCTCAAAGGCGTAGAGGTTGCGAACAACATGTCGGAATCCTCGGTATCGGTCGAGCCTGGCACAAGTTTCGGTGCTCAAGACGGGCGGGTACCTGGTATCTCTATCACCATCTGACGCAGAAGTTCCTGATGCCAGTTTCGAGCCTGCGGACGAACGTGGTCCACGCCATTGGCAATCGCCTCAAAGATACGTTCCAACCCCGCGTAAACCCCGTGAAGATTGAGCGCCACTGCGTCAAGGTAGTAATCATTGGCAGACTGGCCCTGCTGCTGCCAGATACTCAACGTTCGTTCGACCACCTGGGACACCTGCTGGAGTTCATAGCGGATGCGCCCGGCAACTGCCAGATAGGTTGCGCTCACAGGGGTTTGCCCTCCCGGATAATGTGCTCTCGCAGGTTCTCCCGGCATCGCTCCATCTGCACCAGGTCCACCTGGAAGTCCGGCGCAATATCTTGCAGCCAGGCCACCGCCAGGAAGTATTCGTCATCACCGATACCCCAGGCAGCCAGGTCCACATCCGAGTCAGCAGAAAACCAGTGCCCGTGGACCAGCGACCCGAAAACCTGCACCTCGCATGCCCCGAACTGGTTTTTCAACATCTCTGCTCCGAGCCGGGCGACTTCCCACCCGCGTGCCCGTCGCTGCGCCTGCGCCTGCTGTTCCTGCATCGCTCGCTGCTGCATTGCCCTGCGGTAGTCAGGAGACGTCAGTTGCTCCGGGGGTTGGTCGTGTTTCCCATCCACCGCCAGGTTCTCGCCGTTCATAGCTCCTCCCCGCTGTTCACCGCTTCCCGAACGACGTAGGTAGGTTTCTTCTGGGTTTCGAAGTAGGTTCGGACCACCAACTCACCAATCAACCCAAGGCTGATGAACTGCGCTCCGAGCATGATGAGTAGCACCCCAAGCAGCAACAGGGGGCGGTCGGCAAGTTCTTCGCCGGACAGAGCCTTGAGGGAGGCCAGGTAGAAGCTGATACCGATGCCCATCGCCATTGAAACCAACCCGAACAGGCCGAATATCTGCATCGGACGGGTGGCATAGCTCAGCAGGAAGCGCACGGTGAGCAGGTCAATGATGACCCGGATGGTGCGCCCCAGGCCATATTTCGATGACCCGAAGCGGCGCGGTTCGTGATTGACGGGGATTTCGGCAACTTCGATTCCCTGCCACGAGGCAATGGCCGGGATAAAGCGGTGCAGGTCGCCATAGAGCTGAATATTTTTGAGCACTTCGGCGCGGTAGGCTTTGAGCGAACAGCCATAGTCATGCAGGTGGATGCTGGTCATGACGGAAATGAGCCGGTTGGCAAATATCGAGGGGAGCCGACGGCTCCAGAAGGGGTCCTGCCGTTGTTTGCGCCAGCCGCTCACCACATCATAGCCTGCCTCAATTTTCTCCAGCAGGCGCGGAATATCTGCGGGGTCGTTTTGCAGGTCGGCGTCTATGGTGATGATGACCTGCCCGCGGGCGCGGTCGAACCCGGCGGAGAAGGCGGCGGTCTGGCCGAAGTTGCGGCGAAAGCGGATGACGCGCAGGCGCGGGTCGGCCAGCGCTAGCCCCTTCAACAACTCAAAGCTGCGGTCCTTGCTCCCATCGTCCACCACCACCATCTCATACGGAAATCCCAGAGGTTCCAGCGCTTCGGTCAGGCGCGTGTAGAGCGTCTGCAAGCTCTCTTCTTCATTATAGACGGGAACGACCACCGAGAGATGGGGAGCTTCTCCCGCCTGCTCCTTCCGCTGGGAGACGACCCGCTGCCCATCTCCGGTCTCTCCGGTCCATGGTTCGTGCGCTGGTTCGTGCGCCGGCACCTCGCGCTGCTCCATGCTCCTCCTACCCTCTGCCACCCTGGAACGGCTCGTCTTCTGTCGCTCGTTCTGCCGTTCGCTCCGCCTCCTTCATCTCCGGGTATGGCGAGAGACGGCCCGGCGTATTATAGCACATCGTGAAGGTTACCGTTACCGGGTGGTTCGCCGCAAGGCGACCCAGGCCCCCAGGGCCAGGCTTGCCAAACCGACCAGGCCAATGAGGAGCAGAAGGGCCAACCCCGACCAGTTGCCGGTCTGGGGGGCCGGGGTTGGCGCAGGGGGAGATGGAGCATCGGCTTCTTCGGCCTGTTTCTGCGCCGTGGCCTCGGCGGAGCGCCGCGTCAGGGTGGGCGTGTTGCTGCCAGCACCGACCGGTCCATGCCCGACCATGGTGGTGGGGCGGGACGGCAGGGGTGATGCCAATGGGGGGGGAGTGCCCTGGAGGTATGGTGAGGAGACCCCGGTGGTCGCCGCCACGGTTGCCGTCGGGGCCAGACCCGGCGGGAAGTCAGCCAGTTGGGAGGGTTGGGGAAGCGGGGGCGCGAGAGAAGGCCCACGCTCTGCCGAAAGCGCCTCATCACGGGGTAACCCTTCATCGGCAGTTGCGCCATCTTCACCGGGCCAGGCTTCTGCTTCCGTTTCTGCTTCTGCGGCTTCCATTTCTCCTGCGGTCTCCTCAAGGACCACCATCTCCTCTATCTCTTCCATCTCTGTCATCTCTGCGTCAGGCTCGGACGGTGGTTCCCCCACTGCGCTGTCCGCAGCCCCCGATGGCGGCATGGCCTCTGACGGCAGGGACCGGTGCGTTGGGGGAGCGGTCGGGGCCAGCGCCACTTCCGCCGCAGACCCATCGGCCAGTTCGGGCGATAGGGGCGACCGGGCAAATTGCTGCCCCGTCTGACGCAGGCCACCATAGAGCGCGGTGATAGCCAGCACCACAAGGAGCGCCGCCACCACGCCCCCCGACGGCAAGAGCCACCCGGACCAGATAGCCCACCATGGCCGTGCGGGCGACCCCACGACATGGTCGAGCGGAAGCCCAAAGGACCGCGGAGGCACCACGGGGTCCAGGTCCCGAAGCAGCATCACCGTTGCCCGCAGTTCGTCCAGTTCTGCCTGCAAAGCCGGCTCAGCCCGGAGCCGGGTTTCCAGGGCATCCTGCACGTCCGCCGAAAGCTGGTGGTCCAGGTAGGCCGAAAGCAACTCCAGGTCACGGTCCTGCTCAGCGTGATGATTCAGTTGTGGGAGAAGTCTGGTCATAGCAAGCTCACGTTACTCACCATGATGACGGTAGCGCGATGGCAATAGTTCCATCTCCTTCAGGATGTCGCGGAGCCGCGCCCGCCCGCGGCTCAGGCGCGACTTGACCGTCCCCAGGTTGGCTTCGGTAATGTGGGCTATTTCCTGGTAGCTTAACCCCTGAATATCACTCAAGACGATCACCAGGCGCTGGTCGTCGGGGAGTTCGGCCAACCCCCGCTGAATGGCGGCTCCGAGTTCGCGACGGAGCACCGTTTCATCGGGGGGTTCGCCCGGGTCCGGAGGGTCGAGAGAGCGCCCGGCCTCGTCAGCTTCGAGCGCTGCATCCAGCGAGGTGGTGGGCCGCCGTTTGCGGGCCCGCAGCACATCATAGCAGGTATTGGTGGCGATACGCAGCACCCAGGCGCGGAACGACCCTCCCCGAAAGCGGCCCAGGTTGCGAAACACGGAGAAAAAGGTATCTTGGGTGGCATCGGCAGCCCCCTCGGCATCGCCAAGCATCCGGTAGCACACCTGATACACCCGTCCCTGATAGTTCAGGACGAGTTGGTTGAATGCCGCGATATCACCCTTCTGACCGGCCTCTATCAAACACCGCTCTTCGTCGGCCTCAGCCATAGCCATGGTTGCTGTTACTCCACCCTTTCTGACCCATCGCGCCAGGGATATGGCGTTCCAGAGGGATATCCTGGGATAATGGTTGGAGGGAAACGCAACACGTCCGTCAGAGTGGCACAACATGGGCAATCGGTGTCAGGCCAGCCTTGAGCTTCTGACCTGCCCGGACGAGGAGCTTCAGCGAATCACGCTGCACGGTGAGGTCCATCCGCGCCCCGAAGCGGGCCGTGCTGACCCGCTCACCGGCCTCAATCTCATCGCCAGGCTGCACATGCGGCACGATACGGCGGCCCAGTGGCCCGGCAATGTGGGTCATGAGCAGCGGCCCCCAGGAGGTTTCAATCCCAAGATACGTTCGGGTATTCTGGTCGGGGGCTTCGGGTTTCCAGACCGGGCGGTGTTCGCCCCGGATATCCTCGCGGTAGCGCACCACTCCGGCCGACGGACTCCGGTTGACCGGCACGCCGAATGGGGGAGCCACTATCGCAATCCGGATAGCATCGGTGTGGAGAAAGCGGTGCTCGTAGAGTTCATCAACCTGCAAGACCGTTCCATCGGTGCTGGCAAAGAGCATATCCGGGCGGTCCGGGGTGGTGCGTTCCGGGTCGCGGTAGAACAGCGCCGCCAGCGCCGTCAGCGCAAGAGGAATCGGCACAAGGCGTGGGCGGAACCCAAGAACCAGACCGGTCACCCCCAACCCGATACCCAGGATGGGCTTTACTTTGGGGTCAAAGCCATAAAAGCGGCTCTTCTGGACATTGGTTATGATTTGTTCTGGCATCATGTGATTCTCGCATTATGCTAACTTCTCCCGCGGTGATTGTAGCATGGCTCCCCCCAAAACGCAAAAGGGCCGGCGAGAAGCCAGCCAGGAGAACCGAGAACCAGAGAGACCGGAGCGACCGGAGCCGCCTGCCGCCGTTGCTAGAGTTCGACGCGGCAGCGGTCTGCCATCTGGTGGATAGCAGACCGCGCCCCCCCCAGGTCGCTTTCCGGCACCACGCCGAGAACCGCGTAGTACCCATGGGTAATTAGCGAGAACAGGTAGGTGAGGTCATCGGTTTCCATCGTCAGGTCATACACATTGCCGATACCCAGGCGGTTGGCCGTGATAGAGGCCGTGGCAGCCAGCCAGGCCAGTTCCAGTTCTGCCGCCCGGTAGTCGTGAGGCACGTAGTCCTCATCCATCATCATTTCAATACTCACGCCATCGGTTCCGATGACCCCCACCAATCTGGCTCCGCTCACCCGGTCCACCACATCGCACAAAATATCTCCCAAGCCCATGGGTGTTGAGGTTCCTTCTTTACTTTCCAGATGTTCTTTACAGATCATGACGGCCTTCCAGTGCCGACCCCAGGGTATCCGCGTCGGCCCACTCCAGGTCGCCGCCGGTGGGCAACCCACGGGCCAGCCGGGTCACGCGGACGCCCAGGGGTGCCAGGTCTTTCAGGATGAGAAAGGCGGTTGCCTCGCCCTCCGTGTTCGGATTGGTTGCCAGGATGACTTCCTCAATGGGTTCGCTCTGGACCCTGGCAAGCAGGGCATCTATCTTCAGGTGCTCACGATAGATGCCTTCGAGCGGCGAGAGATGCCCGTGGAGCACATGGTAGATTCCCCGGTAGACCCCGGTGCGCTCAATGGCGAGCACGTCCAGCGGCTCTTCGACCACGCAGATGATGCCGGCCTCTCGGTTCGGACTCAGGCAGATCGGGCACAGCTCACCAATGGTGATATTGAAGCACCGCGAACACAGGCGAACCTGCTCTTTGACCTGGATGATGGCGTTAGCAAGGTCCCGCGCCTGTTCTTCTCTGGCTCGCAATAAAAAGAACGTTAATCGGGACGCCGTTTTCGTGCCAATGCCCGGCAGCCGGCTGAAGGCTTCGATCAGGCGGGCCACCGGCTCAACGACCAGGCTCTGGGATGGTCTTTCTGGGGTCACTATCATGATGCCCTCATGCTCTCGTTCCCTCATTCATTCACGGTGCATGCATCATCCCAATGACGCGTGACGCATGATGCGTGACAGGCCGTGGCAAAGCCGCAAAACCGTATTCGCGGTAGACGTCCTAGAACAGGCCGGGCATTTGCATGCCCCCGGTGAGCGGCCCCAACCGTTCCTCGGCCAACTCCTGGGCTTTCCTGGTAGCGTCGTTCACCGCCGCCAGAAGCAGGTCTTGCAACATTTCCACATCGTCCGGGTCTACCACGTCGGGCGAAATCTTGATGGCCTGGACTTCGCGGTGCCCATTCATCGTGACGGTAATTGCTCCCCCTCCGGCGCTCCCCTCAATCATCGTGTTTCCCAATTCTTCCTGAATTTTCTGCATCTGACGCTGCATCTGCTGGGCCATCTGCTGAAGCTGGCGTGGGTTCATCCTTCAATCCTCCTTGTTTTCTGGTGATTCAATACCAACGACTTCGGCGCGAAAAATCTTCACGGCTTTATCTATCAGAGCATCTTCCCTGCGGATGGTGTCTATCTGGTGCCGAACCCGCTCCCTTTCGGGGCGTTTCTCGGCCGTACAACGCACCTGGAAGGTGGCTCCCAGGGTTTCGCTCAGGACTTTCTGGACAATCTGGAGGTAGCGCGGTTCCGAAATCCGTTCGCGGTGAAACTCGGACGATGCCAGCAGGATGACGGTGCGGCCTTCGACCTCCACCGGCTGAGCCGACCGCAGCAGCGCTTGCAGGGTCGGGTCGTGGGGGCGCACATCGCGGATAACCGCGGGCCAATGATGCTTCACCTGCTCAAGGATAGAAACCTCTGCCGAGGAATGCTGCTCTTCGTACTCGTCCTGTTCCCGTTCCTGTTCCTCCTCGCCTCTTGCTTCCCGCGCCGTCTCCCGCTTCTCCCATTTCTCATCTTTCTCCTTTTCTGGCGCTGACCATGCTCCAGGTGCGTGGTCAGCCGGCGGAGGTGCTGGCGGAGGCAGTCGTGGAGCCGCCGCGGAGCCGTGCGGAGTATCTGCGGGCTGCGGCGGCCTGCTGGAAGAGGGGGGCGGGTGTGGCGATGAGGTAGGCGCAGGAGGGCGCAGAGCAGGGGACGGAAACCCTACCGTGCGCGTCTGAGCAGGCGATATCAGGGCTTCAACGACGGCCAGTTCCAGCGGCAGGTGGCCGTAGGGAGAGGTGCGAAGCTGGTAGTCCAGAGTGCTCAAAATCTGGATCCAGTGCTTCACGGTTCCGAGGTCGGCCCGCCGGGACCATTCCCGCAGCAACCCCACCTCCTCCTCGCTCACGTCAAGGAGCGCCTGGTCACTGGTCGCCACGAGCAAGAGCAAGGCCCGCAACCGTTCAATCACGTCTCGGGTGAACTGACGCATATCGGCTCCCTGGTCGGCCACGTGGTTGACGGCGCGGAGGGCGCTGGCAAGGTCGCCAGACAGGAGCGCTTCTATCAGGTGATGGACCTCGGCCGCACTGGTCATCCCCAGGAGGTGATGCACCTGGTCAAGGGTGATAGCCCCGGTCGAAAACGAACTCAGTTGCTCCAGGATACCAAGCGCATCGCGGAGGCTGCCGGTCGCCGCACGGGCAACCGCTTCGGCCACGCCAGGTTCAAGGGTCAGGTGCTCTTCGGCAGCGATATGGTGCAGATGTCCGGCGGTCGAGGCGATAGTGTGGCGCATAAAGGTGAATCGCTGGCAGCGGGAGAGAATGGTCGCCGGCACCTTATGCACCTCGGTCGTCGCGAGGATAAAAATAGCATGGTCGGGAGGTTCCTCCAGGGTTTTGAGCAGCGCATTAAAAGCCGCTGTGGAGAGCATATGAACCTCGTCAATGATGTAGACCTTGGAGCGCCCGCTGGTCGGGCGAAATTGCACACGCTCAATCATCTCACGGGCATCATCCACGCTGGTATGAGAGGCAGCATCCATCTCAATCACATCCACGGCGCGGTTTTCGGCAATCGCGCAACACGACTCGCAGGTTCCACAGGGGCGTTCTCGAACGGGAGCCGTGCAGTTGACCGCTTTTGCCAGCAGGCGGGCCATGCTCGTCTTACCGACCCCCCGTGGGCCGGTGAAGAGGTAGGCATGGGCGACCCGTTCTTCGGCCAGCGCATGGCGCAGGGTTTGCACCACATGCTCCTGCCCAATGATGTGTTCGAAAGTCTGAGATCGCCATTTGCGGTAGAGTGCCTGTGAAGCCATCTGTGCCCCTGGTTCGGTAGACAATACGTTCATTATACCGTACGGACCAGTGCGGAGCAAGCCGCATCAGTTCTCCCCCCGGCCGCTCCCCCTGGCGACGAGTGATGCATGGCGAGTGACCGACCGCGGGGCAAAGCGCCAGAGCAGCAAAGATGAGCAACCAGCACGATGTATGCCAGAAGTACCATTGTTGGAATTCCTGGGATATGGTAACATTGATGGGGATGATGATCTCATGGTGAAGGCGCGTACGTAGCTATAGTATAGAAGGTAGAGGGTAGGGCAGATGCCCCAGCGAGCATGGTTCTGGCCGCTCAGTGTGGTGGTGATGGGTCTGGTGGTCGTAGGGTTGATTCTGGCTGAACCCACCGGTCATCCCCAGGCCGCCCAGGCTATCCCCTATCCCGATGCGACGAACACCAGAACCCCGACAACCTATCCTTCTCCCACCCAATCCCAAACGACCACTTCATCGCCAACCCCATCTCCAACAGAAACCCCGTCTCCAACCACAGAGGGTGATACGACCGATTCCGATTCGGAAACTAACACGCCAGAACCGACGGAAACCCCGGCAGAGGATACCCCCACGACGGGACCCACCCCGACGCCAACCCGCACCGCCTCGCCCACGAGAACCCCAACGACTTCTTCGGCAAATGTTCCCACCCCTGAGCCGACGGAGGAAGATGGTCAGGCCGTGAACCTATCCACCACCGGGGTAACGTCCAGCACCGAGGTCCTGGTGTGTCACCCAGGGCTTCCGGTTGAGGTACGAGGCCGCGAAGCCCCCCCCGCCGAGTCGCTGCTGCTCTTGTTTGGTGGGCGCGTGGTGGGCGGTGGCATCAGCGATGTGCAGGGAAACTACGTCCTGTACCTGACCGTCGGGGCGGAACGCAGCGGTGACTACCCGGTGGAAATACGAGTCCGTGGGAAGCGCACCCTGGTGGACCGCCGCTACTGCCACGTTCCGGCACCAACCCCGACCCCCACTATCCCACCAGCGCCAACCCCATAGGGAAGGCAAGGGGCAGAGCGACACAATTTGACGCTGCCCCCTCCCTCTGCTACCATGGCTCCCGATTGGATAGAACTGGAAGGGAGTTCCCTTGCTCTCTTTTCCTGTGGAATGTGGAATAAAGAGCGCACGATGACCGCAACAATAGACGAGTTGGTCGCCCAGGTGGCCCTGCTTTCGCCGACGGAGCAAGAGCAAGACGAGCCGGTGTATGGCAAAAACCCGATATGAGAGGGAGCGCACACAGTTTATGCGGCTTGTCATTCCGCAACGCCTGACCATGGCGCACGGCGTGCGTGGTGGGATGGAAACCCAGGCGCAAATCCTTGCGGAGGGGTTGATAGCGCGGGGGCATACGCTCCTGGTCCTGACCAATCCCCACCCTGATGGGCGAACGGATGGAACAGAAGGCTCGAACGAGGCGATTCCGGTGCGCTATATCGCTCCTGGTACCTGGAAGAAATACCGCACGGCGTGGTGGAATGCCTGCTACCAGGAAATTGCCCGGAGGCACCGGGCCAACCCATTTGACCTGCTGCTCAGCCAGAGCGCCGGGGCCCTGGGCTACCTCCCTCTGGTCAGGGCGTCCCTCCGCCTCCCATGTGTGGTCATCATCCACGGCTCAATGATGACCGAGCTGCGCACCCGCTGGCGGGGGGCCTGGTCTCTGCGCGGGGCCTATCGCCTGATACGCCACCTGAAGCGGTTTCCCTGGCTCTGGCTCCTCTGGCGCAGGGCAGCCCCGATGGTGGACCACTGGGTGGTCGTAAGCACCGCAATCGCAAAGGAATGGCAGCGCGAGCTTGGCATCCCCTCCGAACGGATAACCGTCATCCCGAACGGCGTTGACCCGGAAACCTTCCGACCCGACCCGGAGGCCCGTCTGACAACCCGTCAGCAGCTTGGCATCTCGATGGAAACGCCCCTGCTGCTGTGCGTCGGGCGGCTCGAACAGGAAAAAGGGTTCCAGGTCGCTATCCAGGCGGTCCGGCGTCTCCTGCCTCGCTTCCCAACCCTGCAACTGTTTATCGTTGGCGAGGGAGCCTATCGAAAAACGTTGAGCAAGATAGCCGCCACTACGGTCGGGGCCGTGACGCTGCCAGGCTATGCGTCGGGCCAGCAGGTCGCAAGATGGCTCGCCGCCGCCGATATCTTCCTGATGCCTACCCTGCGCGACGAAGGGTTGCCTCTGACGATTGTTGAGGCTATGGCCGCCGGGGTGCCGGTCATCGCCAGCAAGGCCGGGGGTATTCCCGATGCAGTAGACGAAGGCCGAACTGGTATGCTCGTGCCCATGGGCAGCGTTGAGGCGCTGACACAGACCATAGAGACGCTCTTGCAAGACTCGCGGCTGCGCTCGTCTCTGGCCCGGGCAGCCCGCGAAACTGCCGTGAAACGCCTGAGCCGTGACCACATGGTCGCCGCAACCGAACACATCCTGACCAGCGTACGAGGACCATCGCCGCTATGAACGCTATGGCCTCATCTCAGGCTCTTCCATCCATTGCTGTCATTGTCCCTTCCCTCGAAGGGGACGTTGAACCACTGCTGGCTGAGGTTGCCCGCCAGACTCTCCCCCCCCGACGAAGTCGAAGTCGTTGTCAATGTTCGCCCCAATGGGCTGGCCCGCAACCAGGGGGTCGCCCGGAGCGCGGGGGATATCCTGGTTTTCTTCGATGATGATGCGCTCCTGGGAACCATCGGGTGATAGCCAACCTGGTTGCCCCTTGTT
>JAAUSY010000210.1 GCA_012032475.1 Chloroflexaceae bacterium
GGCTAGAGCGATAGCCGATGGTGAGGGCGTGTTCGCACCAGATCCAATCAAACCCCTCCTTGGCCATACCCAGGGCGATGATGATATCCACATGGTCGCGGTTGTTTTTTGTGGGCGGGGTCTTTGAGGGCAGCGGCGACTTTATCGCGCTTGGCAGGGTCATCGTCTACTAGGTCAGCGATTTTGAGAATCTTACCGTCGGTGGTTTTAACGAGTTGAAACCCTGTGACGGGGTCGGTGCCCTGCCAAGCGCCTAGTTCCTCGATGACATGTTCCACCTCGCGGATTTTGTCTTTGGTGCTCTCGCGGGAGTTGACGTTGGGAATGTGTAAGATGGTTTTCTCGGCGGGGTTGAGCACCTGCATGATTTCGTCGCTATAGCTACCTGCGTAGAAGTAGTAGCCGATGTCGAGCTGCTTCAGGTATTGGTAGCCGTTGAGCTGTTCGTAGTAGGTGTAGGTCACCGTCTCAAAGCGGTTCTCGGCTTCGGGGTGCAGCACGGCTTCGGCGTCGCCGCGAAAGTAGGAGCCGGTCATGGCGACGATGTGGGTTTTGTCGCGGGTCATGAGCTGGCGCATGTGGTCGCCGAGCTTGTTGTCGGGGTTGGCCGAAACATGGTGGAATTCGTCAACGGCAATCAGGCGATCGTCGAGGGCTTCGATGCCAAACTTATCGACGGCGAAGCGGAAGGTGGCGTGGGTGCAGACCAGCACCTTGGCATCGCTATCTAGAAACTTCTGCACTGCATTTACTTTGCCCCCATTGTCACCGCCTGGGGCGTCGCAGAGGTTCCAGCGGGGTTCGACTTGCCAATCTGCCCAAAAGCCAAACTGTCTCAGCGGCTCGTTGTGGAAGCTAGAGCCGATAGATTTTTCGGGGACAACGATGATGGCCTGCTTCAGTCCCTGGTTCTCTAGCTTGTCTAGGGCGATGAACATGAGTGCCCGACTCTTACCGGAGGCTGGGGGCGATTTAATCAGCAGATATTGCTCGCCGCGCTTTTGGTAAGCCCGTTCCTGCATGGGGCGCATCCCCAAGGCGTTGGCTTTGGTGGAGGTGCCATCCTTGGCATAGGTGACAGAAACGGAGGGAACGGCGATCGGGTTGCTCATAGGGATATTTTTAGAGATTCTTTGACTAGAGCTGGATTAAGAGTTCTGTGGGGGAGTAAATAGGAAGATTGCTACCACTGAAGTCTTTTGGATCGCGGGTGACGATCGCATCGAGCTGATCGAGAGTCGCACAGGCGAGTTGGATGCTGTCTTCAAAGTCCTTTAGACCAAGGCTGAGTGCAGTTTCAATGGTTTGGCGATCGACGGCACAAAACTGAAGGCCGACCAGGAGTCGATGAATGGCTGCAAGGGCGACTTCGCGACCTTCGGCTTTACGGAGGATGTAAAAAATATTGGTAATGGTGGTAGCCGCAACATAGCCTGCTAAATTGCCACGTTCAATTTGCTCGAAGATGAGAACTGCATTCTCGACAAAGGGTTGCCGCTCCAGGATGAGGTCTAAGACGATGTTGGTGTCGATGAGAATTTTCACGGGCAGGCTTACTGATATTTTTGGGTCAGGTAGTTGGTGTAGTCGGTTTGCAGTTCCTGATCGCTAGGGGCTGGTTCAGACTGTTTGGCGATGCCCCGCAGTCCGGTAAGGGTTCCAGGAGGGATGACTTGAGGTTGAGGGGAGGGGAGTTGTTTTTGGTGCAGAAATTCGGCGAAGTGGAGGACTTCGGTGATTTGGTTCTCCGAGAAGTTTTGGATTAACTGGTAGAGTTTCTCGGAAGCGGTCATGGGGTCTGGGGAGTGCATGGGGTTGTACTTGTGTATGATTCCTCTGTTAGCGAGGCAAGATATCGTCTAGGCGGAGTTGTAAATTGGGCAATAGTCCCGAAGCGATCGCCTCGCCGAGTCGATATTGCTGCTGACGATACTCATCTCTATCCAATTGACAAAGGGTGAAGGTTGGTTGTTTCGGTCAGTTCTCCATCGGCAAGCTCGTAGCGGGAATCATCGCCGTATTGGGCAATAAATTGAGCAACGGTGATGAGGGTTTGGGTGGGGGTGTAAGTCATTGCTAAAGTGTGACCTCTGAAAAGTCAATCCCACGATAAACTTGCTCAATCGGGAAACTCAAATTGACCGATTGCCATTCCACGATATCTCCAGCCCGATAATTGATAATTTCCCACCGCCCGTTATTGCCTTTGCGGTAAAGGTCGATCGCAATTTCCTGAGAACTAACCAAAACATAATCTTGCAATTGCGGATTTTGGCGATAGCGAAAGAACTTGTTGCCCCGGTCGTAAGCTTCTGTACTCTCAGACAAAACTTCAGCGATTAGGCAAGGATAGGTAATATATTGCGTTGTAGTTTTATCTCTGGGGTCACAGCTAACACTGGCATCAGGATAGGTGTAATCATTGGTTCCCACCAGATTAACCCTGCAATCAGAGTTAAAGACTCGACAACTGCCATTAGACAAGTGGTTATCCAATAAAGCCGCAACCTTTAAGGCGATCCGGCTATGATTTTGGGTTCCTCCACTCATGGCAAAAACTTCGCCATTGATGTACTCATGGCGACATAATTGCTGTTCTTCCCAAGCGAAATATTCAGCGGGTGTTAACTTGGGAGAATGACCCGGAACTGCAATCATGACTCTATCCTCCAAGGAGCTGTTCTAATGCTAACATCGCCCCTCTGGGGGGAAGCTAATCGGCCATAAAGCGGGATCCGCCTCCTCATCCGTTCGATTCACGTTTGGCTGGCTTTTTCGATGATGCCTGCTGACTGGTCATTTTGGTGTAAAGCTCAAAGAGTTTTTCCAGCCGTTCGGTGTCGTTTTTGAAGCGGCGACCGATGTAGATGCGCTCTAGCACTTCGTCGTTGCGATCGTGGGCAGCGCGGACGAGGGGAAACTCGGTGGCCATGCGGTCTGGGTCATACATATCGGCAATGGTGGCGGGGAAATACTGCTCCCGCGCTAGCAAGATGTCTTCAGCACAGCGGGTGAGGTCGGCTTTATTTTGCTCGGTGAGGGTGGGGACTGGGAAGGTATTCCAGCCGAGGGTATTGGAGTAGCGAAAGTCAGTTTTCATCTTGCCGCAGACGGTGGCGATCCAGACCAGGTGCAGGCGTGAGGCGATAATCGCCATGTTCCAGATGGGCGCGTCGTAGAGGGCGAATAGAAGATCACTCGCAATCACATTACCGTTAAATAAATCTACCGGGATGTAGTGTCTTTTCTCAGATGATACTTTTGCTACTACAAGAGCATGATTTCTTGCAGTACCAGCAATTTGTACAAATCGATAAGAGCGTGAAGCGAAATCGCGTGTAGATCCTGCCCTGCTGTCGAGACGAAATTGCTTAACTTTTTCTTGTACTTCTTTCAAATACGGATGCGCATTTGCAATGGTTGAATCCGAATCCTCAATCCAAATGCACCATCTGCACTTACCTTGTATCATTTCTTCTGAACCAAGGTAAGGTCGAATAAACCGCTCAAGCTCAGGATGATTTTTTAATAGAGTTGCGCGTTTATCACCACTCAATATAAAATTCCCACCGTCCCGTGGCATGTTACCAAACAACATAGATGATAATTCTGACAATGGACTTCGTGTCTGCTCAACTGTGGAATTTGGCCCAGCAACAAGGTAAGCGTTGATATATTCCACACTACGCTCAACAACTATTCCTTCTTCAGTGATAGAGAACAAACGCCGCGTAGCTCTAGGCTCACTCGTAATTCCAATAATAGAAACTGTCACTCCTGCATTATTACTGGCTAAATTAGACCATCTAAATGATGTATATGCAAAAGCTATCTCATGCCCAGTCTGAAAGATTATTGGCCAAAGGATTGGAACCTGCTGACCTTGGCAAATTGAGTTTGTTGAAACGAATGCAGTGACAGTTTTAGTTTGTGCGCTGTAGTCCGCTGCTTTCATAAACCAACCAGCAACATAGTCGAGGGATTTCCAAGCGTTTGTGCGGCTATCAAAAATATCTCCTAGTTCGGCTTTCTGTTCGTCGGTTTGCCATTTGGAACCCAAATAGGGCGGATTTCCACAGATATAGGTTTCTCCGCCCTCATTCTCAAAGTCAATCTCTGCGGCTTCTTCCGGCACACTAAATAAATCCAAATCTTCCCGCTGCACCTTCACCGCCGTCCCCGTCGGTGGGCAAATGCTCAGCCAGTCTAGCCGCAGGGCATTGCCGCAGGTAATCCAGTTGTCATCCTTCAGCGGCAAAAACTCCAGCAGGGCTTCTCGTTGTCCCCGATAGACCACATTGCGCTGATACTCCGCAATAATCAGCGCCAGCCGTGCAATCTCACAGGAAAAATGGCGGATTTCGATGCCCCGAAAATTCGTCAGCGGAATCTCAGACTTGAGATCGGGTTCTCCCCGGCGGCGGTTAATTTCTGCCTCGATCTCCCGCATCTCCTTGTAGGCAATCACCAAAAAATTGCCCGACCCACAGGCCGGGTCAAATACCCGAATCCGCGCCATCCGTTTTCGTAGATTCAGCAGCTTGCGGGCGTTGTCTCCGGCGGCTTCGAGCTGGGCACGCAGGTCATCCAAAAACAGCGGATTCAGCACCTTGAGGATATTGGGCACGCTGGTGTAGTGCATTCCCAGGGCACCGCGCTCTTCGTCCTCTGCGATCGCCTGAATCATCGAGCCGAAAATATCGGGGTTGATCTTCGTCCAATCCAGATTGCCCACATGCAGCAAGTACGATCGGGCAATCTTGCTAAACCGGGGCACTACTACATGACCCTCACCCCCAGCCCCTCTCCAAAGGGGAGAAGGGAGCCAGACTGCCTTGTCCCTCTTCTCCCCCCCTGGGAGAAGGGGTTAGGGGATGAGGGCTAAACAGACCCCCATTCACATAGGGAAATACATTTGCCCAAGAGCGAATCTTTGCAGACTCCCGCTCCTTCAGTAGCGTACTCATCGCCCGAAAGATCTCTTCCAACACCTCATGGGTATTGGAAGAATCGCCAGCACTCATCTGGGCAACGGTGTGGGTAAATAGCCCCTCGCTGTAAAAGATATTGGTATCTTCGGCAAAGAAGCAGAAGATCAGCCGCGCCATAAAATGGTTCATCTCTTTGCGACGAGCCGCCGTATCCCAGTCGGAGTTCTCCTTTAGCAGCTCAATATAGAGACGGTTGAGGCGACCCGTCGCCTTGATATCAAAAGCATTCTCCCGAATCTGCTTAACCGTCGTAATGCCTGCCAGCGGCAGAAAAAAACCGAAGTGGTCATGAAAGTCCGGGTAGTCACAGGCGATCGTCTCACCATCAGCCAGGTTTTCAGCCTCTAAGCTTTTGCCGTCAGTGACAAGGATGAACCTAGCCTTATATTTGGCGGTAGCCGGACTTTCTCTCAAAGCCATGAGGGTGTTTGTCAGCTCACCTTTGGGGCAAACCTTCAAGTGGATATTATTACGCTGAAGCACACCGTTTAGGTCAGATTGATTCGAGCTGCTTTTTTGCTTCTGAGCCGCTTGATCGTGGTTGGTTTGTTGCCAAAGGCTTCAAGGAAGGCAAAGGGAAACTCTTCTGGGTCAAAGGGCGCTTCGGCAAGTTGCGAAACGGCTTCTTCGATTTCGACTGCGTTCATACTCCGATCATAAGTGGCTCAGGGGTGCGATTATCGTCTCTCAGGGGGCGGCTGAGTGAGCAAAAAGCCCTGAGACGCAAACGCCTATCCTCAATCATAAAATTCTTGGTGGCACATCAGGGGGTAATTTCAGTCACAACTCGACCACCGCTGATGACAACGGTTTCTTCGTCGAGCTGACCGACAGCCCGGGGGCCTTGTACCGTCACGGGCGGATTGATCTGACGATAGTTGACGTTGCCTTCTGCCACTACCTGCTCTGAGTCTAAATTCCAGGTGAGGCTGTCTGAACTAAGCTGAGATTTTTGGCCCTCAACAACATTGACCCCCTGGGTGAGATAGACAATTTGCTGATCGAGGTTCAGCTCGGCGCGATTAGCGGTAATCTGCACTTTTTGCTGGGGCTGGTTGGCGCGCAAAGCTTCCGGTATTACAATCTGAGCCTGCTCTACGTTCCAAATGGCAACCTGACTGAAGATTTCTAGGGGTAGCTCTAGCAGTTCGAGTTTGACATCTTGGGTTAGCTTCACTACTTTTTTGGCTAAGTCAACCTCGCCCTGCTGACCAACTGCGCGATCGCTGACCTTGTTGTCCTTGAGCTGCTCTACTTTGAGGGGGCGATCGCTTTCAATTTGCTCTGCTTTGACTAGCCAGGTAAGCTGCTCGGCCTCTACTCTTAGAAAAGGAGCCTCAATTGTCGTCGCCACCACATTCTGGCTCAGTTCGAGGCGGCCCTCTCGGTTGTAGACTTTTGCTTCTTGAGCCGAAGCCTTGAGCTGGGGATGGGTGCCTGTAATTTGCCTGCGTACTACCATCAGGTCTGACTCAGGTTGCCACTCCAGTTCTTGCCCCTTCAGCACGATGTCGTTTTGCACACCCGTAGCTACGATATTGTCTTGCAAAAAATTGATTCACCATCCTGCCGCACTTCGCCGCGATCGGCTTTAACCCGGTAGATGGGTTCCCCATCCTGGAACAGTTCGCCATC
>JAAUSY010000049.1 GCA_012032475.1 Chloroflexaceae bacterium
ACCCCCACCGGCTCCGTCTCCGTGAGCCGCCCCACCGCATTCCCCTCGCCTACCGGCACCCTCCCCCTGAGCCGCCCGACCACGCTGCCACCCCACCGTCGCGCTCTCGGTGAGCCACACCACCGCTGAAACCGGTACGCTCCAGGTGCGGGCCAATGGGGAGGATTTCATCCGGCAGGGGTTCGTCTCAAAAGATGGCTGGTCTATCCGCTTCGACCATGTCTACCTGACCCTGGCCGATATCACCGCCTACCAGGCCGACCCACCCTATGACGCCCACACGGGGGGGGAAATTCAGGCGACCACTTCGGTCAACCTGCCGGGACCGTACCTGGTTGACCTGGCAGAAGGGGACGAAAACGCCGAACCCATCCTGGTTGCCACAGGAGCAGCCCCGGCGGGTCGCTACAATGCGCTCTCCTGGAAGATGGTGCGGGCAACCGAGGGAGCCGCGAGTGGTGCAGTCATCGTGATGGAGGGCACGGCCGAGAAGGATGCAACAACCATCACCTTCCGCATTGCGCTGGACCAGGAGCAGGAGCAGCGGTGCGGGGACTACGTTGGCGACGAGCGCAAGGGGTTTCTCGCGGCTGGCGAGGTGGCCGACCTGGAAGCAACCTTCCACTTCGACCACCTCTTTGGCGATGCGGAAACGCCAATGGAAGACAGCCTGAACGCAGATGCCCTGGGGTTTGGCCCGCTGGCGGCCCTGGCAGAAGATGGGACGCTGCACATAGACCAGGCAACGTTTATGATAGCCCTGGCTTCAGAGGACTACGCAAAGATTGAGCACCTGCACCTGGCACACGTTGGCGAAGGGCACTGCTTTGCGGTTGAGCCATGAGTCCCTGAGCAAGCAAGGTTGAGTGCGGGATTTGATCAGGACGAAAGAAACGAAAGGGGGGCACCTATGCGGTGGGTCATAGCTGGCGCGGTGCTGTTCATACTGCTGCTCACCGGCGGGGCCGGGGGGGCGCTGGCGCACGGGGCCCACGTGACCTCGGCAACCAGGACGGCAACCGTCACGGTGGTGGAAATTCGGGCCGCCTACGACAGCGGCGAACCGATGGCCGGTGCCCAGGTGACCATCTACGCCCCATCTGACCCGGCCACCCCCTGGCAGACCGGGCAGTGTGACGCGGAGGGGGGGTTCACCTTCACCCCCGATGAAACACTCCCCGGACGGTGGGAGGTGCAGGTGCGCCAGGCCGGGCACGGCGACATTGTCTATGTTGAGGTTGCTCCACCAGCCGCCGCGGGAGAAGCGACCGAACCAACCCCAGAGGACGGGGAGCACCAGCCCGGCCTGGCGTCGGTGGGGAGCACCCCAGATGCAGGGGAATATACGCCACTTCAGTACGTGGTGATGGGCGCGTCGGTGGTCTGGGGATTCATCGGAACAGCGCTCTACTTTTCGGGGCAGGCCAGAAGGGGCGAGGGGAACCGGAGCGGAAACCTTGAAGCAGGCCAGAAAGGCAATGACCATGCACATTGCTGATGGAATCCTCCCCCTGGAGGTGTGCGCCGGCGGCTACGGCGCGGCGGCGGCGCTCACCGGTCTGGCGCTGCACCGGATTGGGCAGACGGAGCATACCCGCGAGAGAATACCCAGGGCATCGCTGCTTTCGGCGGCGTTCTTTGTCGCATCCTGGGTGCATCTCCCGCTGCCGCCGGCCAGTGTCCACCTGGTTCTGAACGGTCTTCTGGGGGCTGTTCTGGGGTTCTATGCGGTGCCGGCCATCGTGGTTGCCCTGTTCTTCCAGGCGGTGATGTTCGGCCACGGCGGGCTGACCACGCTTGGGGTCAACGCCGTCATCATGGGAGGGCCGGCGCTGCTGGCCCACCTGCTCTTTCGCCTGGGGCTTGCGGTCGGACGCGGGAGCCGCGCATGGGTGGGAGCGGCGGGGTTTGTTGCCGGCCTGAGCGGGGTTGGCCTGGCGGTCCTGCTCTTTGCCGTGGTGCTGGTGACCACCATTCCCGCTTCGATAGACCCGGTGAAGGAGCAGGCAGCGATTATGACGCTGGTGCTCGCCCACATCCCCCTGATGGTTCTTGAGGGGATTGTGACGGCGATGGTGGTGCTCTTCCTGTGGCGGGTCCGCCCGGAGTTGCTTACGGGGGAGCCGGGCCGGTGGGGAACGCCCGTCCCTGGTGCGACCATCCACGGCGGGCAACCGGCAGCGGGTGATGAGTGATATTCGTGACGAGTGATGCGTGACAGGCTGAACCCCTCACGTATCACTCGTCACGCATCAGGATTTTTACTCTTCCGCGCTCATTCCAACCAGTTCCACCGCGTCTATCTCGTTCCAGCTTGTCCCCACCACCGATTGGTCAACGGTTATCTTCACCCCATCAGCCAGGTACGTGGCGTCTGCGGCCTCGACCGGAATCGAGAGCGTGTAGGGGCATGGGGCTTCGACCGTCTCCGGAACCGCCGAATACACCTCGTGGTACAAGCCATCGGTGTCGCGAAGTTCAACCTTGCTCACCTGCGACGGGTTGTAGGTCTGGATGATATTCACCTGGGTCGGCGTAACCGGCGTTGCAAACTGGACTTCCAGCCACTCCACGGTGGTGCTGTCGGACGACGCCCAGGCCGTGCCATAGTCGCCACAGGTGGTGGTGTCTGGCTCGCCAGTGGCCTGCGCTGCCGTCCAGCTATCGGTACCATATTCGGAACTGGCGGTGGCCGACAAGGCCCACTGGCGCACCTCTTCCCCGCCGGGCAGCGTCATCGTGGAGTCGCCGGGCACCTCCCTGGTCGTCGTTTCGGACGAGGCACCGGGCGTGGCCTCAGCCGGAGCGCCGTCCGTGATGTCTGGCTCTTCGCTCTCTGGCGCTGGCTCAAAGAATCGAACCGTTGCCATGGTCGCGTCAAACAGGTCGAGGTCCCACGTATCCGTCGGGGCCAGGCCAAACATAATGAGCGTCATGTTGTCCTCATTCACCGCGACGGCCATCCGTCCCTGCCCCCCACTGGCTCCTGCTTCATTTTCAACCGAGACGATGTCAACCGCACGTCCGGGCACCCCACCAATCACAACATCTTCGCGCTGGTCCGCCAGCACGGCGTTGGTGAGTTCGCCCGATTCGACAAACGCGTCCAGGATGGCATCCGGCGAAACCTCGCCCTCAACCTCCGTGGCGATATCATCGGTCGGACCCGCCATGAACATCATAGACATAGCGGTATCGGGGGAGAAATCCGTCCCCGATGGGGACATCATAATCATGCCCTCCGTCCCCTCGCCCAGGCCCATCGCCTCCCATCCATCGGGGGTCATCACCGCGAAGCCCGCCTGGCTCACGGCCTCCTCCCCACCGCTGAACGTGTCACCAAGCGAAAATTCCTCGCCCTCGCCTTCCTCTTCCATGGTCTCATCGTCATCGTCCATGGCCTCGTCGTCTTCCGGGCGACCAACCGTCGTCGGTGGCGGCACCAGTTCCTCGCCGGTGCCCCAGAACCGCACGGTCCGGTCATCCGACCCGGTTGCCAGCGTGCTCCCGTCGGGGGCAAAGGCGACCGCCACCACCCCGCCGGTGTGTCCCTTGAGCATCGCCAGTTCGCGGCCATCCGCAGTGGCCCAGAGGTAGACCGACCCGTCGGAGCCGCCCGAAGCCACGATAGCACCATCCGGTGAGAAGGTCACGCTGTACATCCAGCCGCTCCCCTCCATCTTGCGCAGGTCGCTCCCGCTCGCTACATCCCAGAGCATCACCTCACCGCCGCCGGTTGACGTTGCCAGGGTTGTTCCGTCGGGGGAGAAGGCCACGCTGTACACCGAGTCCTTGTGGTACATCGTGTGAAGCTCGCTGCCATCGGCCACGTTCCACACCTTCGCCGTCTCATCGTCTGATCCGGACACCAGCATGGAACCATCGGGCGAGAAGGCTACCGCGTTGACTGCGTCTTCGTCCAGGTTGCTTTCCAGCATACGAATCTCGCTGCCATCAGCCACATTCCACAGCTTCACCGTGCCGTCGTCCGACGCGGTTGCCAGCATCGTTCCGTCGGGCGAGAAGGCCAGACCGTTGATGGCGCTTTCGTGGGCATCCTCAATGGAAATGGAAGAAGAACTGCCGCTCTCGCGGGACAGGGTCACATCACCATACGACGCCAGCGCCAGAAGAGAACCATCAGGCGAGTAGGCAATGCTCTGGACCCAGTTGGTGCTTTCCAGGGAATTGACCAGGCTGCCATCCCTGGTACTCCAGACCATCACGCCATCGCCGGTTCCTGCTGCCAGGAGCGCCCCATCGGGCGAGTAGGCGACAGTGTTCACCTCCTGGGTGGGGCCTTCTGGCTCCAGCCTCCGTATCTCGCTGCCATCAGCCACGTTCCACAGCACCACCGTGCCATCACGGTGGGCCGACATGAGGGTTGCGCCATCGGGCGCATAGGCCAGCGACCGGACCGTCCCCTCGTAGTCCTCAATGGTCAGGATTTCGCTGCCATCGCTCGGATTGAGCAGCATGATATCGAAACCAGTGGCGACTGCCAGGGTCGCGCCATCCGGCGAGAAGGCTAGGTCTTCGACCGAACCGAAAATCTCCGTCCTGAGCCGTTCCGTGCCATCGGGGAGGTTGTAGAACACCAGGTCGCCGCTCACCGACACGGCCAGGCCTGTGCTATCGGGCAGAAAGATGATTTCCTCCGCCCACCCTTCCTCAAAGTCTTCCAGCACCAGCACCTCGCTGCCATCGGCCACGTTCCAAACCCGCACCGAACTATCACTGCCCCAGTTGCTCGATGCCAGCATCGCCCCATCGGGGGAGTAGGCCAGGTAGGAAACGGACGAGCCGTGGCCTTCCAGCGTTTGCAACAGGCTGCCGGTGCCGGGGTCAAAGATTGCCACGCTCCCATCGGTGAGGCCAACCGCCAGTGCCGCGCCATCCGGAGCATAGGCGAGGCTTTCGGCGAAGCTCTCTGGCTCCAGGGTGAGGGTCGTGCTCCCGTCGGCCACCTGATACAGGGTCACGTTATCGGAGGTTGCCAAGGCCAGCACCGTGCTGTCGGGCGAAAACGCCACTGCCTCAATGGATTTTGATACGGCGATGAGGTAGCGTTCATCGAAGGTTTCGGTACCATAGAGCCAGACCCCGATGGATGAGGCGACCGCGACCGTCGCGCCATCCGGCGAGAACGCCGCGTCATCCAGTCCTCCCTTGCCCAGGCGGGCAATCTGGTGAACTTCGCCAATCGTGCTCACCTGGATAGCCCCTGCGGCCAGCGGAACCGTCGGAGACACCGCCGCGGTCGCTGTGTGGGCATGGCCGTTGGTTTCTGCGTGGGCGTTGCCGTGAGCACCTGGGTTGCTCCATCACCGGAGCCGGGGTAGCAATAGCCGTTGGCGCAGCCATTGGCGTCCCGCCGGTCATATCGGACGGGGTGGCCGGGGCAGTCGGTGCCTGCGGGGGCGGTGTCCCCTCCTCCTCGCCACAGGCAGCAAGGGCCAGGACCATTGCTAGCATCATTGCCAGCACGATAAGCCCATATCTCATCCAGCCAGGCCGAGCATTTGTTTGATACATGCTTGAATCCTTTCGACAAACTACGCATCTCCCACCTGCAACGTGGGGAGGTTCCCCCGCTCATGCGCTCATGCGCTCATGCGCTCGTTCGGAAGCGGCGGGAGAACCTGGTTCGGACAACCTGCTTCAGTTCATATCCGTCCGTAGGTTATGATAGGAACTTGAAGGCGTCATTATACCAGAGACGGGTGAACATTTCTCCAACGGCATCTCACCCGGCGGGTTGCGAACTTCCGGCCTCGCGCCCCTTCCGCATCTGCATCCCAAAGAACACCGCCGCGCCGGCGATAGCAAGTGCCACCACCAGCAAGACAATCCCCAGAATGGGACGGGCAAATATCCACCCGACCGCAATGACCATGAGGCTGAGCGTCAGGCCGATGGCAAAGGAAACCAGCCCCAGCCCCAGTCCGACCAGGTCGCCCAGGAAGGGGATAACATCGGCCAGCACCTCAATCGGCTTGAAGAGTGCCCCGACCGAAACGACCATGATGATAAGCCCGACCACCCGCAGTATCCAGGTCAGGACGGTGTTGGACTGCTGGGCTTCCTCAAACATCTGGTCGGCCCCCACCGCGCCCATCTTGAGCATCTCCAGCGGGTCGCCGGCCTTCGTCTGGTAGGGACGGAAGGACGTTCCGACCTGCTGCGCAATGACACTCACCGTGGCCGGACGAACCACCTCGAACGTCACGCGGTAGTCGCCAACCTGCGGCGTCTGCGGTGACCCGCTGCCAATATACAGCCCCCCATTTTCCAGCGTCACGTTTCGCCCCGGCAGCGTCGGCGGAGCCGTGACCGCGAGGCTCTCGCCGCCGGAAATGCTCCCGACCAACCCCGGCGACAGGGTAAACGCCCCCATCGTGACGGCGTTTGCCATCTGTGTTTCATCCTTGTACTCCATCAGGGGGTTCTGGTGGCCGGATGGCTCCTTGAAGCTACCGGAGTCGTGCGCGGTAGATGACCACTCCTTCGAATAGGTATAGGTCGTCCGCGTCTCGGTCCCACCCCCCACTTTCTTGACGGTTTCCGTCTGCTGGTGCTCCACCCACTGATGCATCTGCACCTTGCGCACGAGCTTGATAACATTGCTGGCCGCCACCCCGAACGTCGAATCCGTGAGCGTCTCATTCGTGGTGGCCTGCCCGGTCATATGCACCAGTTTGCCTTCGTTCGCCGGGTTGACCTCCGTTGCGTTGGCCGGAACCACCGACCCCGCGCCCTCCTTCAGCGACCGGTAGGTCTGAACCGCCCGCCCCTCATTCCAGAAGAGCAAGACCACCGCAATGAGTATCCCGATAAACCCGATCACAATGCCCTGGATGGAACCAATCAGCCGACCGCCACACCCTTCGCTGGTCACTTCCGTAATCTGGTCTGACATCGCTTTTGCCTCCTCACATCACTAGCCTGCATCACTTGCGACCCTGTTCGCGCCATCACATATAAGTAC
The DNA here is from genome assembly GCA_012032475.1 of Chloroflexaceae bacterium. Lineage (GTDB taxonomy): Bacteria > Chloroflexota > Chloroflexia > Chloroflexales > Chloroflexaceae > JAAUSY01. Next base: position 6,989 of record JAAUSY010000049.1, read on the forward strand.
CCCTGCATTCCCAGGGTTCCCCAGGTACCGGAGCGTTTCAGGCAAAGGCTTACATCTTGCATTGCATATGGGTAATGTAACACAGTTTTCAGGAAGGTTGCCGTTCTCTACTCGCGGATTTTGTTGGCAAGGGTGGCAATCAGGTCGGCATACGTCGTCCCTGGATAGGCCCACCGGCCATTCAGCCCCCGCAACGTTCTGGCAACCCCGCGCAGGTCGTCGGGCAGCGGACGAAGCGCCAGCGACTCGTCAATCAACGATTGCTGCACGGCGTTTGCCTCCCCAGGCCGAAGGCCATAGGCCAGCAGCCTCCCGATATGCGCCCGCGCCCCGTCTTCCCACGTTGCAAAGCTCAGCCCCTTCTTCCACACCTGCGCGGTCTCGTCCCACGCCCATTCATGCTGCACGTCCGGCGGGGGTGGGTCCGGCTGCTCCGCCCCCGTCACCCCCAGGCCGGCAGGGTTGCGCCGGGGGCGCTGCGACCACCAGCTTTTCAGGTTATCGGTTTCGTGAATCACCTGGGCCATCGCCAGCAGCGGGTCAACCCCCACCGCGGGGGCAATGCGCCAGTAGTGGCCGACAATGACCTGCACATCATAGGGCGTATAGGCCGTCCCCTGATGGATGATGTACGCGGCAACCTGTGCTGCGGTGGCCCGCGGCGGCGAGAACAGGGGGCTGTCCGCGGTGAGAGGCCCGCCTTCCTGGCGCAGTTCATCTGCCAGCAGGCCGAGCAGCACGTCATAGGGCGGGGCGTTGTCCGGGTGGTGCTCGAACCGCGCCCGCTCAAACCACTGCACCGGGTAGCTCCGGCCATCGCTCAGGACCTCCGGGTAGGCCTCGCTCAGGGGAAACCCGTAGAGCGCCAGGCTCTCGGCTCCGCTCGTCCCGGCCTGCCCGTCCATCTCCAGCCCGGTGGCCTGCCATGTTTCCAGAAACCTCCCACAGATGTTGTGCCCGGTTTCCGCGATATAGAGGCACCCGGCCTGTGGCTCACTCCGCGGGAAGGTCGCAGGCCACGGGCGCTGCTGCTGGTTCAGGCGGTCATCGCCCAGGCGGCTGAGCAGCACATCATAGGGGGGGGCGTGCTCCGGGTGCAGCTCCAGGCGGTTGCGCTGGAACCACTGCGCCTGGTAGGGCCGGCCCTCAATCCATGCCTCGTGCTGCGGGGTAGAGGGGAAGCCAAAGACGGCAAGCCCTCCCGACTGCTCCCAGAAGTCCCGCAGACGCCCGGAGATACAATCCGTCACCTCGGTGAAGCAAAGGGGGCTATCTTGCGAACGGGCGTACTCCCCCCCAGAGATCACCAGCGCCAGCAACTCACCGATAATCGCCAGCCACCGGGCCATTCGCCTGAAGCCTCTGGTATGGGTCAAGGCTTTTCTCCCTCCCGCTCTGCTGCCCTCGCTGTTCTTGCGGCGGCTCGTGCCCCGTCCTCCGTCCCACCCCACTTCGTCACTCACCCCTGATGGTTGCGGGGTCGGGGCAGGGCGGGACGGCGCCGGTACCACCTCGACGTGCTCGAAATCGAGCAACTGCAACAACTGCTCCATCGTCCGGCGGGCGTCGTCGGTGGCCCGCTGCATCACGCCCCCCTCGCAGGCCGCCCGCAAAATCTCCGTTTCTGCCCGCTGCCGCGCCATGGTCTCCAGGTCTTTGTTGGGCGACGCCAGCCACCCCTGCTGGCGGTCGTAGACCCGCGTCTTGTTGTTGTCAAGGAAAATGCTGAACACCTGCACCGGCGGAGCCTGGAGCGTCACCGTTGCGCCCCCATCCGAAACGGCAACATCCTCCACGTTCAGGGTGCTCAGATCTACCCCCGCCACCACCACCCCGTGGGCAATCAGCAGCATACGGTCGCCAAAAAGCAGGTCCTCGAACGGGTTACCCTGCACCCCGGCCTCTATCACCGTCTGCACCGCGTAGGAAGTGGTTTCCAGCCGATTGAGTTGCTGCACCTGCTGCACCACCACTGCCGAACTCCGCACCGTGGGTGTGGGGGAGGCCATGAGGGGAAGGCCACCAGGAGCAATCTGGGCCAGGAAGCTGCCGATATTGCCGGACACCGACTGAAACAGCACCACCGCGGCAAAGACCATCAGGCCGCCAAGCAGGGCATAGAACAACCCCACCGAGCACCCCATCCCCCTCCCGCCATAGGGGTAGGGGATTTCCGACATTCCGTAGGTGTCGCGGAAGCGCCCGGCGGAGAGCGCCGGCGACAGCGGCTCATCCTCGTCGTAGTCTTCCTCATCATCGAGGCTATCGTCTACGTCTTCGCCCTGGAACTTGCGCAATCGGCGCTGCATAATGGATTCGCGCCGGCGGGGTGGGGGCGGGTCGCTCATAGTTTCACTCCCTGGTGTATCGCAACGGCTCCCAGACCAGACAAACGGTATTGCACATGCTGCCACCCGGCCTCGCGCATCATCCGGGCCAGGGCGTTGGGCGGGGGGAAATTCCGCGCCGACTCATACAGGTAGACATAGGCCCGCTGGTTGCCGCTCAGGAGTCCGCCAAGGCGGGGAACGATAACCTTGAAATACCACTGGTGCCCCAACCGCAGCAGAGGGCTGCATGGCTGGGCCACCTCCAGACAGGCCACCACCCCACCCGGCCTTGCCACCCGCCACATCTCGCGAAACGCCGCAACAATGTCTGTCACATTGCGGATGGCAAACCCGGTCGTTATCGCGTCGAAGCTGTTGTCGGGGAAGGGCAGGTGCAGGGCATCCCCCCCCACAAACGAGCGCTCCCCCAGCGGGGCGGGGTTGCTCGCGCCATCCAGCTTGCCTAGCCCCTCCTGCATCATCGGGAGGCAGAAATCCACTCCCACCGCGATGCCTTCGGGCATCCACGCCGCCAGCATGGGGAGAAAGTCACCGGTGCCAGTTCCCACATCCAGTGCTCGTCCATCCACAAAAGGCGCAACGGTTTCGACAATCTGCTGTCGCCACCCCTGGTCCAGGCCAAAGGTCATGACCCGGTTGGTCGCGTCATAGGTCGCCGCAATCTGCGTAAACATACGTTCTACATAGGAGGCTTTTTCCTCCAGCGTCGGCAAAACCCCTGCCATCTTCGAATATGTTTCCCTTCTCAGTCCTCAAATCTTCTCGACCACACGAAACGAAAACTCACCACCCGTCATGTATCCCATCTTCACGCATCACCGGGGGAACACCGGTACCCCCGGTCAGGGTGAGCGATTCATCTCATACAGCAGGCGCAGCCCTTCCAGGGTCAGGTATGGTTCAACGGTCGTGATGGCGGCCGTCTCGGCGGCAATGACCTCGGCCAACCCCCCGGTTGCCACCACCACGCAGGGGCCTTGCGGGGTCAGTTCTCGCTGCATCCGGGCGACCAACCCCTCCACCAGACCGGTATAGCCCAGAATCAGCCCCGACTGGATATGGTGAATGGTGTTCTTCCCAATGACCTGGGGAGGGCGAACCAGCTCTATCTGGTAGAGCCGCGCCGCCGAACGGAACAGGGCCTCGGCGCTGATGCCGATGCCGGGCGCAATGGCCCCCCCGATATAAGTTCCGTCCGCGGTAATCACATCGAACGCGGTCGCCGTGCCGAAGGCCACCGCAATCACCGGCCCGCCGTGGCCGCGGTAGGCCGCCAGGCTGTTGGCAATGCGGTCTGCCCCCAATTCCTGGGGCATATCAATCTCGTAGCGCAACCCCGTTTCGATGCCCGGTCCGACCATCACGGGGTCAACCTTCAGATAGCGCTGCGCCAGTTCTTGAAACTGACCATTCAAGGGAGGAACCACACAGGAAATGGCACACCCCCGCACCTGCGCCATATCCAACCCCGTCATGGCAAACAGGTTATAGATCAGAACGGCATATTCATCGGCCAGTTTGCAGCGCTCGGTGACGACCCGCCAGTGGTGGACCAGGTGCCGCCCCTGGTATACCCCCATCTTAATGTTGGTATTGCCGATATCTATGGTCAAAAGCATCGCTTCTCGTTGTCCCCTCGGAGCCTCCCATCCCTTCGCCCTTCCTTGCTTCCGCTCCCTCACCAGCTACGAGGCAAACCACTGGCGCAGTTCCTCGGTGCTGCGGGCCGCGCCAAGCGCCGCCATGAGCTTGATGCGCGTCTTGCACCCATCCAGATAGTGGACCATCAGCACCCCCAGGCGCTGCAAATCGTGATACGCCCCGACATAGCCGTGTTCGTCGCCCAACCCCCCGAAGACACAGCGCGAGGTGACCGCAACAACGATGCGCTGCGCGACGGCATCGCCAATGGCTGGCAGCCACCAGGGAGGCACACGTCCGCTCCCGAAGACCTCAATGACAATACCCGCCACGCGGTCCTGGATGGCATGGCGCAGCAGCCGGTCGTCCGCCCCTTGCGCAATGCGAATCAGGTCTACGGACTCCTCCAACCGCGAACACGGGATGTACTGGCGGCGGTAGGGTCGGTGGTTCAGCCAGATGCGATGGGACTCGACCCGGCCCAGGGGGCCGCTGCCCGGCGATTGAAAGGCGTTCAGCGAGTGGGTGTAGACCTTCTGCACCTGGCTGGCCGCGTGGATTTCTCCGCCAGACACGAGCACTACCCCCAGGTCACGCGCCTCCGGGGAGGCCGCTAGACGGATGGCATGCACCAGGTTGGTCAGCCCTTCGTGGTCGGGTGTGTTGGCGTGGCGCACGGTCCCCGTCACCACGATGGGTTTGGGGCTGCTGGTTGTCAGGTCGAGCAGGTAGGCCGTCTCCTCGATGGTATCGCTTCCGTGGGTAATGACGACCCCGTAGATATCGGGCGACATCAGCGACGATTCGACCACCTGCGAGAGCTTGAGTGCGTTGACGGGGGTAAAGTGGCTGCCGGGGATATTGGAAAATTCTTCGAACGACAGGTGGATATCTTCGTGCGGTACCAGTGCCCAGAAGTCGGTGCCGGGCAGCGAAAGCAAGACCTCTCTGCCGGCCTGCTTGCGCTTGATGGCGGTCGTTCCACCAGTGGTGATCACAGAAATGTGTTTCATGGTTCAGTAACCGTTCATTGTCTGTTGTCCGATCCGTTCCAATCGAACGGATACCCTCACCGGGATAAACGGCCCTCTGCACCGTTCTCTCATGCCTGGGACTGACTGCCTCCCATACCCCTGGTTATTGTACCACGCTCTGCAAAGGAGCGAGACAGGAAACACCAGAGCCTCGCACGGGGGCCGGGGTTGGGCCGGCCCTGTACAAGGCTCTCCGAAAGGTCCGCCTCACGCCTCACTCATCCCAGGGATGGAGCGGGGCGTGACCGGTAAGGTATGCGCTGCTTACCGCCGAATCAGCGGCAGGTACACCTGCACCCCTCCCGTTGGCTCTGGCCCCACAATGGTCAGGGTCGCCGTTGCCTGGCTCCCCAACTCCGCGTTGGCGGAGGGGTTGCTCAGCGTGAGCTGTACCGTCTCGTCCGTTTCCTCTTCCTCGTCAGCCAGAATGGTGATATCGAAGGTCTGGCTGGTTGCGCCCGCCGCAAAGGTCAGGGTGCCGCTAGCTTCGGTGTAGTCGCTGCCGGCGGTCGCCGTCCCATCGCTGGTGGCGTACTCCACCGTGACTTCTGCTTCCGCGGCGGGGTTGAGCGTCACCTGGATGGTCGCGGTTCCGTCGCCTTCGTTCACTTCGAACGCGGCCTGGCTGAACTGCACCGCCGGCACGACCGGCGGCACATCGGTGATGGTCAGCACCGCGACGGCCTGGCTTCCCAACTCCGCGTTGGAAGGGTTGCTCAGCGTGAGCTGCACCGTCTCGTCCGATTCCTCTTCGTCGTCGGTCAGAATGGTGATATCGAAGGTCTGGCTGGTTGCGCCCGGCGCAAAGGTGAGCATGCCGCTGGCTTCCTCGTAGTCGCTGCCGGCGGTTGCCGTGTCCGCGCTGGTGGCGTAGTTAACGGTGACCTCCTGGTCGAAGGCGTGGCTCAGTTCTACCATCACCGTGGTGGTCCCGGCATCCTCGCTCACGCTGAACGTGCTGCTGCTGAACTGCACCGTCGGCGTGGTCGGCGGGGTCGCGTCAATAATCGTCAGCGTCGCCTGTCGGTCGGAAGAGCCAAGCGTGGCGCTGACGGGGTTGCTGAGCATCAGATGGACCGTCTCTTCCGGGGCGTCCCCAAAGTTCGGCAAAATCTCGACATCGAACGTCTGCACCGTTTCATCCGGAACAAAGGTCAGGGTGCCGCTGGCGGTCATATAGTCGCTGCCGGCGATAGCTGTGCCATCGCTGGTGGCGTAGTCTACGCTCACTTGGTGGGTGAAGGTCATGTTCAGCGTGACGGTAATCGTCGCGGTGCCTTCCTCCTCGTGGACTTCGAACATGTCGCTGCTGAAGCGCACCCTGGGCAGGTCGAGCGCGGTGGGGTCTACGATGGTCAGGGTGGCCTCGCTTGTGATACCGAGCGTGGCCTGGACCGGGTTCTCCAGCATCAGCAGGACGGTTTCCTCGCGCACGTCGTCTTCCTCATTGACCAGAATGGGCACCTCGAACGACTGGCTCATTTCGCCCGGTGCAAAGGTCAGCGTGCCGCTGACGGTCGTATAGTCGCTGCCGGCCATGGCTGTGTCATCGCCGGTCAGGTAATCAACCAAAACCGTTTCGGCAGAAGCGTTGCTCAGGGTCACGGTAACGGTTGCGGTGCCTGCCATCTCGTCCACCTCATACCTTTCGCGGTCGAACTGCACCGTCGGGGTGATGGTCGCGGGCACGTAGGGTCGGATGCGCCCCTCGCCGCCCGGCTGATAGGCCGGGTAGTTCTCCGGGTCGTCGGGGATGGTCGGCAGTACCCCTTCCGGTCCGTCCGTCTCCGGGAAGTCGAGCAGGTAGTTGACCCATGCCTGTTCGTAGGTCAGGGTTATTCCACCGGTGTCAACCAGAATGGTCGGGTTCGGGTGGTTCTTGAGCCAGACATAGTTGTCTCCACCGCCCGCGGTGAAGTGGTTGGTCACAATCGTCAGGTTCGGGGCCCCTCAACCACCGCGCCATCCTGAACTATCGGCGTGCCGTCGTCCAGCAGGATGCTGACAATCCGACTGCCCGGCGTCGTAACGGTGCCGTCGTTCTCAATGGCCTGGGCCGTGCCGTCCAGGTCATATCGCACCCACAGCCCGGCCACCTGCAAGAACTGACCACCGGCCTTCGGCAGGGATGCCACCGAGCGCTCGAAGATGCTCTTCACTTCCTCCGGGGTGACGTCCGTCACTACGGCAACGTTGTTGGAGAAGGCCAGCACCGCGCCCGTGTGCAGCCGCGAGATGGGGCCGGGTACCTGCCCGCCCACCGGCAGCACATCGCCCACGTTCTGGCGGATACCGCCGCCGTTCTGGAACGCAACCACCGTCACGTCATAGGGTGGCAGGTCGTGGTCTTCGGCAAGTTTCTGGTAGGCATCCAGAAATGAGTCGGCCACGAGGTTGCCCGCGTTGGTCTCAACCGTGCGGACACCCCCTCCGAATTCGCCGTAGGCTCCCCCGCTGTGCGAGACATTCAGCAGCACTTCGCTGCGCACGATGGGCGGGTAGCTGTCGAAACACGCTTCAAGCGGGGCAACCACCTCGCTCTCAATCGTCGCATCGGGAGCAACCGCGTCAGTCAACTCCAGGGCCGCAATGGCGCTGGCGTTCTCGGCGCTGTCGGGGATGACGCGGCGGGGGTAGCTCATGTCGGCCATGATACTGGTAATCTCACCTGCGCTGTCAAACTCGACGTCAATGCGGCCCAGGTATTTGTAGTTGCCAGCGGTGGTGACGATGTAGACGGTGCGACCATCGGGGTCTTCCACCTCAATGGGGTAGGGACCGTCAACACCCGCCAGTTCGCCGGGCAACATCTGCGTCATGGTTGGGACGCTGGAACTGATGAGCATCTCGTCGCCGCCACCGGCAACCGCCAGGTCCACCTGCTGCAGTTGCTCAATCAGGTCGCGGTCGTTGTCCACATTTTGCAGGTGGCTCACAAAGATAATCTTGCGCACATCGTAGTCGTCGTAGAGCCGGTCAATCTCGTTCTGGGCAATGGTCTCGATATCCTGTTCCACCACGATGTTGCTCCCTGGTGATGAGATGGTCGCCAGGGTTGGCGTGGTCAGACCGACAATCCCGAAGCGCTGGCCGGTCACCTGGTCTACCACGATGGCCGAACGCCCCACGACCTTGCCGTTTGTCACCGGTGTGAAGACCAGGCCATCGAGATTAGGGTCCGCCGAATCCATCGTCAGGTCAGCAAACGACGCCTCGGCGCTGAAATCGAGGTTGGCGCTCAGGAAGGGTTGCAGCAGTTTCCCGTTGATGGCAAACGCCTTGATAAAATCGGCCAGTGCCGCCGGTCCCAGGTCGAATTCGTGGTTGCCCAGGATGTGGGCATCGTAGGGCATATACTTCTGGGCCATCGCGTCGTAGCGGGTTTTGCTCTTCGTTCCCTTCTCCGAACACAACTGGGTCGGGCTTGCCAGGAACGCATCGCCGGCGTAGACGCTCACCACCGAATGGCCGTCCATCCGCGCTTCGGCAATCTGCGCGTCCATCAGCGATTTGAAGGCTGACACGCCACCGGTGAGCAGTTCCACCCGTTCGGTGTTGGGGTAGCCCGCGCCCGGCTCCACCCCGTAGGTAAACGGGGTCAGGGAGGATTCGCCGTCGTTGTTGTGGAGCAGCGTGAGGGTCGTCGCTTCATCGGGGACGGTGATTTCGTAGATAGTGGTGGTGCCGCTCACTTCGTTCGCCACAACCAGCAGCGGGTTCCCATTGGGGCTGTCTTCCGCGGGGACAAAGGTCAGTCCCTCCGGCGCGACATCGCCCCCATCGCGGTTGTTCACATACTGAACGAAGTCGGGGTTCTCCGGGTCAGTGACCTCGTAGACCATGACGCCGCCGATGCGCTCCAGGCCAATGAAGGCAAAGGTTCGGTCTTCGCCCCCGACCTCAATCTGCCCAATCGTTGCCCCCTCCGGCTCCGGCCCTTTGTTGTCGCTGCGGGAGTCAAAATCGCCTTCGCCGTCGTCGTTGAACCAGTGGGGGTACATCGCCGCGGTGATCTGCTCAAATTCGTCGCCGCTGTCGTAAACCTGATTCCCCTGAGCATCCCAGATGGAGAAGGAGCGTGCGCCAAAGGAATAGAGCGCGTCCGCATCGCCATCACCATCGGGGTCCCAATCCCAGATGGGAGCCAGCGCCAGGGTCGCCGTGGTGACATTCAGCCGCCCAAGCATGTCTTCGGCTTGCAGTTCTTCCGAAAAGACCCCGGTGTCGAGCACCAGGTCTTCGACCCGCACTTCCTCGCTGTACGTGTCGTAGTCGCGGGCATCGCCTTCGTTGGCCGTCACCAGGTAGGTATCGCCGCCAACGGTGAAAGAGGCAATGGCATCGGGTTGGTACATCCCCCACACCGGCCACGTCTGGATGTTGATAGCACCATCCTCGTCGCTGGCATCCATCCCGTTGCCTTCCGCGCTGTGGTCTTTGAAGCCAAACGAGACAATTTGCGTGACGGTCGGGACCCCTGTCAGGTTTATGATGGCAAGGGCGTTGTTCTCTTGCAGCGTCACCCAGGCCGTTTCGCCATCATCCGAAACGGTGAGGTATTCCGGTTCGAGGTCCTGCGCGACGCTCGCGCCGGGGCCAAAGATGCGCACATCTGCATCGGACTCCAGATCGCTGTATCTGGGGCCGCCCTGGTTGAATTGGGTGAAGCCTACCATGGTCACATGGGTCTGAGAGAGCGTCTCTACCCCTCCGGAAAGGTCAATAATGCTGACGGAGCCTTCCGGGTCGTTGGTGTAGTCGTCATTCGGTTCGCCCTCGTTGGCAACCAGCACCTTCATCCCGTCGGGTGTGAAGGTGAGCATATCGGGCAGGGAGCCAACTTCGACCTGCGCCAGGGGGTTGCCACTGGTGTCGAAGAAGGCCACAAACCCCGGTTCCTGTGGGTCGCTATGTTCAAGCGCCACGGCAACGACCCCGTTGGAGACGGCCACACTGTTGGGCGACCCCTCGTTGTAGGGCGGGTCCAGGTCGGCTATCTCGATGGTGCTGGAAAGCACCGGCGTAGACGGGTCGCTGACATCCAGGATATCAACGGCCCGGCCCTCGGAACGGGTCACGAAGACCTGCTGGTTTTCGGGATCATACGCGGCTATCTCCGCCCATCCCTCACCACCACCGGCAGGGGTGTAGGTCCCGATGGGGCGAAGGTTGATGGTTGGGGCGGGCACTATCGGGTCGGTCTGCTGAAGCCCCACCTGCTCGTTCCTGAGCGCGGAAAGCTCCGCCGTATTTTCCGGTTCGGTTCCCTGGGAACTGTGGGGAATCTGAGAAGTCACCGTCTCCGTTTCGGATGAGGACCTCGTGGCGGCTCCCACGGCAAGCAGGCTCATGTTCCCGACGACCATCGCCAGGATGACCAGGTAGAGCAACGTTCGGAAACGCATAGCTATCTTCCTCCATGGACTACTTGGACTACGTCCTGATTGAACTCCTATCATCTGCTAGATGTCGTACCAACATACCGGCGAACCCGTTCGTTCCGAATGCGGTTGGTTCTGAGCAGTTCGTCACCCGTCGCTCAGCACCCGTATCAGAACGCACGCAAAAACATCCCTGGGACAGGGAATACGTTCCAGGGTACCAGTTGCCCGTTAAGAAACCGTTGGGGTCAAGTGAACAGCGAGTTAAGAAACATGAAGCATAGGTTAAGATTGCAGACAACCCAGGTATATGTCGCGCACCCGCGCATAGACGTGCTCCCAGGTACGTTCGCGCAGCACGGTGGTGCGACCGGCCTGTCCCAGGGCGCGGGCCAGCGGGCGGTCGTGCAACAGTCGTTCTATGGCCTGTGCCAGTTCGGCAACGTCGCCAAATGCCACGAGGAGGCCGGTTTCTCCGTGACGAACCACTTCAGGCACGCCGCCTGCCCGCGCCCCGACTACCGGCACGCCATAGACCCACGCCTCCAGGTAGACGATACCGAAACTGTCGGTGCGCGACGGCAACACCATCACATCGGCGGCGGCCAGGGCATCCCGCCGGGTCTGGTCGTCTACGAAGCCGAGCACCCGTATGCGGGAGCGGTCTTCGGCAGGCAACCCCTGCAAGAACGCTTCGAAATGCGCCATCAGGGGGCCGACTTGCACCCACACGGCAGGGTTTCCCCGTTCCCACAACCGCTGCATCGCCTCCACCACGTGGGGGGTGCCCTTGTCGTAGGCCGCCACGCCGAGAGTCAGGACCACCGGGGCGCTCCTGGGAATGTGGTGGGTGCAGCGGAAGCGTTCACCATCGCCGCCTTCCAGGTTGGCCGGCGTGACGCCCACGCCAATGGTGTGCATCCGGTGGTCGGGAACACCGGCCTGCTGCAAGAAGCGCCGTTCTCGCTCAGTCTGGGTGATGACCGCGGCACTGCGGCGCAGGATGTCGAGCTGGTTCAGGGTGCTGTAGTAGCGCACAATCGCCCGGCTGCCCGGCTCGCCAAGGTGGACGAAGGGCGTGCAGAGGTGGGGGATAGCACGCTGTTCGGCCCAGGCCAGGGCAGGGAGGATGGCAAAGTCCAGGGTGATGTTGGTGGTGTGGACGAGCGCAACGTCCGCAAGCGCGGGCGAGTGGCGCAGGAACGGCCCCAGGGTGGGAAGGCGGGGAGTCAGGGTTGCCAGACGCCGCAGCACCGGCCGCAGCACCCTGGGGGGCAGCGGCAGCCGCGACAGTTCGACCATCAGTCGCCGCACCACGGGGTAGACCAGAGGCGACCCCGGCACCCGCTGCACGGGGAAGCGGAGAATGCGGACGCCCCGGTGGGTGTCTTCCTGCTCGGCGATGCTGCGCCGCCCGGCCATCCACAGGTGCTCCAGGTCGAAGGCATCGGTTGCCAGCACGGTGACGCGGTGGCCCTCGCGGACCAGCCGCTCCCCCACCTCAACAAAGTACTGCGCGGCCCCGCTTGGGACGGGGTGATAGAGCTGGACGATGTGGAGCATGTGCATAGTAGGATGATGGGATAGGTCAGAAATGAGTCAAGACATGTGACAGACGCGCTGATTCCATGGTATCATGGAAATCAACCACAGAACTGTCAATAGACAAAAGACAGATTGTGCGTATAATAGCACATGAGCAACAAAGCAACAAAAACAACCGGGCAACAACACGACCACACCGGACGACACCGGACCACAAAGGAGGGTAAAACTGACAATGAACCATCAGGCAGAGACACTATCTGCACCCAGCCACGGGGAAGCCAGCAGCAGCTACGATAGTCACCAGAACGACCACCGTCACGAGAACCACCAGGGTCACAGTTACGCCGACCAGGTCCGTTCCAACGGCCAGCCACCAGCCGAAAACGAAATGAGCCTGCTGACCGCTGCTAAGCTGTTGGGGGTAGATTATACGATTGCGCAGCGGTGGAGTGCCAAGGGGTGGCTGAGCACGTTCACCCGCGGGCAGAAGCACCAGCGCGGCACGCGCATGGTGACTGACGGAGCGCTGGAGGCGTTCATCCGCGAACGGGGGGGGCTGATATCGTCGCTCAACCCCCGCAGCGAACCCTGGCAGACGATGGTGGCGGAGGCGCGGGCGGCGTTGCAAGGTCGCCTTATCGGGGCCAACGAAATCAAAACACGCGAGTCCATTTCTCCGTGGACCTTCCAGACCTGGCGCTCACAGGAGGTTGCTCCGTTTCCCCTGCCGGTGCTGTCTATCAAGCGCGAAGACTGGTTTGACCGGGCCGAGGTGGAAGCGTGGCTGAAGGAAAACCGCCCGGCGCTGAGCATCCAGCGGCGAATGTCCGGAGAAACCCGCGGCGTGCGAGAAAACAGCCGCCGCCTCTCGGCCGACGAACTGCGGGCCTTGCTGCGGGTGTGCGCCGAAGACCCCCGCGAGGCCGGGTTGCGAGACCGTGCCATCATTGCCTGCCTGTATCCTGGGGCGGTTCAGGCAGCCGAACTGCCGAACCTGACCCTCTCGAACTACGACCGCGAGAGCGGGGCGCTCCGCGTCCGCAACCGAACCACCTACCTGACCGGGTGGGCCTACCAGGTGTTGAGCACCTGGCTGGATGCGCGGCGGAAGCATTGCGGGCCATCGCAACAATCGCTCTTCTTGCGGCTGGATGTCAAGGGCAACATCCACTTCAAGAGCATCGGCAAGCAAACGACTTCGCTGATGCTGAAGGGAAGGGCCCGCGAGGCCGGTATCGAGGTGGTCACGCCGGCGCTCGTTCGGCGCACGGTGATCCGCGACCTGATTGACGCCGGGGTGGATTCAACCACGGTCTACTGGCTCACCGGCTATGTCAATACGAATAACCCGCCAGATACGCGCACGCCCCCCAATGAAGCAACGTTGCGGGCGGCTATCGAGCGGCTACCTCAGATAGCCCCCACCCAGGAAGACGGGCATCAGGCTCGCTGACCTGTTCGCTCGTTTGCCCGTTTGCCTGTTTGCCCGTTCGTGGATGCACCAGGACTCGCGTTCAACGTGTCACGTTGCCCCCAGGAAATCCAGCCCTTGCCCGTTGTGGCGCGAGTCGCTGAGTGCATAGGCGATGCCGGCCTGCAAGGTGGTGCGGGTTACGATGCCGCGCAGGTTGACCCCCAACTGCACCATCGTCTGGGCAATCTGCGGTTGAATGCCTGTGAGCATCACTTGAGCGCCGAGCAGCCTCACCGCCTGCGCCGACTGGATGAAGGCGTTTGCCACCTGCGTATCCACAACCGACACGCCGGTAATATCCAGGATGACCAGCTCTGCCTGGTGCTGTGCTACCCCCATGAGCAGGGTCTCCATCACCTGCTGCGCCCGCTGGCTGTCAATGGTGCCGATGATGGGCATGATGAGCACGCTGTCGGTGATGGGAATGAGCGGGGTCGAAAGCTCGCGCAGAGCGTTCCGCTGCGCATCAATAATTTGCTGCTGGAGGCCGGCGCGTTCGGCTTCTTCCTGTTTGCGCGTGGTGATGTCGCGCACGAAGGTGATGAGCCATTCTTTGCCCTGCCACTCCAGGTGCCTGGCGGCAACTTCGACCGGGAATATCTGTCCATCCTTGCGGCGGTGGGACGTCTCAGTGGTCATCAAGTCGGCCTGTTTGAGCTGGATCCAGGTGCTGCCCCACCCCTCGCGGGAGAAGTTCGGGTCAATATCCCAGACGTGCAGGCTGAGTAGTTCGTCGCGGGTGTAGCCCAGGTGCTGGCACCCGGTCTGATTGACATAGAGGAACTGACCGTTGGGGGCAATCCACTCAATGGCGTCGTTGGCGTTTTCAAGCACGAACTGGTTGATCATCATTTCTTCTTCGGTCTGCTTGCGCCCACTGATATTCCGATCTTCCCCGCGGTAGCCGCAGAAGGTGCCTGCCTCATCGTAGAAGGGGACACCGCTAGTCTCCATCACCAGGCGGTGACCGTCCTTGTGAAGCGAGACGTGTTCGAACAGGGTCACCGGCTGACGAGCCTCGGCCATCGGCCCGAAGAGGGACCGGACCCGTTCGGCTTCTGCCGGGGGCATCAGGTCAAACGGCGTCTTCCCCACCACTTCGTGGGGTTCATAGCCCAGGACGGTCGTAATGTTGGGGCTGACATAGGTGTATGCGCCGCTGGCATCTATCTCCCAGAGCCAGTCGGTCGTCATCGTCAGCATGGTGTGGAGCCGCTTTTCTTGCTGCTGTGAGCGGGACAGGGCAGCTTCCAGTTCTGCCACCTGCTGCCGCAGTCGGGCATTCTCGGTCGTCAATCCATCTGCGGTTGCCGGTGTCGGTGCTGGGGTGGTCGTCATAGCCAGGTTCCGTTTCGCCAGTCTGTGTTGTGTTCGGGCAATTCCCGAACGATAGAACTTTCGTAAAGGTATTCTACCAGTCCGGGATTGAAAGAGCAAGGAAAAGGAAGAGAGAGGGAACGACCGGCGAAGCGGATGAAACGGGGGACATCCTGCTTTGCCGAGGGAAAGAGTCTCCCGCGGTGGCAGAAGCCTGCGGGAGACTCACCGAGGGGCTATGATCGTTCGTCCAGGGGGGTATATTGGACGTCTATTGGGCCGATGTATTCGGCTGAGGGTCGGATGAGGCGGTTGTCGCTCAGTTGCTCGTAGACATGCGCCGTCCACCCGGCGACGCGACTGACGGCAAAGAGCGGGGTGAAGATTTCGACCGGAACGCCAACGGTGTAGTAGAGGGAGGCGGAGTAGAAGTCCACATTGACGGGCAGGCTCACCTGGGACTGCATGTATTCGCGCACGCGCTCACTGATGGCATACCAGCGCAGGTTCCCGCAATCTTCGGCCACCTGCTGCGAAAGTTTGTGCAGCCATGCGGCGCGGGGGTCATCTACCTTGTAGACCCGGTGGCCGAAGCCGGGGATTTTCTTTTTGGCGGCCAGCGCCCCACGCATATACTGCTCAACCCGGTCCACATCGCCAATTTCGAGCAGCATGCGCATCACCTGTTCGTTGGCTCCGCCGTGCAGCGACCCCTTGAGCGTCCCAATGGCCGAAACCACCGCACTGTGGAGGTTCGAAAGCGTGCTGGCGGTGATGCGAGCCGCAAAGGTGCTGGCGTTGAGGCTGTGGTCTGCGTGGAGTATCAGGGCGATGTCTATCATCCTGGCGGCGGTCTGGCTGGGGACTTCGCCAGTGAGCATGTAGAGGAAGTTGGCGCTGTGGCTCAGGTCATCCCTGGGGTGGATGGGCCACATGCCTTTTCGGATGCGCTCCCAGGCCGCAACGATGGTGGGCATCGAAGCGGTCAGCCGGATAGAGTTCGCAACGTTGGATTCCAGGGAGTTGTCGGAGTACTGCGCTTCGGCGGCATCGAAGGGGCCGAGCGACGAAACGGCGGTGCGCAGGGCCGACATGGGCGAGGTGGTTTTGGGCAGCGCAAAGAGGATGGAGATAATCGGGTCGGGGAGCTTGCGGTTGGCAATGAACTTTTGTTGGAACCGCTCAAGCTGGGTGCGGGTGGGGAGTTTGCCATACCACAGCAGCGCGGTGGTTTCCTCAAAGGTAGATTTCTCAGCCAGTTCGTGAATGCTGATTCCGCGGTAGTAGAGACGTCCATTCTGTCCATCAACGTGACTGATTGCCGTCTGGGCAGCAACGATGCCTTCAAGCCCTCTGGCTGCAACTTTGGTCTCACTCATCTATCCCGTCCTTTCGTGTCGTGACTTTCTTCTGCAAGCCATTCCGGGCCATCCCAGATACGGACGATGACGGGTGGTACACCGAAGGCAGTTCTGCCGCGCTGGTTCGGCCTGCCACTCGTCCCTCATCGCTTGTCCTTTGTCATCCTCATCACGGGTATGACCCTGGAGAAACACCCCTTTCCTCTTCAGTATAGCACCGGAAGTTACATCTTGCCGTATTTTTGTAAATCCCGAATGAAAGCCGCGGCCCCCTCAACCACCTGGTCCGGGGGCAACGATTCGATGTGGTTGATGAGCGCACTGCCGACAATGGCTCCATCGGCAATGGGTTCGACCTGCGCCACGTGTTCTGCCGTGCTGATGCCAAACCCAACGACGAGCGGCAGGTCGGTGTGCTGACGAACGCGAGACAGGAAGGCTTCCAGTCCGGTCGAGAGGTCGCGCCGCGAGCCGGTCACCCCCGTGAGCGAAACGCAGTAGACAAAACCGCTCGCCAGGCGTACAATGTGGGCCATGCGTTCGTCTGGCGTGGTGGGAGCGACGAACATAATCAGGTCCAGTCCGTGGGCGGTGGCCTGCTGACGGAGGGGGCTGGCCTCTTCGGGGGGGAGGTCGGGGACAATCCAGCCATCTCCGCCGGCAACGGCCAGGTCTGCGCAGGCGCGGTCAATCCCATAACTCAGGATGGGGTTGTAGTAGCCCATCAGCAAGAGGGGGATACGGACGCCCTGCTGGCGCAGCCGGGCAACGGTTTCCAGGCAAAACGAAAAATGGACCCCGTTTGCTAAGGCCTGTTGAGAAGCCCGCTGGATGGTTGCGCCGTCGGCGAGCGGGTCCGAAAAGGGAATGCCCAGTTCGATCAGGTTGGCCCCGGCGGCTTCCAGCGCAGGCACCAGGTGCAGAGTGCTGTCGCGCTGGGGGAACCCGATGGTCAGGTAGGGCATCAGGGCAACGTGGTGGATAGCCCGCAGGTGGGCAAAGGTTTCGGTCATGCGGCTCATAAGTAGACCTGTTCTCCTCAGTATGGGGTCACCTTCGGGCGCTTCGAGCGCGATTGTGACCCGGTGGCGTATCATCTGGTTGTGGGGACAGTGATAGCATAGAACACGAAGGACGTCAAATCAGTGGCGGGTGGGAAACAGGAAACGACTCACCCTCTGCCCTGGCACGGGATCACGATGCCCTTGCACCCCCGACGGTTTCTGGTACAATCAGGGAGGTATGAAGCAACGGACCGGGAGGATTGCCCCTCCAGGAACCCAGGTTTTCAATGGCACCGTGTCAATCATGTCATCAGGTATGGCGGTTCTCTCACGCATGGCTCAACGGGGAGTACTCCCTGCGCTCCTCATCGCCACACTTGCCGCACTCTCTCAGGTGTTGCGCACTCCTCCCCCCTGGACCCTCGACCTGGGAACGCCCGGTGACACCCGCTTTAGCGGGCATTTCTCCATCCCTGAGACCAGCAGCGACGGCACCACCTTCCGCTGGAGCCTGCCCGAATCCTTCCTGATGCTCCACGGAGCCGGCCACCGGCCGTCGGCGCTGGCTATCCGCCTCTCCGGGGCAACCGGCACGGTGCCTGGTGAGCAGCGGGTATGGCTCCGGCGGGGAGGGCAGGATATCGCAAGGCTGGACCTGCTCCCCGGCTGGCGGACCTACCGCGTGGTCTTGCCCGGAGAAGCCCTGGCAGGCAGCGGATGGCAAACCGCGCCGCTGTCGCTGGTCTGCAACACCTACCACCACAGCCCCCTCGACCACCGCGAGCGCGGCGTGCCGGTTGCCTGGTGCAGGTCACACCGCTGCCGGGCATGGCCGCCCCCATCGTCCCATCCCTCCGGCGCTCCCTGTTCCTGGTCTGGGGGTTGGTCGTGCTGGTGTGGGTGGTGAGGCGTCTGAGCCTTGCCTGCGGGAACTCAAGCCCCGTCCG
>JAAUSY010000211.1 GCA_012032475.1 Chloroflexaceae bacterium
TGGAACTCGATATGCAGCAGCACGATGCGGCCATTGCCCAAGGTCACGAAGAAGACCAGGTCGGAGTAGACCGGGTCGGTCGGGAAGCGCAGCTCTTCGGGGCGGGCCTCGACCCGCCGCACCTCGGTCTGGAGCAACCAGGCGGCCATCTCGGTGATGAACGTGGTCACGAATTCTTTGAGCGGACTGTCGGTGCCAGTCATAGTGGGACGATCATCCTTTCGTCAACGTCTCGTGTTCCTCCATTATACCAGTGGCGAATGATGGCTTGCAACTAGAATTCGGGGATCAGGGGGTCAAGGGCCGGGCCTGGTTCCACCATCCTCATTTGCGTCCTTGCGTGAGCAAGGCAGAGAAAGACATCACCCACCGCTGGCATTGAGCGCCTGGAGTTGCTGCTCCGCTTCCTGACGCAGGACCGGGTCATCGCTCAACTCCAGCACCCTTTCAAAGTCCGCGGTGGCCGGTTCGTTCTCCCCCAGGGAGACATAGACCCGCCCCCGTGCCTGGTACAACCTGGCATCATCGGGGGTCAGGCCGATGGCAGCACTCAAATCAGCAGCAGCCCGTTCGTCGTCGCCCTGCTCGGCAAACAGTCGTCCCCGCCCTTGATAGGCTCGCACCACGGCAGGGTCAGCGGGGTCGAGCGAGATGGCCGTGGTGAAATCGGCCATAGCCTGGTCATGGTCGCCGGTAGCGAGGAAGGTTTCTCCCCGGTTGGTATAGGCATGGGCGTTGGTTCGGTCAATTGCAATGGCCTGGTAGTATGATTCCAGTGCCCGTTCATAGTCACCCTGCCGCGCATAGACCAACCCCCGGTTGCTGCAAGCCAGCGACCGCACCAGCGGGTCATCAGGCGTCTGCGAAATGACCCTGGTGAAATCGGCCAGCGCCTGTTTGTCATTCCCCTGCCGGGCATAGGTCATGCCGCGGGCGTTGTAGGTTCGGGGGTCGTCGGGGTCGCGGGTGAGCGCCTGGGCAAATTCCTCCAGGGCCCGTTCGTTCATCCCCCGCTGCGCATACACAATCCCGCGCCCGGTGTATCCTCTGGGAGCGTCGGGTGCAAGCTCCACCACCGCTTCAAAGTCCTCCATCGCCTGGTCTAAAGCTCCCTGCCTGAGATGGGTATTCCCCCGCTCCAGGTAGGCATTGTAGTCGTCCGGGTCGAGCGCGATAGTCTGGGTGAAGGCGTCAATAGCGCGGTCATAGTCCCTGGCGCTGAGATACTCCAGCCCGCGGAGGTAGGATGACTGCGCTTCACTCCTCCTACCCGTATCATTCCCGCTGCCCACTTCCTCCCGGCAGGCCACGAACATGCCCATGCCCATGAGCACAACCCAGCTCAGAAAGGTGAACCTTCTCATTTTGGTATCGCTCCGGCCACGCTCACGATCTCTCATCACGGGCAACAACTGGCCTGCTGTGCATCCTGGACTTCGACCCCAAGCAACCCAAGTAGCACGTTGTAGGGTTCCGGGTTGTCGGGGTGGTGCTCAAAGCGGGCGCGTTCGAACCACTGCACCACGTAGTCCTTGCCGTCACTGAGCGTTTCCGTGTGCGGCTCACTCAGGGGCAGGCCAAACAGCGCCAGATTTTCCTGGGTGCTATAGCCCTGCTGATTGTCAAGGGTCAGCCCGTGACCACGCCAGTAGCTCAGGAAGGGTTCGCACAGACGGTGGCCGGTCTGATCAAAATAGAGGCAACCCGGAGGGGCTTCACTCACGGTCTCAAACGTCTCCCAGTCTCGCCCCGCTTGCTCCAGCCGATCTGCCCCCAATCGCCCAAGCAGCACATCATAGGGACGGGCATTGTCCGGGTGGAGTTCCAGGCGGTTGCGCTCGAATGGCTGAACTTGCGTGGGGGTTCCCTCAATGCTCTCCTCGTGCTGTGAGCCGATGGGATAGCCAAAGACGGGCAGCCCTCCATTCTGCTCCCAGTATTCCAGCAACCGCCCGCACACCTGGTAGCCCGTTTCAGAGAACGTCCGGCACTCGGACGAAGATGGTGACGGAGTCGGGTCGGCGGGCATCGGGTCGGTGGGTTGACCCACATTGGCCCGAAAATAGTCGCTCAGCTCCGTGGTCAGTCGCAGGTAGAGGTCCCCAAATTGCTCACTTGGTTCGATGTGGCTCCCCTCGAAAAATTCATTAAAGCTGGTGATGACCACGCCATCGGCGTGGTAGGCGACGGCATCTTCCCAGGTGCCGCGGTAGTAGGCTCCGCCTTCACGGTCGCGCCAGTGCCCACTGCGACCGCGAAGAGGCCTATCGTCGTAGCCCGGCATCACCGTGGCGATAAAGGGGGCACGTCCGTCCAGACGCTCGTTATAGGACTCCATGGCCGCACCGGGCGCACGTTCCCAGGTGATGTCAAAATAGTATAGCGTGTCGTAGACCCCCAGATAGTCAAAATCATCGGTTCCGCCAAACCAGAACTGCTGGTGGTCGGGGTCGGCGCGGTCCCGGAGTTGCTGCCAGGTCTCGACCCCCCCCAGAGAAGGCGGATTGAACCAGAAGACCGCCGGCTTGCCGCGGAATTTCAGGTAGTTTGGCTGGCTCATCAAATCCCGCTCCAACACCTCCAGGGCTTGCGTCAGCGCCTCCACGCTGCGCAGGCTCGACCAGGCTGACTGGTCAGGAATGATGGCTATCTGAAGATCGCCATCTTCCTCGGCAGCGAGCTGCTGAAGACGGCGGCAGCGGGTGTCCAGGCGCGTTTCGTCTGGCCCATACCAGGTGCAAATAAGCGCGTCAATGCCGGCCTCGTTTGCCTGCCGAATATGCCGCTTGAGGGTCTCATCATCACCGCCAGAGTATTTCGGTGATGCCACATCGCTCATACGGTCATACGTCCAGTCCGTCAGTTCATACCACGGGTAGTAAAATGCCATAATCGGACGGTCGGAAACCGCCCGGACCGGAGCGGGGGACAGGGCAGATATCCCCTTTCCGATGACTATCACTATCACCACGACCAGGAACATCAACCCGACCAGAAACGTTGTCAGACGTACACGATACATATCATCGTTCCTTCCTTCTCATTATCACTATCATCTCATCATCAGGCCAACGAATACCAGAGAAGCCCTTCGCGTTCTCGCGTGAGCAGGCGATGGACATGGGCATGACTTCAGGTCAGGGCAAAATCTGCACGACCTCGGCAATCCGGGAGATGTGCGGAGCCTGCACCCATGCCACGACCAGGGTAGGGAACAACCCGAAAAGCAGCGTTCCCGCCAGCGCCACCCCGATGCTCATCGCCAGACCGCGATGGAGCACTGGCTGGACCTCGCGGACCGGCTCCTGCATGAATATCCGGACGATGACCCGCAGGTAGAAGAACACGGCAACAGCACTGGTGAGCAGGCCGACCAGCACCAACCAGCCCAGACCGCTTTCCCAGGCCGCCGTGAAGACATAGAACTTGCCGACGAACCCGGCCGTCGGGGGCATACCTGCCAGCGAGAGCATGAATACCGCCATTGCCAGCGCCAGCCAGCCCTGCCGCTTCCACAGCCCGGCGAAGTCATCCAGGCTCCACGCCGACTCGCCGCGCTCCTCCAGCACAATCAGCACCGCAAAAGCTCCCAGATTGGTCAGCGTATAGGCCACCAGGTAGAAGAGGAACGACGCGATGCCGTGGTCGCTGGCGGCCATAATGCTGAGCAGAATATACCCGGCGTGGCCGATGCTGCTGTAGGCCAGCATCCGCTTGACATTGCTCTGGGTGAGTGCCCCGATATTGCCGGCTATCATCGTCAGGGCTGCCAGCACGCCCAGAATAGGCATCCAGAAGGGTTCGAGCGCCGGAAGCGCCAGCAGCAGCAGGCGTATCATCGCGGCCAGGGCTGCGCCCTTGGTGCCCACCGACATGAACGCCGTCACCGGAGTGGGCCCCTTCATAGACATCGGGCGTCCACATGTGAAAGGGCACCAGGGCAACTTTGAAGCCAAGCGCCACGAGCACCAACCCTCCCCCGACCAGCAGTAGGGTGTGGCTTCCCTGGGGGTGCTGCGCCACATAGTTCCCCATCTCTGCTAGGTTGACCGTGTGTGCCCCCCCATACATCAAGGCGATGCCATAGACAAAGAAGCCTGCCGCAAACGCCCCAAGCAGCAGGTATTTCATGGCAGCTTCTTCCGATGACAGGCGGGGGTAGGCAAACGCGGTCAGGATATAGAGCGTGATGGACAGCAGTTCGACCCCCAGGAACAGGAGAATCAGGTCGGCCCCCTGTGCCAGGAGCAGCATGCCGCCAGTCGCATACATCACCAGCGGGTAGAATTCGCCGCGCTCAATCCCGTGCCGCGGCAGGTAGTCCAGCGACAGGGCAATGCTGATGATGCCGGCCAGCAGGAAAATCAGGCTCAATATCACGGCCAGACGGTCCAGCACCACCATACCGGCGAAGGGGGCTTCGCCGGGGAGGGGGGCGGGGCTGCCCTGCGTCCCCACGATGAGCACCACCCCCGCCGAGACTGCCAGGCCAACCATCGCCAGATAGCCGGTCGTCCGTTTCGCACTGGCGGGAATGACGAAGACATCTACCAGCAGCAGCACCGTTGCCCAGACGAACAAGGTGGTCATCGTGGCAATCATTGCCAGGTCCATTGAAGGAAGTTGTATCTGTTCCATGCGGTATCCCTGTCGTTCCTCTCTTCAGTTCCCCTACTTCACAATCGGTGATGATTGACGTGTGACGTGTGATGGGTGATGAGTGTGATATCTGGCGCTACTGCCCGGCCACCCCCACCACTATGTGCTGTACCACCTCGGCCACACTGCCCTGCATCCCCGCAAAGAACAGGTTGGGCAAGAACCCGATGATGACAATGGGCACGAGCGGTACCACCAGCGAGGCCAGTTCGACGCGGTCGAGGTCGGGCAGGTGGGCATTCTCCGGGTTATCCACCGGACCCATAAAGGCCCGCCCGAACATGCGCATCAGGTAGACCGCGGCCAGGATGACGCCGATGACCGCAAAGGCCAGGAACTGCCACCCCAGGTCCGGGGAAAGGTAGGCTCCCTGCATCATCGTAAACTCGCCAACGAACCCGTTCAGCCCCGGCAGCCCCGCCGACGACAGCACCATCACCAGGGTCAGTCCCCCGTAGATGGGCATGGTCGTCCACAGGCCGCCAAACTCCGCCAGTTCGCGGGTGTGGCGGCGCTCGTAGATGATGCCGACCGCCACGAAGAGCGCCCCGGTGCTCAGGCCATGGTTCACCATTTGCAGGATAGCCCCGCTGATACCCTCCGGGTTGAGGGCAAAAATGCCAAGCACGATGAACCCCATATGGCTGACGGAAGAATAGGCCACCAGCTTTTTCATATCGCTCTGGGCAAAAGCCACAATCGCTCCGTAGATAATCCCGATGATTGCCAGGATGGCAATGGCCGGAGCCGCCCACCGCGACACCTCCGGAAAGAGCATCAGGTTAAACCGAATGAGGCCGTAGGTGCCCATCTTCAGCAGCACCCCCGCCAGAATAACCGACCCGGCGGTTGGGGCTTCGACGTGGGCATCCGGCAGCCAGGTGTGGAACGGCCACATCGGAACTTTGATGGCGAAGGCCAGGAAGAACGCCCCGAACATGAGCCGCGCCACGTTCGTATCAAGCGCGAGGCTGCCATTGCGCAGGTCTTCCATAATCCGCATTACGTTGAACGTCATACGGAACCCCGCGTCCTCCGCGGCCAGGGCGTTGCGGTGGATGATAGCCAGCGCAATAATCGCCATCAGCATCAGCACCGAGCCAGCAAAGGTGTAGAGAAAAAACTTGACTGCGGCATAGATACGGTTGCCGCTGCCCCAGATGCCAATCATAAAGGCCATCGGCACGAGCGAAAATTCCCAGAAGACATAGAAGAGGAACAGGTCCTGGGCCACGAACACGCCGAGCATGGCCGTCTCAAGCAGCAGCATGAGCACTTGAAAGGCCCGCGCCTGGGTCTTGATGGAATGCCAGGTCGAAAGGAGCGCCACCGGGGTCAGAAACGTGGTCAGCACGACCATCCACAGGCTGATACCGTCTACCCCTACCAGGTAGTTGATACCAAACGAGGGAATCCAGGCCACCTGGTCAACAAAGAGCATGTCCGGCAGCGTGGCGGTCGAACCCTGCTGCATAAAGCCGAAAATCCCCGTCCAGCCGGGGGCGGCTCCCTCAGCGTTCGGGATGAAGCCGAGAGGCAGCAGTCCCGACAGCACAAAGGCCACCACGGAGACTATCAGCGCAATCTGGCGCTGCCGGGCCACCTGTTCACCCGGCACGAACATCAGCAGCAGTGCGCCGAGCGCTGGCAGCCACAGAATGATTGAAAGGATAGGTATTCCTGCGTTCATAAGCATTAAAACCTCAGAAAATATCCAACGACGACAATCACGCCGACCAGAAACACCAGCGCATACGTCCGCATATAGCCGCTCTGGAAGGAACGCACCTGTGACGAGAGGTGGGTGAAGAACTGTCCGACGCGTTCACGGCTCCGTCAATGCCCTCTTTGTCGAAGACCGTTGCCAGAAAGGCTGCCAGGGAGCGGAACCCCGGCACAACCGCCATCTTCTCGTAGAAGGCATC
>JAAUSY010000212.1 GCA_012032475.1 Chloroflexaceae bacterium
CCTGAACCAATGATACCACGTGGGTGATGTTGTGGCAAGAGTGCCATTCGGCGGGCTAAAGCCTGCGAGAAACCCGCCGAACCACTGCCACTGAAGTGGCGTGGCTTGCGGCGGGTTCATACGGTCACTTCGTCGCTCGTCACTGGTTTGAAACCGATTTGAAATTGAAATGATACTCGGCATGATATGATAGTTGGTAAAAATACGTATCAGGCACCCATGCCAATATCAGGAGAAATGGTTTATGCAGAACAAAGTTGTGATCATTGGCTCCGGCCCGGCGGGACTCACCTCCGCCCTCTACACCGCACGGGCAAACCTGGGACCGCTCGTTATCCGTGGCCTCCAACCTGGTGGCCTGATTACTACCACCAACGAGGTGGAAAACTTTCCGGGTTTCCCCGAAACGGTCGGCGGGTTTGAACTCACCGAGCGGATGCGCCAGCAGGCCGAGCGTTTTGGAACGCGCTTCCTGGACGAATTGATTATCAAGGCCGACCTCTCGCAGCGCCCCTTTGCCCTGACCACGGATTCCGGGCAGACGATTATGGCTGAGTCGCTGGTCATCGCCACCGGCGCGTCGCCCCGCAAGCTCGGCATTCCGGGCGAAGAGCGGCTGGCAAACCGCGGCGTTTCTTACTGCGCTACCTGCGACGGGTTCTTCTTCCGCAACAAGCGGGTGGTAGTGATTGGTGGTGGCAACAGCGCCCTGGACGAGGGGTTGTTCCTCACCCGCTTCGTCTCCGAACTCATCCTGGTGCATCGGCGCGACGAGCTGCGAGCCGACCCGATTTTGCAGGAACGGGCGTTCGATAACCCGAAAATCCGCTTTGTCTGGAACACGGTGGTGACAGAAATTCTTGGCGAAGACAAAGTGATGGGCGTCCGCCTCAAGAGCCTGAAAACCGGCGAGGAAAGCACGCTGCCAACCGATGGAGTCTACCCCTACATCGGGCACATTCCCAACAACGTGCTGTTCAAGGGGCAGATCCCCATTGACGAAAGCGGCTACCTCGTCACCGACGGGCGCACCCGCACCCCGATACCGGGCGTCTTCGCGGCGGGCGACGTGGTGGACCACGTCTATCGCCAGGCTATCACCGCAGCGGGACAGGGGTGTATGGCCGGGATGGAAGTTATCTGGTTCCTGGATGAACAGGAGCACTTTGCCAAAAAAGCAAAGTTACAGATGCCAGCCATCCAGAAGCCCCGTCCAATCCAGCACGCCGCCATATTGCAGGGGGCCTAGACAGGCCACCGCCTGTGTCAACCAGGGTGGAGCACCTCCCGACGGTCCGCGGTACCAGCGACGAGTGATACGTGATGAGTGATCAGTAATCGGTCATGCCAGATTCTGACAAGGTATTGGCACAGGGGAATCCCTTGTGATTTTACAGCAACTGGTCACGGGTCACTCGTCACGGGTATCAATGTTCCCAGTTCCCATCACCCGCGCTCATAGTCTCATGGAGCCAGACCATTGACCTTGACACCAGAACCAGATGAACTTGTGCTCACCACCGCAACGGCTCGCTACGCCGTCGTGGTCGGGCCGGGCCTGCATGCCACCCTGCCGGAGCGGCTGACCCGCCTGGGGTTGCACGGAACGCTGTGGCTCATCAGCGACCGCGAAGTGTTCCCCCACCACGGCCCCAACCTGGAAGCCGCTCTGAGCCACGCGGGCTTCCTCGTCCGCACGTACCTCGTTCCATCGGGAGAAGCCAGCAAAAGCCAGGGACCCCTGTGGCAGATCTACGCCTGGATGATAGGCAGCCACGTCGAGCGTGGTGATGTGGTGCTGGCACTCGGCGGGGGTGTCGTGGGCGACCTGGCCGGCTTTGCGGCGGCCACTATCCTCCGGGGCATTGCCGTGGTGCAGCTTCCTACCACCCTGCTCGCAATGGTTGATGCCGCCCTTGGAGGAAAAACCGGCATCAACCACCCGCTTGGTAAAAACCTGATCGGAGCCTTCCACCAACCGCGCCTGGTGCTGGCCGACACCCAAACCCTCCGCACCCTGCCGCCGCGAGAACTACGAGCCGGGTGGGCAGAAGTTATCAAGCACGGTGTCATCCGCGATGCCAGCCTGTTCGAAACGCTCGAAGCCCACGCAGCCGAATTTGCCGCTCCGGAGCGCCTCCAGGACCCGTCGCCAGATTACCACCAGCGGTTGGGCGACGTTATCCGGCAGGCTGCCGCGGTCAAAGTGGCCGTGGTGAGCGACGACGAACGCGAACAGGGGTTGCGCGTCATCCTCAACTACGGGCACACCCTGGGGCACGCCCTGGAAACCGCCTCCGGCTATGGGGCGCTCCTGCACGGAGAAGCGGTCGCCATCGGGATGCATGCGGCGGCCCGCATGGCCGCGGAGATGAAGCTATTGGCCTGGGACAATGTCGAGCGGCAGCGGCGGTTGCTCGAAGCCTACGGACTGCCCACCGCCTTCCCCCCAGGCTGCGACCCCGACCAGATACTTTCCCTGACCCTGCACGACAAAAAAGTGCTCCATCAGCGCATCCGCTGGATACTCCCGACCGCGATTGGTCAGGTGACGGTGCGCGACGATGTGCCTGACGAGGTGGTCCGGGCGGTGCTCACATCCCCGTGATGGGTAATGGGTGATGGGTGATGAATGATGAGGATGGGCAACGAGCGATGAGCGACGAGTTGACAAGAGGTACAAAACACCGGCAGGGCTTCACCGCCACCACCCGCCGAATCCGCGACGCCCTGCACCGGGTGGTGCTTATGCGCGAGACAGGGCCGAAAAGCGCCGCCTGGCAGCGGGCCCGCGTCCAGACCATCTGGCGGTTGCACGCCCTGCTGGAAGCCAGCCAGCAATCCCCCCCGGAGCAACCGCTTGGCAGTGACGAGTAACGAGCGGCGAGTGACGAGTGACGAGTGATAAGGAAGGAGTGACGGAGGGGGATGTCTCCTCCTTCGCCACTCCTCCCAGGCGCAGGGCCGCTAGCGCATCGCCTCCTCGACAATGCCCCGCGACCGCTCATAGGGGTAGGCCTCCACCAGTTCTTCCGGAGTCATCTCCTCCCCATCCTCCGGCGTGATGAAGTGCATCAGTACGACCGATGCCCAGTAGTCGTTCTCATACTCGGTGCCAAGCAGCTGCGACGGCACGCCATCGGAGTTGACCGCGTGGCAGGCCACACAGGTGACGGGACCGGCGTATTCTCCATCTGGGCTGAACTGGAGCGCCTGTTCGTGCGTGGTCTGGTCGGCGGCTCCCTCACCCGTTCGGACGCTGTAGAGACCGTGGATGGACTCATGGCACGACTGGCAGGCAATATTGGCGTGTCCCTTCGAATAGCGGAACAGTGAATATTTGCCCTGCTGGTCAATCGGGAAGTAGGCCCCACCCATGCTCTCGACAAACGGAGCAACGTGGCAGTCGGCGCAGTGCGGTTCGCCCGCCGCCAACCACCAGTCCTCGCCCGCCGAGGCATCGGCGTAGGAGGCTCCTTCAGCTACCTCCGGCAGCGCCGCGGGGAGGTGGTCTTTGTAGAAGGCCACCAGGGGGTTCCCCTCCCCGCCCACCTTCGGGTCAAGGTAGTAGGCCACATAGGTTTCCACATCGTCCGACCCGGTGACGGCTCTGGCAATCTCCTCCAGCGTCAGGGAGCGCAGCGTTTCGCCCTCGCCGGGGTTCTTGGCATGCACCAGCGTATCCGCGTGGTAGAGCGCCTGGGCATTGTGGTTGTGGCAGTTGGTGCAGTAGAGGCCGCGGAGTTCGCCACCTTCCGTTGCAACCTCTGCCAGCAGATATTCGCCCACCGCATTCAAGAAGAACGGCGGCCTGGCATCGGGGTTGGTGTGGGCATCGCGCCGCAGGTAGCACCCACCGCCCGCGTTCCGAATGTCGCCCTCGGAGAAGCGCGGCGTCCCATCCTGGTTGATCGGGCTGAAATCCTCGCCAGAAATGTTCAGGTCGGGGTTTTGCATGTGGGTCGGGTGGCACATCTGGCACGACTGGGTGCGCCCGAACGCGTCCTGGTCGGCCACCGCCGAGAGATGCACCATGTGGATAGACTCGGTGAGCGGGTTGAGCGGCTCCTCTGGCGTCTCATCGGTCGAGCGCAACCGCCCCTGCACGTTATCGCCGTGGCAGTCGGCGCAGTGGACCGGCCCCTTGCTGCCCAGGCGATTGGTGGCCGCGTCGGGGTCATATTCCGCCAGAAAATCCGTATCGTGCTTATCATCGTGAATTTCGAGAATGCCAATCATTGAGGCGCTCAGGCGGGCCATATAGTCGCTGATGTCGGGGTAGTTTTCGACCCAGTAGGTATACTCCGTCTGGTAGAGGCGGTAATCGTTCTGGCCGAAGCGGTTGGCGCGGTCGGAGCTGTGGCACCAGACGCAGTTGGGAATGTCGACCGGGTTGGTGCCGATGAAACTCACGATATCGCCGTTGTAGGCATCCTCAATCGGGTCGCCCGGCGTGCCATCCTCGCCCACCTCGTGCAGGGTCACCCGCGAATACTGGTAGGGCTGAAAGTGAATTTCGTCAATCGTGCGGTGCGAACCGCCCCCAATCACCCCGTCATCGAAGGCTGTTAGAGGCAGACCAAGGGCATCCCACAGGTAGCTCGCAGTGAGTATCAGCGGGATGTTCGACAGGTTGCCATAGCGCGAGTCAGTGAAGACCACATTGCCCCCGTCTTCGTCGGCATACACTGCAAAGCCCTCCATGGGCATCCCGGATGGGCCGTGGTCTTTCTGGACGCGGATTTCCTGACCGACGTGCAGCCGGTCTTCCTCCGTGGCCCCGTCGGGTATCGAGCCTTCCAGGTCTTCGTAGATATAGAGGTGGGTCCAGACGTAGTTGGCAAAGTTATCGCCGGGGTCGTCCATATCTCCGTCGCCGTTCACGTCCTTGGCAATGCTCCAGTACTGCATCTTGTCGCCTTCGGAATAGGTGTTGTTTTCGACCCCATACTTCAACGCCACGCCATCGTCTGGCGAGAGCAGCTTCGGCATCGGCTCTTCCACGCTGGAACCCCGAACCGCCTGTGCCTGGATGCTGTTGTAGGGCGGGATAACGCAACAGTAGCTCATATCGAAGCCGACGCAGTGCATCCCCAGTTCATAGTTGATGAAGATGTTGTAGAAGTTGGGCGGTAGGAAGAGCGCCTGCCCGTTGAAATCTGCCGTTGCCAGGCCGCTGAGGTCGAAGGGCAGGCCGGAGGTTGCCACCAACTCCACTGCTTCTTCGGTTTCGGTTGGTGGTTCTTCTGGCTCACCGCCGGCGGTTGACCGGTCGCCCACCGAACCAGCCAGAAAGTTCGTCAGAAGCCCCAGGTCCTCCGCGGAGATGATTTCTGCATAGTTTTTGGGCATCGTGTCGGTAAACCCGGCGGGAATATCCGCTGACGGGTCAACCAGAGCGCGGTGAAGATATTCGCGGCTGTATTTTGCCCCCATTTGCTGCAAATCGGGACCCACAAAGTTCCCGCGCTCGTTATAGCGGTGGCACGCCAGACAACCGTGAGTCTGGAGCAAGTTCATCCCCACCTGAAAATCAACGCCCCCCACAAGCACGATTTCTTCCTCGCTCGGCTCGGTCCCGATGCTGCGCAGGTAGGCAATGGCTTGCCAGCGCTTTTCCTGGGTGAGCATCGGTTCAAATGCGGGCATGGCCGACAGGAACGGCGGTTGCAACCCACCCTCGCTGAGCCGCCAGAACAGATAGTCGTTGCCCAGGCGGTTCATCAAGGCCGCGTCGGTCAGGTCAATTGGCCTGGGGTTCATCCCTGGGCTGAACGGCCCATCGCCTTTCCCGGTCCAACCGTGGCAGATAGCGCAATTCTGTTCCAGGTAGACCGTCTCGCCTGCCGCTACCACGCTTTGCTCATCGAGCGAGAAAGGCGGCTCAATATCCGCATACGTTTCGGGGAGTTGCGCACTCCACCGTTCGCGCTGTTCATCGGCCAGAATAGCGATGACGGTGTCTGCGCCTTCTGGTTCGGGCGTGGCCTGCGCCACCGGCCGCGGCCGGTGCCTGGGTCTGTATACACCCGCTGAGTACCAGTATTCCCACCACCAACAAAAAAAGCCACCCAGTTTGTGGCTTTTCCATCCTCCTTTGCCTCATGGCTATTCCTTCCGTGTGTCCAGAATCCTGTGGAGGCCCCCACCCGGCGCGAGCGTATCGCCCTGCGAAGGTGAAGACCATCCGGGCATGCTCCCCAGGAAATCTTTTAGTCTTATAGGCAATATATTCCTATTGTACCGCTCTTTGTGGCCTGGAAAATCCCCCCTCCGGGGGATTTTCCAGTTCTTCTTTGGATAAGACTTATAACGGAAAGATATGGAAAGAGGGAGACTGATAGCGCAACGCTCTTGATAATGGGGGCCGGGGACTGGCCGGGACTGGTCTGGTGACACTCCGCAGGGGCTAAAGCCCCGCGGCTTCTTGCGGTGGTCCGCAAGCTACCCTCGTAGGCGAGGGGCCGGTGCCCCGGCCTCTACGCATACTCCGCTTGCCGCCGAAGCGGCAGCCGGTCT
>JAAUSY010000050.1 GCA_012032475.1 Chloroflexaceae bacterium
CGGAACAGCCCGAAGTTGGGGTACAATGAACAGAGACGTTAGAGAGACGTTGTCTGGTATCGCCCGAAAAGAAGAAATATTGAAGGAAACGTCATGGCTCATGCAGAAATTACCTGGATTGGCGGGAATCGCTACGTCGCGGCGGACAGTACCATGCATTCGGTGGTCGTCTCATCTCCTGGCGACATTGGGATGAAACCCCCGGAACTGCTCTTGGTTTCTCTGGGAACCTGTGCGGCTTTTGATGTGGTGAAGATTGTCGAAAAGCAGCGGGTCAAACTCGAACGGTTGTCGGTCGAAGTCAGTGGAGAGCAGGCCACAGAAGCCCCCTGGGCCTATACCAGCATCCATCTGCGGTTCAAGGCCACCGCCGCCAACCTGGGGCAGAACCAGCTCGAAAAGGCGATAGATCTCTCGATGAACCGTTATTGCTCCGTCCGCGCCACGCTGTCGCCCGATGTGAAGGTCACCTTCGACGCGGAAATCCAGTCGCCCGGTCCGAGCGACGGGTGATGGGTGATGGGTGATGGGTGATGTATCAGGGGTCGGGCGTCGGGGTCAGGAGGATGATTTCCCCTGCTCCCGGCCCTCCGACCCCGACGCCCTACACCCCCAGTTCGACCCGCAGTGCCGATAACTCGCCCTCGACCCGCTGGAGCAGCCGGGCTTTTTCTGCGGGGGGCAGGAACGACGCCCGCACCCCGTTGAGCACCAGAACACACAGGTCATCCGCCCCGAAGCCGAAGTGATGCACCACACGGCGGTATTCATCGGTCAGGGTGGTTTCGAAGAAGGGGGGGTCGTCGGAATTAATTGTCACCAGAACCCCGGCATCGTAGAGCGTGCGCAGGGAATGTTGTTCCCACGAGGGGGCCGCTCCCGTGCGAATGTTGCTGCTTGGGCACACATCGAGCACCACCCCGCGGTCGCGCAGATGGGCCACCAGCGACGGATCCTGGACGCTCCGTATCCCGTGACCAATCCGGCTGACCTTCAGCACATCCACCGCGCCCCACACACTGGACGGCCCCGCAACCTCCCCCGCATGCGCCATCAGGTGCAAGCCGGCGTCCCGCGCCGCCGCAAATACTTCGGCAAACGGTTCGGGCGGGTAGTGAATCTCGTCGCCACCAATGGACCAGGCCACCAGGCGGTGGCTCCGCAGCTCCTTGGCGATTTCCAGCACGTACCAGGCATAGGCGGGGGTATACTGGCGTCCATAGTCCAGCGCCAATTGGACCATCACCCCGGTTTCGCGTTCGGCGCGGGCAAAACCGGTGGCCGCCCCGACGATAGCTTCTCGCAGATGAATACCCCGCAGGAGATGCTGCATGGGCGAGAGCATCACTTCGGCATATCGGACCTGCTGTCGGGCCAGCGTCAATCCCATCTCATACGCCAGTTGTTCAAAGTCGGTACACCGAACAATGACCTGTGTCAGCGACATGAATACCGAAAGGAACTCGCTGAAATTGCGGTAGCGGTAGAGCTTTTGCACTTCCGCCAGGTTGCGGGCCGGAATCTCAACCCCGTTGCGGCGGGCAAGCTCCAGGGCCATTCGTGGTTCAATCGAGCCTTCCAGATGCACGTGCAACTCGACTTTCGGCATCCGCGTGATAAACGCATCAAGTTCTGGGGTGAGCATGACCCTGCTCCTCCTGGCTGATGGTAACATCAGGGACCTCTTCATCGCCGGAGTACCCATACCCATGGCACGACTCCTTGTTTTCAGTTTTCAATGGTTTCGAGGGCTGAGAAACCAGGCTTCGGGAAGAAACCTGGTTTCTCAAGCGCGGCCTGCTGCCGCAACCCTGGGGGTTGCAAAACCAGGCTTCGGGAAAAAGCCTGGTTCTGATGGCAAATAACACGACCAGATTGCTACTACAGGACGTAAAAGCATCCTGGGGGGGCAAAAAAGGGAAATAGCGTGGTGCTATTTCCCTTGCTTCTTCCCCCGCGGGCGTGCGTCAGTTGATACCGGCCTCCTTCAATCGCTGCGCATTGTCATAGATAATCAGTTCGTCAATAATCCCATCCAGGTTGCCATTGAGCACACCCGGCAGGTTCGAAAAGTTCTGACTGATGCGGTGGTCGGTGATACGGTCCTGGGGGAAATTGTAGGTGCGGATTTTTTCGGCCCGCTCCCCGGTCCCCACCTGCGCCAACCGCGACTTGCCCAACTCTCGCTGCTGTTTTTCCTGCTCACGCGCATAGAGCCGGGCCCGCAGCACGCTCAATGCCTGGGCCTTGTTCTTGAGCTGCGAACGGTTATCCTGGCAGATGACGATAATTTCTTCCGGGGTGCCCGGCCGGTAGGCAATGCGGACCGCCGAGTCGGTGGTATTCACGCCCTGCCCGCCGTGCCCCTGCGCCCGAAAGACGTCTACGCGATAGTCTTCTTCCCGCAGGTCAATTTCGGTTGGCTCCGTTTCGGGGAGCACAGCTACCGTCGCGGTGCTGGTGTGGATACGCCCCCGCGCCTCGGTTTCGGGCACGCGCTGCACCCGATGCACGCCTCCCTCATATTTCATCCGGCTGTAGACGCCCTCGCCATTCACGCTAAAGACGACTTCTTTGATGCCGCCAGGCCCATTGTCCGCGAGGTTCATGAGTTCGAGCTTCCAGCCACGCCCTTCAGCATAGCGCTGGTACATCCGGTAGAGGTCTGCGGCGAAGAGCGCGGCTTCGTCTCCCCCTTCGCCCTGGCGAATCTCGCAGATGACATTTTTCGTATCATTGACATCGTGCGGGAGCAGCAGCAGTTTGATATCCTCTTCCAGTGTGTCGCGTTGCTGGCGCAGCGTTTCGACTTCTTCTTGCGCCAGTTCGCGCATCTCCGGGTCCAATCCGTCGTTGAGGAGGGCTTGCGTCTCCTCAAGGGACTGAAGCGTCTTTCGGTAGGTCCGAAAGGCCCCGACCACCGGTTCCAGGTCGCGCTGTTCGCGGGCATACTGTTGGAGCAGGGGCAGATTCGTGACCACTTCTGGCTGAGCCATCAGTTCAGACAATTCGTTATAGCGTTCTTCAACGCCCGTAAGTTTTTCAAGCAACATAGCAACAATCCGTCACCGCTCGTAGGGTCCAGGAAAAGAACCCGCCTGATGACCGGTATCACCCCAACCTGCTGCCAACGGGAAACCCGGTTGTTCGGCCCGGCCTTCCTGATGCCGAATGATGATGGGGGCACGAGCCAGAACCCCCACCGCACAACCAGTTTATGCATTATACCATGGCTGTCCAGGCAAAACTACCCCCGAAACCGGGCCAATTTCTGGGAACCCAGGGCAAGGTGCTGGAACCCCTGCGACACCGGGGCGCGGAAGATACGTACCAGCTGGCTATCAGTGCTCTGGCCGCGGGGACAGGCTCCCTTCGGTCGCCTCTCTGGCCGGAGCTACGGACGCATCCTCACCCGGTTCGCTAGTCGTTCTGCTGGTCCGGTTGGCGGCCCGGAGCTTCTGGTAGTCATAGGTTGTGAAGCACATGGTTCCATCGGGCGGTGGGTCAATTTCCATTGCCATCACCTCCATAGCATATCGGTTGGAGAAGGGCAACCTACCCCCGCCCATCCGTTCATAGAGCTTGTGCCAGCGCCAGGTGCCTTTGGCGAAGCGGGCAAAGCCCCATATTGCCACCCCCATCAGGGTAATCACGCCTCCCAGGAGGAGGTAGAAGAGGGGAGGGGTCATGTTCCCCGCGGAGACCACGTCAATGAAGCCAATCAATCCGCAGATGGTGACCGAGAGGAAGGGAACAATCGCCACCAACCCGATGAGCGGCTTCCAGACCCCGTGCTGCACCGAGCACCGGTGGCAGATGAACACCGGTTTTTCATTGAGTTGGTAGGTCATGACCGGCACTTGCCGCTTTCCGCGCTGCCGCACCTCCTTGCCCATCTCTTGCCCATAATAGTACGAATAGGTTTTTCCGGACCTGGTTTTGCCACAACTGGCACATTTCTCGACGGCCATGAAAGACTCCTTACCTTGGTTGAATCCGGCCCGCAGTTGCCCGGACCGGTGGTCCCCAAGTATAGCATAGATAGACAGCCACGCGGCAGTATGATACAATCACGATACGTTGCGGTACGGACGGATTTGCAACGATGCCATGAAGCAATGTGAGGAGGTATCGAGTTATGCGGATGGAGGGGAACCTTGGCCTGGAACTGCTGCGAGCCACTGAGGCCGCGGCGCTCCGGAGTGGCCGGTGGATGGGCCGCGGCGACAAGAATGGGTGCGACCAGGCAGCGGTCGAGGCCATGCGGTTTGCGATGCAGAGCGTTCCAATGAAAGGCACGGTGGTCATTGGGGAGGGAACCAAGGACGAAGCCCCGATGCTCTACATTGGTGAGCAAGTTGGGACAGGGGAGGGAGCTGAGGTAGATATTGCGGTTGACCCGGTGGAGGGCACGACCCTGCTGGCCGAAGGGATGCACGGGGCGATTTCGGTGATTGCCGCGGCAGAAAAGGGCACGCTCTATAACTGGGAAGGACTGGCCTATATGGATAAGCTGGTGGTGGGGTCGGGGGCCCGGGGCGCGATTGACATTGAGGCTCCGGTGGCGGTTAATATCCGCAGTGTTGCCCGGTCGCTCGGCAAGGAGATTGCGGATATTACCGTGGTGGTGCTGGACCGGCCCCGCCACAAAGACCTGATTCGCCAGATTCGGGCGACCGGTGCCCGTATCAAGCTCATCTTCCATGGTGATGTGTCCGCGGGGGTGATGACCTCGATTGATGAAGCCCCGGCTGACATCCTGATGGGTATCGGGGGGGCTCCAGAAGCCGTCATCACTGCCTGTGCTATCCGATGCACCGGGGGGGAGATTCAGTGCAAGGTTTGGCCGCGGAATGATGAGGAGCAGCACCTCATTCAGGAGAAGGGCATAGACGTCAGCCAGGTCTACTTTACGGAAGACCTGGTGAAGACGAACAAGGTGTTCTTCGCTGCCACTGGTATCACGCCTGGCGAATTCCTCGAAGGTGTCGAGTATATCAAGGGCGGGGCCCGCAGCCACAGTGTCGTCATGCGAGCGGAATCCGGCACGGTGCGCTATATGACAGCCAAGCACAACTGGGAAAAGCTCATGCGTATCTCTGAGCTTTCGTATGATAAGGGGCCGCTTTCGCACGTGACACCGCAGTTGTAGAGGTATTTCCGGGCATGGAAAGCGTGAAACATGAGGTTGCGCCTATGGAGCCGAAACGCCAGCAGGTCTTTTCGCTCCATTCCCTTCATCGCTTCCATTTATTCCATTTTTCCATGCCCCCACCCCACGATTTGCCGCGGTTGCTGCTATCGTCCTGGGGAGCATGGTCGGGGGGTTGGTTGCCCTTGGCCCGCTCTACACGGTCGCCGGGTTTGCGTCCCTGGTGGTCGGGTTGGTGCTGCTCACCAGCACGAGCCTGGGGTTGACCCTGGCTCTGGCTATCCTGACCCTCCTGCCCTTTGGGACGCTCCCATTCAAGGCCATTGTGACTCCCACGCTGCTCTCGCTGGCGCTGGCCGGCCTGTTCCTCGTCTGGGTACTGCGCCTGCTGGCCCGCAGCGATACGTATGACCTGCGGCTTACTCCTCTGGGGTTGCCTATCCTTGGGTTTCTGGGGGTCACGCTCTTTTCGCTCATCCTCGGTGCCGGGGGCGTGCCGGATGCCCGTACTCTGCACAACTACGCCAAATTTGTCCTGGGCGTGGTTTTTTTCTTCACACTGGTCAATAGTGTGCGGACGCGCCAGCAGGCTCGGTTGGTGTTCCAGGCGCTTGTCCTCTGCGGGGGAGCGGCAGCCCTGATTGGTCTGTTCCTCTACGTTCTGCCAGATGAAACGGCGCTGAAGCTCCTGCTCATACCTGGGCGCATTGGCTACCCCACCAGCGGACGGGTGCTGCGCTATGTCGAAGATGATCCGGAGGGATTGGAACGGGCCATCGGAACGTCGGTTGACCCCAACAGCTTCGGCGGGATGCTGGCTCTGGTCGGGGCGATAGCCGTTGCGCAGCTTTTTTCGTCTCGTCCGGCGCTCCCTCGCTGGCTCACCGCTGGCTGTCTCGCCTTGATGGGGGTCACGCTCCTGCTCACCTTCTCCCGCGCTGCCCTGTTCGGCATGATCGGGGCCGTGGTCTATCTGGCAACGTTGCGCTATCGCCATCTCTGGTGGGCAATGATGAGCGCTGGTCTGCTGGCTGTGGCAGGACTGGTTGGCCTGGGGATGGGGGAAAGTTTTGTTCAGCGGTTGTTAGAGGGGGTGCAGTTTCAAGACCAGGCGCAGCAGATGCGTCTGGCGGAGTATCAGAATGCCCTGGCTATCATCGGGCGCTACCCACTTTTTGGCATTGGCTTCGGTCAGGCTCCTGAAATTGACCTGGTGGCTGGCGTGAGTAGTATCTACCTGACTATTGCGGAGCGGATGGGGCTTCTGGGGCTTGCAGCCTTTCTGGCGATTGTGGGAGCCTGGTTTGTGCGCTCGCTTCAGGCAATGAGCACGAGCGATGAGGAAGAACGCGGCTGGTTCCTGGGAACCCAGGCCGGCATCGTCGCGGCGCTGACGGTCGGTCTGGCTGACCACTACTTCTTCAACA
This sequence comes from Chloroflexaceae bacterium, assembly GCA_012032475.1. Lineage (GTDB taxonomy): Bacteria > Chloroflexota > Chloroflexia > Chloroflexales > Chloroflexaceae > JAAUSY01. Next base: position 6,580 of record JAAUSY010000050.1, read on the forward strand.
TCGAGTTCAGCCATATGGTCGCGCTCTTCTGGGGAGGGATGGGGCTTGGCAGCGCCATTGAGCAGATTCGAGTCCACCCTCATACCGAGGGATGAGCGCTATTGCCATAGTATAGCTGTTAGAGTTGGTTATAGCTAGAAGGGTCCGTCGAGGAAGTGGTATACTTGTTCATAGAGAACACTATCGCCAGGTGAACCGGATAGCCAGGAACGTCTGATATGCAAACTGATATCTCGCTCAAGCGATTGACCGCTCTGTGCGGGGCCGACCTCCTGCCCCTCTTTGGGGTGCCCTTCGACCGCCTGCTCCGCGTGGAAACGCTCGAACAGCCGGCCAGTGCCCGACGGCTCGACAACGTGCTGCACGTTCGCAGTCCCGACGGCCAAACCTACCTGCACGTCGTCGAGTGGCAAGGCTACCCCGACCTGGTGGTGCTGTGGCGACTGATGGGCTATCTGGCCTGGCTCGGACAGAAGTTCCCCACCCTGACCGTGGTCGGCACGGTGGTCTATCTCTCTCCCGCCTGCGACCGGGGAGCCACCCTCTCGCAGGTCATTGACGGGCAGGAGGTGCAGCGATGGTCGTTTTCCTGTGTGCGCTTGTGGGAGCACGAAGCCGCGCAGGCGCTGGCGACCGGACGGGTGGGGTTGGCCGTGCTGAGCCTGCTGATGCGCCACGCCACCGAGGCCACCGTGGAGCAGGCGGTGGACGTGGTGCTGCGGCAGACCACCCCACCCCACCAGAACGATTTGCTGTCCATTCTGGCGACGTTTGCGGAGCCGCTGATGGAGCGGCAGCGGCTCCTGCACCTGATTGGAAAGGAGCGGCTCATGGAATCGGAAATCATCAGTTCGCTGGTTCGGGAGATGGCAGCGGAAGAGGTGAAAAAGCGGATGGCAGCGGAACGGGACAAGGACCAGGTCAAGCAACAGTTGGAGCAGGTGGAGCAGCAGATGGCAGCGGAACGGGCCCGGTTGGAAGCTATGGTGCAGGTAAACCTGCGCGAACAGCAGCAGACGCTGGAAGATGCCTTGATTGCCCGCTTCCCGCAGGCGCCCATCACCCTGCTGCACAGCCTGCGCCAGGTCACCCACCCGGCCCACATCCACCAGTTGGTGGTGGCGCTCTTCAAGGTGGCCGACGTGGTCGAGTTTGAGCACCTGTTGCAGCAGACCATTGCTACGGGGAAGAACTGAACCATGACTATGACTATGGTTGTGGTTGGAGGAGGAGCTATCGGGTTGCTGGTCGCCGGTCGGTTGGCGCATGCTTCGCAGCGTGTGGTCGTGCTGGCACGTCCCCGCACGGTGCAGGCGCTCAATGCCCAACCGCTCCGTATTGTCCAGAAGGATGGGCAGACCCAGGTGGTTGACCGGCTGGTGGCGGCCACAGAGCCACACCAACTGCCAGACGACTACCAGCACCCGGACCTTGCTATCCTGAGCGTCAAGGGGTATGACACGGCAGGTGCGTTGCCCACCCTGGCAGCGCTGAAACCTGCTCTGGTGCTGACGCTTCAGAATGGGATTGGCAACGAGGAGCTACTCGCGGCGCACTTCGGGCCGGCGCGGGTGCTGTCGGGAGCTATTACCAGTTCGGTGGAGATGCAATCACCGGGGGAGGTTGCGGTGCTGAAGATGGGAAGTATCGGCCTTGCGCCCGTGAATGATACGAATGATATGACTGGGGTGCATCGCTGGTCTGCGGTGCTGCGGCAGGCCGGTTTTCCTACCCGCGAATACGCCGATTACCGGGCGCTCAAGTGGTCAAAAGCGCTGCTCAACATGATTGGCAACGCAACCTCGGCCATTCTGGATAGGTCCGTGGAGGCAGTCTATGCCAACCCGTGCCTGGTCGCCCTGGAACGACGCATGTTTCTCGAAGGGTTGGTGGTGATGAATCGCCTGGGCATCCGCCCGGTCAACCTGCCGCGCTACCCCACGGTGCTGCTGGCAATGCTGATGCGCTCGCTGCCGCCGGCTCTGCTCAACCCGCTGCTGCGACGGGCCGTGGCGGGGGGTCGGGGTGGCAAGGCCCCGTCGTTGTGCCTTGCCCTGCGCCAAGGGCACACCCGCACGGAGGCGGATACGCTCTACGGAGCGGTTGCCCGGACCGCCTGCGAAGTGGGGGAGCATGCACCGGTGAACGCGGCGCTCTCTTATGCGGTCAGCGGTATCGCATCGGGGGCACTGCCCTGGGAAACTTTCCGCCACCGCCCGGAGCGGTTGCTGGAACTGGTGGGGATGGGGGAGGGGGAATGAGTACAGACCTACACCGGATATGAATGGTTTACAGAAGACTATCATCTTGTCTGGGCACGCCCGACAGCGAATGAGTTCCCGGGGAACAACCGAGCAAGAAGTACGAGAAGCTATCCGCACTGAGCTATGGCTTCCTGCACAATCTGGCAGGTTGGAGTGTCACAAAGACTTCCCTTTCAATTCAATGGGGAGTGGAACAAGAAGCACTACGCCATGAAACGCGTACACCCCGTTTTCGTGGATGAACCACATCAGATTGTGGTAGTGACAGTCTATGTCTACTTTTTTTGAGGTGCTACCATGAAGATAACCTATGACCCTACTGTGGATGCGCTCTATATTCAATTCAAGGAAACAACAGTAACAACCCAACAACTGTCAGAAGGGATTGCCCTGGATTATGATGCAGATGGGTATCTGGCAGGTATTGAAATACTGGATACAACGGTGCGGCTGAACGCGCCCCAGACATTCAGGCAAATCGTGCTTGAAAATATCGGGGTTGCCATTCCTGAAACCGTTGAAACACCTATCGAGGGGATACACTGAAGTGGAGCAAATCAAAAAGATTCCGGTCACGCTGGCACTCACGGGACTCTCCTACCTGCTCGGTTCCGTTCCGTTCAGCTACCTGGTTGCCCGCGCCCGCGGCGTTGACCTGCGCACGGTGGGGAGCGGCAACATCGGCGCTGCCAATGTCTGGCGCTCGTGCGGGTTCGGGCCGTTTTTGGTCGCTATGACGTTCGATGTGCTCAAGGGTGCGGCGCTGCCCTATCTCGCCATTCGGAAGCACCGGCTTCCGCCGGTCGCGGTCGTCCTGGTTGGTGCAGGAGCGATGGCCGGGCATACCTTTCCGCTGTTTATGGGCTTCAAGGGCGGCAAGGCCGTGGCAACCTCGGCGGGGGTGCTGCTGGTCATCTTCCCCCAGGCCGTTCTGGTGGGGTCCCCAGTGTGGGGGGGGATGCTGGCGACCACGCGTATTTCGTCGCTGAGTTCGCTGACCGCGGCAGCAGCGGTGGCCGCCACCACCGTGGCGCGATTGCAGCAGAGAAAACTGCATCCGGTCTATGCTGGCTTTATCTTTGCTGCGGTGGGAGCGATTGTCTACCTGCACCGCGGGAATATCCGGCGGATGCTGGAAGGGACCGAAAACCGTTTTCAGAAGTTTTTGTAGACGAGGAATAGTTTCCCATGTTCCGTATTGAAGTGCAGAACTGCTGCTCATTCGATGGTGGCAACGATGCCCTGGTTGGAGCAGCGCACCAGGCCGGCGTCCCAGGCCTGACCACCTGCCACGTGGTGCGGCTCTTCTTCCTTCAGGGGAGCCTGTCACGTCTGGAGGCTGAACAACTCGCGGAGGAACTGCTGGCTGACGCTGTGGTAGAAAACGCGGTGGTCATTGAACCACTGCCAGCAGAAGCAGCAACCGAGCAACCGCCAGACTTTGATGGCTACCCCCTCCCGACGAGCGGCTACGCCCAGGTCCCGTCGCACACGGTTGATGTTACCTTCCTCCCCGGTGTGACCGACCCGGCTGCCGAAAACCTGGTGCGGGCTGCGCACACTCTGGGCATCACCGCGCTTGAGCAGGCTGCCACCGGGCAGCGCTACCTGCTCTATGGGAACGTGTCCGAGCGCGAGGCGCGGCAGTTGGCGGTGCGCGTGTTCTCCAACCCGGTCGTGCAGCAGGTTGCCATTAACCGCCCGATTGCCCCACCGTTTGTGCCTTTCCAGCAGGCCGACCCCACGGTTGAGGCCATTCCCCTGCGCTCGGCCGATGACCCGGCGCTCCAGGCCATCAGCACGGCCCGCCGGCTGGCACTGGACCTGAGCGAGATGCAGGCTATCCGAGACTATTATCAGCAGGAGGGGCGCGACCCGACCGACGCCGAACTGGAGACGCTGGCGCAGACCTGGAGCGAGCATTGCTACCACAAGACGTTCAAGGCACTGGTTCAGGTGCAGCGGAAGGTGCAAGGGAACGGGAACATTGAGGAGATTGAGGAGGTTGAGAAGATTGACGGGTTGCTGCGGACCTGCATTCGGGGAGCCACCGAGCAGCTTGGCAAGCCGTGGGTGCGTTCGGCATTCGTAGACAATGCCGGGGTGATTGCCTTCAACGACCGCTGGGACCTGGCGTTCAAGGTGGAAACCCACAACCACCCCTCGGCGCTGGAGCCGTTTGGCGGGGCAAACACGGGGGTAGGCGGCGTAGTACGCGATATTCTCGGTGTCAGTGCCCGGCCCATCGCCAATACGGATGTGCTCTGCTTCGGGCCGCCGGACCTGCCAGAGGACGAAGTGCCCGAAGGAGTGCTGTCCCCGCACCGCATTGCCGAAGGGGTCATTCACGGTATTGAAGACTACGGCAACAAAATGGGCATTCCTACGGTCAATGGAGCCATCGTCTATCACCAGGGCTACACCGCCAACCCGCTGGTTTTTTGCGGTTGCCTGGGGTTGCTCCCGCGGGGGCAGCACCCGACGGAGCCGCAGACGGGCGACCATATCGTTGTGGTGGGGGGGCGCACGGGGCGCGATGGACTGCGCGGGGCCACCTTCTCCAGCATGGAGATGGACCAGACGACGGGTGAAATAGCCGGCAGTGCGGTACAGATTGGGCACCCCATCCACGAAAAGCAGGTGCAGGAGGTGATTATTCGCGCCCGCGATGAGCACCTCTACCACGCTATCACTGACTGCGGGGCGGGCGGGTTGGCCTCGGCAGTGGGCGAGATGGGGCAATACCTGGGAGCGCACGTGCAGTTGGAGCGGGTCGCGCTCAAATACGCCGGTCTGCGCCCGTGGGAAATCTGGCTCAGCGAGGCACAGGAGCGCATGGTGCTGGCGGTGCCGCCGGCGCACTGGGAGCGGCTCAAAGTTATCTGCGATGGGCAGGACATTGAAGCGGTCTCGATTGGGCACTTCGAGGCCAGCGGTCGCCTGCGCCTCTTCTACGAACACCGGCCGGTGGGCGACCTCTCGATGGACTTTCTGCATCACGGTCTGCCGCAGCGCCGTTTGACGGCCCTGTGGCCGGATACTGAGACTGCCGGGAACGAAGACCAGGAGCCGGGGCGTGGGCAGAAGCACCCGGAGGATGAGAAAGGGAATGAAAAGGAGGAGGCAGAGGAAAAAAGGGAGGACCTGACGGCAACACTGCTGGCGCTGCTGGCCCACCCGAACATCCGCAGCAAGGAGCCGGTCATTCGCCGCTACGACCACGAGGTCCAGGGCAGCACGGTGGTCAAGCCGCTGGTGGGAGTTGCCAACCACGGGCCGGGCGATGCGACCGTGCTGGTTCCGCTTGAGGGGTCTGGACATTGGGAGCCGGATGGAGCGGGACCGCAGCCGGGGGCGGAAATGCGAGGGGTTGCGCTGTCGGTGGGCATCTGCCCCGCCTACGGTGAGCTTGACCCCTACACGATGGCCTGGGCGGCCATAGATGAGGCCATGCGCAATATCGCAGCCGTCGGCGCGGACCCGGACCAGGTTGCCCTGCTGGACAACTTCTGCTGGGGCAACCCGAAACTGCCCGACCGCCTGGGGAGCCTGGTGCGCTGCGTGCAGGGGTGCTACGACGCAGCGCTGGCCTATGGTGCTCCCTTTATCTCTGGCAAGGATAGCCTGAACAATGAGTATACGGGCGCAGATGGCCGCAAGCACGCTATTCCCGGCACGCTGCTCATCTCTGCGGTGGGGATGGTCCCTGATGTGCAGCGAACCGTAACGATGGACCTGAAGCAGGCGGGGAATCGCCTCTACCTCGTCGGGGAGACGCGGAACGAACCGGGCGGCAACCACTATGTCCAGGTTCAAGGGGGGGAAGAAAGCGGGGCCGCTGGATTGCCTCCGCAGCCGGTGTCCTCGCCCCTGGAGCGGTTGCGAGCCATCCACCGCGCCATTGTGAGCGGGTTGGTGCAGGCGTGCCACGATTGTTCGGAGGGTGGTATCGGGGTGGCGCTGGCAGAAATGGCGATAGCCGGGCGGGTGGGAGCCGAAGTTGACCTGACCGCTGTGCCGGCCCCGGCGGGCATCCGCGACGTTGAGCGGCTCTTTTCCGAGTCGCTGAGCCGCTTCGTGGTCGAGGTGCGCCCGGAGCACGCCCAGGCATTCGAGGCGCTCTTCAAGGATATTCCCCATGCGTGCATTGGCACTATCTGCGCCCTGCCTCTGAAGGGAACCGGCAGGAGACACCGGTGCTGTGCATCCGTGGCTCCGCAGGGGAAGCGGTGGTGTGGGCAACGGTTGCCGACCTTGAGGCAGCGTGGCGGGGGGAGCCGGCCAGCGGGGAGCCGGCAGGAGCAAGAACCGAGGCAATCACGGAATCCTTCCCCTTACCCGCTTCCCCCCTACCCCCGACCCCTGCCATCCGGCCGGCACGCCCGCAGGTGCTCATTCTGCACGCCAACGGCACCAACCGCGACCACGAAGCAGCGCTGGCCTGCACCCTGGCCGGAGCGACTCCCGATATCGTGCATATGAACCAGTTGCTTGCCGGCGAACACCGTTTGCTGGACTATCATATGCTCGTGGTGCCGGGTGGTTTTTCCTATGGGGATGACCTGGGGGCGGGCACGCTCTGGGCACTCGACCTGCGCCACCGCCTGGGCCACGATATGGCCGCGTTTGCAGCCAGCGGACGCCCGGTGCTCGGTATCTGCAACGGGTTTCAGGCGCTGGTCAAGGCGGGGTTGCTGCCCGGTCCGGGGCCGGACCCCACTGGCAATCAGCAGCGTGGCTTTTCCCCCCACCAGCGGCGGGTGACGCTGGCTCCCAATATTTTGCGCCGTTTCGAGTGCCGGTGGGTCTATCTCAGCCCCGACCCGCAGAGTCCCTGCCTCTTCACGCAAGGGCTGGATGACCTGGTCTACTGCCCGGTGGCGCATGGTGAAGGACGGCTAGTGGCGAGGAGCGATGAAGACCTGGCCGATCTCACGACGCGCCACCTGGTTGCCCTGACCTATGTTGACGCTGCCGGCAACGTGGCTAACTACCCCGCCAACCCCAACGGGTCGGTGATGGGCATGGCCGGGCTGTGCAATCCGGCGGGCAATGTCCTGGGGATGATGCCCCACCCCGAAGACCACATCTTCCCCTGGCAGCACCCGCGCTGGCACCGCGGCGAGCGGGGGATGGTCGGGTTACGGCTGTTTGAACGGGGGGTGCAGGCATGCTAACTCACGCAGAACTGCTGCGGGCTGTTCCCGCTGCGCTACGGACGGTCGCGCTCGCGGTGCCAGATGGCGGGGTGAAGTACATCGGGAAGGTGCGCGATACCTACCTGCTCCAGGGGCAGCGGGTGCTCATTACGACCGACCGCGTCTCGGCGTTCGACCGGGTGCTGGGGTGCATCCCGTTCAAGGGACAGGTGCTCAATCAGTTGAGTGGCTGGTGGTTCGCGCAAACCCGCGACATTGTTGCGAACCATGTGCTCGACCTTCCCGACCCGAATGTGACGATTGCCCGCGAGGCGCACCCCCTGCCGGTCGAGGTGGTGGTGCGCGGCTACATCACCGGCGTGACGAAAACCTCGCTCTGGTCGCTCTATGCCCAGGGGGAGCGGCGACCCTATGGTATCCCCCTCCCTGATGGCCTGCGCAAAAACGACCCGCTGCCTGCCCCCATCATCACCCCGACGACCAAGGCTGAGGCAGGTGGGCACGATGAGCGGCTCACCCGCGACGAACTGCTGGCTCGCGGGCTGGTTTCGCCAGCGCTCTGGGAGCAAGTGGAGACCGCGGCCCTGGCGCTGTTTGCCCGTGGGCAGGAACTTACCCGCCGGGCCGGGCTGATCCTGGTGGATACCAAGTATGAATTTGGCCTGGTAGATGGGCAACTGACGCTGATTGATGAGCTGCATACGCCCGACTCCAGCCGCTTCTGGACGGTCGCTTCCTACGACGATGCTGCTGTTCGCGGGGGTGGGAATGAGCCGGAACACCTTGACAAGGAGTACCTGCGGGCCTGGTTTGCGGCCCAGGGATATCGCGGGGAGGGGGAGCCACCCGCTATGCCCGACGATTTTGTGGCGCAGGTGGCGGCCCGCTACGTTGCGGCCTACGAGCACCTCACCAGCACCCCGTTTGAGCCGGGCGAGCAACCCGCGGACGAGCGGATACGGCGGAAGCTGCTGCTCATGTTGATGAGCACCAGCGATGGGTGATGGGTATGGAAATGGAATGGAAGGAGAAAGCCCATGCCACGGTATGTTGACCCGACCACGGATTTCGGTTTCAAGCGGTTGTTTGGGCGCGAAGAGAGCAAAGAGGTGCTGAAGCGGTTCCTGTTTGATATCCTGGCGCTGCCCTACCCGATTGCCGACCTGACCTACCTGACCGCTGAGCAACTCCCGGAATCGCCGGCTGAACGTATCGGTATCTACGACCTCTCCTGTACTGACACATCGGGTAACCGCTTCATTGTGGAGTTGCAACACAACCCGTTTCGCTCCTTCAAGGAGCGAACATTGTTCTACGCCATGTTCCCTATCATTCAGCAGATCAAGGAGGGGACAACGTATGACTTTCAACTGCTGCCGGTCTACTGCATCAGCGTGCTGCACTACCAGGTGGACGATGAGCCGGGGTGGATGCGCCGTGTTCAGCTTGCCAACGTGGAGACCAGGGCAGTGTTCTACGAGGGGTTGACGTTTGTGTTCCTGGAGTTGCCCAAATTCAAACTGCCGTTGGAAGCCGTCACAACGCCCACAGAGAAGTGGCTCTACCTGCTCAAGCACCTGCCCGAACTGGAGACGGTGCCACCACCACTCGCGACCGAGCCATTCCCGCAGGCCTTCCGGATTGCCGAACTGGCGGCGATGACAACCAGGGAACGCGAGATGTATAACGAGACGCTCAAGCGTATTTCGGACGAAAAGCTCACCCTGGGCAGTTAAAAAGAACCTCCCGCGCTGCCCGGCATATTTCTGTGCCAGCACTGCAGGAGGTTTCCGTCTGATGGTGCTATCCCATCCTCCAACCTCGCCCTGGTCAGACGGACGGGCTATCTGCGGGCCTTTTCATAGATTTCATTGACCTTTGCCCAGTTCACGACATTCCACCAGGCATCAATGTAATCGGGCCGTCGGTTCTGATACTTCAGGTAATAGGCGTGCTCCCAGACATCCAGTCCCAGAATGGGCGTCAATCCCTGGGAGATGGGGCTATCCTGGTTGGGCGTGCTCATTATCGAGAGGCGACCTGCACCGTCGAGCACCAACCACGCCCACCCGCTGCCAAAACGATTCGCCGCGGCTTCGTTGAACTTCTTCTTGAACGCGTCGAAACCCTGAAAGGTGCTGGATATCCCCGCCGAAAGAACCCCGGTGGGTTCTCCGCCGCCATTGGGACCCATGATGGTCCAGAACAGAGAGTGGTTGGCATGACCTCCGCCGTTGTTTCGAACGGCGGTTCGGATGGTCTCCGGAACACTGTCAAGCGCGGTCAGGATATCTTCAATGCTCTTTGACGCCCAGTCGGGGTGGCCTTCCAGCGCGGCATTCAATTTGGACACGTACCCCCCGTGGTGTTTGGTGTGGTGAATCGTCATAGTTTCCTGGTCAATGTAGGGTTCCAGGGCATCATAGGCGTATGGTAATGTGGGTAATTCAAACGACATGCTTGTCCTCCTTCATCTTGCTTCCACACGGTCATCTCGTTTCCAGGCGGTGTTCCTGGGGAACCACATGATAGGTATTGCTTGAGATATTGTACCTGAAAGTGGCATCTCCTGGTCAGTTTGATTCCCCGGTCGTCGGTCATCCGGGCAAAAACGATTTGCCCTCGATGCTCTGTAGATAGCAAGAAGCGTGCCAGGTCAGGCCAGGAAGGAGAGGGGTGAACTGGTCGGGTAGGAGGAGGGGCGGGCTTCTGTGCCATCTGAATGACGGGGTCGTGCTCAGGGTCTCAGGGTTCGGTCCGACCGTTTTCCGCAGGGATGGAAAAGGTGCAGCAAAGGTCGCCGCTGGCAATATTCGAGTGGCGCTTGACCGGCACCCCAAGCAATTCCTGATACAGTTCGGTATCCTGAAGGCAGAATTGCGGGTAGTGACGGGCCACACAATCTATGGGGCAGTTGTGTCCGGTCAGGATGAACGAGCCATCTTCGCACTGCTCGTATTCGCACATGTGCCCGTGTTCAGCAAGGATCGTGGCAAGTTCAGCGACCTGTTCTTCCCGCTGTTTGCCCACAATTCGGGGGGCGTAGGCGTGGACGAGTTTCTGGCGTCGGGCCGCAAGCACCTGGTTGATGGCTTCCTTGCCATATTGCTCAGCCACCACCGCAAGGACCTCTACGGTCAACTGGTCGTAGCTCTTGGGGAAATATTGCTCGGCTTCCGGGGTGAGGGTATACAGGTGGCTCGGCCGGCCTACGCTGCGGCGCAGGCCGGCAACCTCGACCAGACCATCGCGCTCCAGGAGGGCCAGGTGTTGCCGAATACCCACGGCTCCGATATCCAGCGCCTGGCTCAACTCAATGGCGGTCATTTGACCACGGCGACGAAGGAATTGGAGAATGTTCTGGCGCGTTGCCCCCTGCTCCTTGCGCTCGATTTTCATTGCTTCGGTCAAATATTCCGATTCTACGGTATGATAATCCATCGTGACCAATTCGCCGTTGGGTATTTATAATATACACCACTTTATTAAGTATAACATATTTCTTTTGTTAGTCAAGCAAAAAGCGTAAAAAACTGGCTAAAGCCATCTGGGATGCTTGTTCGATACGGGGAGGTATGGTACCATGAACGTTTATAGAGCAGATCTCTGACAGGTTGCTCTGTTCAGGTTTGCAGGAACTCTGATGATACCAGTGGCGCGTGATGAGCCTTTTGAGCGCGGCAGAGCCGCATTCGGGGTATGCGCCATCACGCAGACCTGGTTCGATGCGTATCAAGAAAAGAACATGATGATGATATGAGGCCCATATGCCAAAAGTACAGGCTGCTATTCTTGGTGCCACGGGGATGGTCGGACAGCGCTTCATTCAATTGCTGCGCGGGCACCCCTGGTTTGAAGTGACCACCCTGGTTGGGAGTGAACGCAGTGCCGGGCGGACCTATGGCGAGGCATGCCGATGGGTCATAGACAGCGAGTTTCCGGAAGAACTGCGCCATGCTCCCGTGCAAGGTATTGACACACCAATAGATGCCCCGCTGGTCTTTTCGGCCCTGCCGAGCCAGGTTGCCGGACCTGTTGAAGAACGGTTGGCCGCCGAGGGACACATCGTTTGCTCCAATGCGTCGAGCCACCGGATGGCTCCCGATGTACCAATTCTGATACCGGAAGTGAACCCCGACCATCTGGCACTGCTGGAGGTGCAGCGGGACCGGCGTGGTTGGGACGGGGCAATTGTAACGAACCCCAATTGCACATCAACTCCGATTACGATGGCTTTTCGCCCGCTTCTCGATGCCTTTGGGATAAGCAAGGCGATTGCGGTGAGTATGCAATCCCTCTCCGGGGCGGGCTATCCGGGGGTCGCTTCCTACGATGCGACAGACAACGTTATTCCTTTCATTGGCGGGGAGGAGCCAAAGGTGGAAACCGAACCCCTGAAGATGCTCGGCACGCTGCGAGACGGCCAGATTGTCCCGGCTTCGTTTGTTATCTCGGCCCACTGCAACCGGGTGCCCGTGCTGGAAGGCCACACGATCTGCCTTTCGGTTGCCCTGGAGCGCCCGGCAAGCACGGAGGAAGTTATTGCGTCCCTGCGAGGATTTCAGGCGCTTCCCCAGAAGCTCAACCTCCCGACGGCTCCGCTCCAACCGCTGATTGTTCGGGATGAGCCAGACCGCCCACAGCCTCGCCGCGACCGCGGAATCGGGTGGGATATGCCCACCGTGGTCGGACGCGTGCGTCCCTGCCCGATTTTTGACTACCGGCTGGTGGTGATGGCGCATAATACGATTCGGGGGGCAGCGGGCGGGTCTATCCTGAATGCGGAATTGATGTTGCAGCAGGGGTATATCAGCTATACCAGTGACGAGTGACGGGCCGCAGGAGCGCGATGCTGCGGGGTCCAGTCTGGAAGCGTATTCCATTGGATTGGAGGTGAGCTTATGACCAGACCAATTCCATCCCTTGAAGAAAGCCTCCCCTCAACCGGGAGCAACGGCGAACCCGACGGGAGAGACCCGTTTCGCTATGGCTGGCGCTATGTGCGCCAGGTCTCGAATGGTATTGAGGAGTGGGAACGCGTGCCCCTCACCGAAGACGATGTCTTGCATCCCCAACTGGAGGATTACATCGTGCAAAGCAATATCCACCAATGTCTCTGCCACTATCTCTACACCGTGCTCCGCTCGCGGATGCAAGACATCCCCGGTGGTCTGGTGCTCCAGGATGTACTCATTGAGTGGGGCGTGCCGGGTCTCAAGGGGCATGCCCCCGACCTGGCGGTGTTTGCCGAGGTCTGGGAGCCACCCCAGGAGGGGAGCTTCGACCTGCGCACACGCGGTGGTCGGCCCCTGCTGGTCATCGAGGTGACCTCTCCAACCACGCGCCACCTGGATGTGGCTTCCCCCTATCTGAAGGCGAAGACCAAGTTTCGCCACTATGCCCAGGCACGGATTCCTCTGTACTTTGTCGTGGATGTGGCCCGCCGGGTCAGTGGACAGGCTCCGCCGATTTTTGGGTATGAACTGACGGAAGATGGCTACCAACCGCTGCCCCCGAATGAGGAAGGGTGGCTGTGGATAGCGCCGGTCGGCCTGTGGATCGGGACCAGGGGCACAGAGGTGGTGTGCTTCGATGAGCAGGGGCAGCGCATCTGGGGCTATGAAGAGGAGCGGGCCGCCCGTCTGGCCGAACAGCAGGCGCGCCAGACGGCGGAGGAACGAGCGCAGGCGGCGGAGGAACGAGCGCAGGCGGCGGAGGAACGTTCTCAGCAGGAGCAGCAGGCACGCCAGGCCGAACAGCAGGCACGCCAGACGGCGGAGGAGCAAGCGCGGGCAGCAGAAGCGCGGGCGCAAGAACTGGAGCGCAAACTCCAGCAGATGCGAGCGGACCACCTCAGAACCGGCGATGAGTGACAGGCCGCAGACTATCCCTATCTATCCGAGCGCGGTAGCAACCGCGTTCAGGTAACGTACGTTCGTCCATACTGGACTGGCGTGAGTAGCCCTACGCCAGAAACCTCCGCGTCCGCAGGAAGGGGACTATTTTGCGCTCCAGCGGCCAGGTCGTCAGCATCGGCACATAGGACGCTCCATGGCGAGCACAGGTGGTTGCCAGGTGCTCCTGCCAGTCAATCGTCTTCTGGCGATAGGCCTCTCGCAGCGTTTCATTGACCATCAGGGAAAGTTGCTGGCCGGTTTCGCTGTCAACGAGGTCGAGCGGACCATGCAGCGATGGCACGAGTTCTTGTGGGTCAATCATGTGGAAGACCATCACCTGCCAGCGCGGGGGGCGAAGCATCTGCAAACCCTCGTTCAGTCCCTCGCTGACGAGCAAATCAGAGCAGAGCACCAGGATTCCCCCACGCTGGCAGGCACGGGCATGCTGGTGCAGGATGGCGCGGAGGTCGGTATGCTGCTGGTAGGGCACGGCCTCGAGGTAACGCAGCAATTCCATCAGGCGGCCCTTGCCCCGCGCCGGACCAAAAGGGCGCAAGGCCGATGACCCGAAGGGCACCACATGGACCCGGTCGCTGTGGGTGAGCGAGAGGTAGCCCAGGGTGCCCGCCAGTTGCAGCACCACGCGCAGTTTGGGAGGGTTTCCCCAGGCCATGCTCCGGGAAACATCCAGCAGCAAGTGAATATCCACTTCCTGGTCGGCCTCGCCAAGTTTGAGCACCAGGTCGTTGTGGCCGGCATAGACGTTCCAGTCAATGTAGCGGATATCATCTCCGACCGTATAGGGGCGGTAGTCGCTGAAAATGCTGGATGGCAGCGCATGGCGACCAGGGTGCTCCCCGCTGATGGGGTTGCCACGCAGGGTCTTCTGGGCCTGGAGGCTCAACCGCTCCAGGCGGCGCAGGAAACCTTCATCGAACAGGGGGGATGATCCGCTGCTGACGGTTCTGGAAGGTTGCCTACTGCGGCGGTGAAAAATATTCTTGAACCACATCGCGTAAATCCATAGGTATCCGAAGCGGGTCTGCTCCCGCCTGAACTTCTGTGTCGTCCAGTGCTTCGCCACTCTGCACAAACTGCCTCGTCCCCGGGCCAGAGTCCGAAGGCGCTTCTTCCCCTTCGTCTCCATCATCTTCGACCGGTGCATGGTCAGGGGTGTCACTCTCCAGTTCGAGTGGCACCCCCTCAACATTCAGCCGTTCCGATGGCTCCGAGCGTTCACGCCGTTCGCCGGGGGGAGAGGGAGCGTTGCTTGCCCCACCGCCCGGCCCGGTCCTCTGCTCCGGCTCTCTCCAATCCTGGGGGATTGCCTCGTTTTCGTCCGTTTCCGGTGCCTGCTCCGAGCCGGAGTTCTGGGCCGACGGCGGAACCTGGGCGGTCTGCTGTTGCTGCGGGCCAAGCTGTTCGATAGCCGTAGCAAGGTCATCGAGGGCGCGGTCCGCCTGCTGCGGGTCGTGGAGACCGGCGGCGCTGTTACGAAGCTGCCCCGCAAGCTCCGGGTGGGTCATGCTCATCTCTCTGGAGGCATCGCGGAGCGAATCAGCTAGCTCGCCGCGGGTTTCCGGTGAAAGTTGGTCGGCTTGGTCGGCCAGTTCGCGTAGGCGTTGCGCTGCTCCCGCCGCATCGCCCCGGTCCAGGGCTTCCGCCGCCGGGCGCGTGATGCTCAGGTCGCGCAGGGCGTCCGCAAGGGTGGTCATCGCTTGCTGCGCATTGCCAGAATCGTACGAAACGCCCTCCGTTTCGCCTTCGCCACCGGAGCCAGGAACCGGTTCCTGGTTTCCTTGCTGGCCGACCGGTGGTTGGGGGGGGAACGATTGAGGCGGTGGGGGAAGGTCGCCGGGAGCCACAAGCGGCGGGAGCGGGAGCGGGGTTGCTTCCAGGCTCCCAACCTGTTCAAGATTGACGGTCAGCACCAACCCCACCGCGAGCAGCAAAAGCGCCACCAGCGTTGCCAGTTCGGCCCAGGGGAAACGCTGCCGTGAACGGATATCCCGTTGAATTTGAAACGTGTCGTGGTGCGCTCGATTGAGCAGATAGGCTTCTATCCCCCTGGGTCGTCCTTCGATGGGAAGCTCGATAGCGGTGGTCATCTCTTCCTTCAGGCCGAAGCGTTGGTCCAGGCGCTGCGCAACGTCGTGCGGCTTCATTGGAGGGCGCAGCAGCAAGAGCGCCGCTCCCAGGGCAATGCATCCGAGCACGATGGCTTGCAGGAGGGGGTAGTTCAGCGACCAACCGAAGAGCAGGTGCCCGCCCAGGGCTAGCGACCAGACTGAGAGGCCAAGCCACGCCGACCGAAGAAGCATCCGGACCCCACGCCGCGCCCACCGGTCACTGGCAAGGCGGGCCAACTGTTTCTGGAGAAGTTTTTGATTCATCTGGATGACCTGTGTAATTTACATCGCGTATGTCCATACAGTTTTTCCCACATCCTCAATGGCTCGCCGCAAACTTCACAGTGGCCGGTTGCCCGCAGGGCCCGCCGTTGCTGCTGCTCGTGCCATGCCTGCTCCATACGCTCCCACGAAGCCTGGGGCGCTCCCAACCCCCACAAGCGCAGTGTGCAGTCTTCGCTTGCCGAGACCAGCACTTCCCCCCTGGGATGAACCACCACGCTCAGGACCGGTCTGGTGTGGCCGGTCAAGCGCCCGATTTCCTGCTCACTTTTCACGTTCCATACCCGGACCGTTTTATCATAACTTCCTGATGCAAGCAAGGGTCCATCGGAGCCAGGGACAAAGGCCACGCTGCTGACCAGTTTTCGGTGGCCCTTCAATGCTCCCACCTGCACGCCCCGCACCGGGTCCCACACCGAGATGATTTTGTCGCTCCCTGCCGACACCAGCAACGCCCCATCGGGGCTGAAGGCCACGCTCTGGACCACTCCCCGGTGCCCACTCAACTGCCAGACTCTCCGCCCACCTGCCACCTCCCAGAGGTGGACCTTGTGGTCAACCCCCACAGACGCCAGCACGTGCCCATGGGGATGAAAGGCGATAGCCAGAAGCGGGCCATTGCCGCCATCGAGCAGGCCGGCTTGCCGCCCTCCGGCCACTTCCCACAACCGTACCGTGCCATCGCCGCTTGCCGCTGCCAGCAGGCAACCATCGGGACTGAACACCACATGACTGACCGGGAGCGTGGGTCCTGTCAGGTGTTGTATCTCCTGGCCGCTCTTGATTTCCCACACCCGGACGGTGTGGTCATCACTGCCCGACGCGAGCAGGTATCCGTCGGGGCTGAATGCCACACTCCGCACCTGGTCGGTATGACCCGCAAGCTGGTGAATGACTCGCCCATTTGCGCTTTCCCACACCCAGGTGCGGTGGTCGGTGCCTGCCGAGGCCAGCCATACATGGTCGGGGCTGAACACCACCTGATGCATGGCGGTCCCCATGGTGGTTCGCTGGATGACTCCCTGGAGCCTCAAGGGGGCTTCGAGCAACCCCGGCGGGGACAGCGCCAACGAAGGGGAGGGAGGCACCACTTGAGCCTCTTGCGCATCTCTCAGAGATTTTTGCCTGGCTTCGCGCAGAGCGACACGCAGAGCGGCCGCACCGGGGGGGCGGTCGTCGGGTTGCAAGGCGAGGGCCTGCATGATGACGGTGCTGATTTCCATGGGTATCTGTGGGTTGACCACGTGGAGCGGGAGCAGGGGGTCTGGTTGGTCATTGAAGGGAGCCGCCGCACGAGAAAGCGCACTGGCTTCTGGCGGGAGATGCCCCCCGGTGAGGAGATGGTACAGGGTCGCCCCCAGGGCATACAGGTCGCTGCGCGGGGTCGTTCCGGTGCCTTGAATCTGTTCGAGGGGAGCATAATCCACGGTGTAGCTGCTGAGGTTATGGCTCCCTAACACGCGGGTCTGGTAGGATGGCATCCCCTTCGCCAAGCCAAAATCGAGCAGCACCACCTGCTCGTTGTCCAGCACTTTGATGTTCCTCGGCTTGATGTCGTGGTGGATGATGGGGGTGGGCTGACGGTGCAGGTAGTCCAGGGCATGCAAAAGCTGGTCAGCCCAGGTGAGGACCTCGTCCAGTGGGAAGCACCCCCCACGTTGTTCCAGCATCATGCCCAGGTCATCACCGGGGATGTATTCCATCATCAGGAAATGCCCGGCGTCGGTAACGAAGTAGTCCATCACCTTGGGGAGCGCGGGGTGGCGCAAGGTCGCCAGAAGCCGGGCCTCGCGCTTCAGCGCATTGTGCAGGTGTGTATCCTGCGATGCGCCCGTCAACGTCTCATCGCTCACCAGCATCTGCTTAAGCGCGACGATGATGCCGAGATTCTGGTCAATAGCCTGATAGACACGCCCCATCCCCCCCTGTGCGATGGGACGCACTACCTGGTAACGATTTTGCAACAGTGTGTTCGGAGCAAGGAGCGCAGGTGTCTTCATACTCCAATTCATTATACACCTGAATCTGATATCACTCCGCTCTCTTCTCTGGCCTCGAAAGCATGGTAGAATAGAAAGACTGGAAACACCCCGTCGGTTCTTCTGCCAGGTACCGGCGAACATCGTTATGTCGGAACATTCCAACATCTATTATCCGTATATTCGTGGTATCATAAATCACATGGCATCTCTTGAAGTCAAACACAAATTGGAGACCGTGTTCAGTGAGCGGCAGGCCGACACCCTGGTGACGGTGGTGGAAGAAGCCATCCACCCGGTGACCAGTGACCTCGGCGATCTGAAGGCTATTGTCAGAGACCTGGCCGTGGCGCAGAAGGCGTTGGCGGAGGCGCAGCAGCGCACTGAGCAGCGTATCGGAGCGTTGGACGGAGGCGCAGACCAGCGCCACTGAGCAGCGTATCGGGAGCGTGAGCGGAGG
>JAAUSY010000213.1 GCA_012032475.1 Chloroflexaceae bacterium
GCGTTCCCCTGGCCTTGACAACCTTCAAGGTGCTGCCCAGCACCGGCTGTACGGCTGGTGGCAGGCCCGTGTTCTGGTCAACTTCCGCCAGCGGCGATGCTCCTCAGTCTGGACCGGACTATCCAGCGCGACACCAACCGTCGGAACCGGCCGGTCAGGCAACGACGACCCCGTCTCCCCGGTACAGGCCACAGCGATCAGAACCAGAGACAGCATTAGCACCACCCGAAGCATTCCCGCCAGAATCTCTGATGGTTTCATCGGAGATACCCCCTCCCTTGCTCCCTCTCGTGCCAGTAACAGGTTTGGTATTACTCCTCTTCTTCTTTGCCCGGTCGCCTGAGCTTCTCCCGCAAGATTTCCGCCGTCCGCTTCAGGCGGCGCTGCTCGTAGGCACTCTCTTCGAGCGCTGCCAGGAGCGTCCGGACCAATTCGGCATTAAACCGCTCCTGACGGGCAATAATCGGGTCGAAATAGGGTTCGCGCAGGTGAGACGTCATCTGTTTGCGCACCCACGCCACCAGTGGCCCGACCACCGGGAGACCCGAATATACAGTATAATCGGGTTTTCCTACCTGTGTCAACTGGAACAACTGGCGGCACTGGTGCGGGCTGAGGGAGATGCCGGTCCGTGCGTGGGCGCGTTCCACCACCTCTAGCAGCGCATCACGGAAGCGCAGGTGGGTGAAATCCAGCGCCCGCCGTATCCCCCGCTGCGCCAGGCGGGCATATTCGTTCCGCGGGCCGGTGCAATCTACAATTCCCTGGAGGATACGCTCAATGAGCACCTCCCAGTGATAGCGCCGCAGCACATAGTCTCGCCCGTTCTGTCCGAGCCGGTTGGTGTGGACCGGGGCGCTCAGCAACCGCTGCATGGCAATATGAAAGCTCACATAGTCATCGAAGCAATACCCACCGCCGCTCGCCTGCACGTGCTCCCTGGTGACAGCGCACTGCGCGTGGACCAGCACCGGGCGAGACTGAAGCCAGGACTCCATCAGCACCAGCGAAAAACTCTCTTTGAGCGATGGTTGACAGAGCGCTGTAGCGGCGGCATAGGCATCCGCGAGGGTCTGCGGGTCTGCTATCATCCCCAGTGCAATGATATCCGGGCGGTCGGGGATGGCGACCGACCCGCTGCCCGCTAGCACCAGGGTGAGCGGGCCGGGGTGCTCGGTCTTGTAGCGGATGAAGTAGTCCAGCAGCAGCGGCACATTCTTGTATTCCTCCAACCGCCCGCTGTAGAGCAGTAGCGGCGCAGGCAGGTTGAACCGGGTCCGGAACGCGGCCCCGTCACCCACCGGGTGGTGCTCGGAAAACCCGTAGCCGATGATAGCCCGCCAGGGATTGACCACACCGAGCACCCTGCTTGCCAGGATGCATTCGGCCTCGGTGTTGAAGAAGATACCGGCGGCTCCTTCCAGCATCTCCCGAAAGGCCGGGAGCCGGGCAATCGGCTCGTCTTCGTGCAGGCAGGGCACAATGATGGCCTTGTCGGGCACCGCCTGCATACCCCAGTAGGTTGTGCCGAAGAGATAGGGCGTAAAGATGGCACAGGCCAGGTCGTCAGCGTGGTCGCGCAAGTAGCGGTTCAGGGCGCTGCTCTTCAGCGTATTCTGAAGAAACCGCCGCTCATCGTCGGAACGGACTGCCTGCCCCAGGATGGCCTTTTCCTGCACCACGTGGTACGTCCCGATATCCACGTGGTCCACCGGGAAGCGGCGAACCGTGACCCCGTTGAGGCGCTCGACCCCCGCAGGGTAGTCATTCCTCCAATCGGTGATGCTGTGGGCGCAGGTCGTCAGCGCCTCAACGCGATAGCCGCGGCGGGCCAGGTGCTCGGCCCACCCCCGGATACCCGTCTCAGCCCCCCCCAGGATATCCAGGCCATAGCGCGGCGTTACGAACGCAATCACCTGATCGCGCAGCGTCTCCAGGGGAGCTGTCTCTCCCCTCCCGCCCCGCCCCGACGCCGGTAGCGAGTGGTGCGCCGTGCGGCCCGGCACGAGCGACAGGTGACGGGTAGCGAGCCATTCCGGAGCAGCAAAACAACGCTCAGGGTAAGCATCTCCCCCCCGGCCAGGTCCAACCGGGGATGCCGGCAAATCCTCCAGGAGGCGGAGGATCTTGTCGGCCAGGTCCGCCGGGTTGCACGGCTCGGCCAACAACCCGCCTCCTCCCACCGTTTCAGGCAGGGCCGTGGCCGCCGCCGCCACCACCGGCTTGCCGTGCGCCATCGCCTCGGCCACGGGGATACAGAAGCCTTCGTGGACACTGGCCGTCACGAACAGGTCGCACAGGCCGTAATATGGCCCCAGGTCCGCATGCGCAACCTCCCCGACAAAGATAACCTGTTCCTGACACCCCAGGTCTACCGCCCGCTGCCAGATTTCGTGGGCATACTCGCGGTACACCTCAAAGTGGACATTGCCGACCAGCAACAGCACCGTGTCCGGGTAGCGCCGGCGCACCAGCGCCAGGGCCTCCACCAGGTCCATCACCCGCTTGTTGCGGGCCATGCGCCCGACATAGAGCAACACCCGCTCGCCGTGGGGCTTGTAGCGCTCAACCAGCGCCGGGTCGGGGGGGAGAGCGTAGCGGGCCGTCACGACCGCAGCATAGGGCATCACATACACGCATTCGGGGGGTATCAGTCCAGTCTGGCGGAGTTCGCTGGCCGTATACTGGCTGTGGGCAATTGCGACATCCGCATATTGCACCAGGTTCAGGTGCTGCTGCCCCAGGACGAGGTGGTCATAATCCTGGGAGGCAGTCCCCCACAACTCCGGAGGGGTGATGCCGTGGTAGTCGAAGATGATGCTGCTGGAGCGCGGCAGGGTGATGAGGTGGCACAGGTCGTAATAGGTCGAATAGTTGACCATCACCACGTCGGAGGAAAGCAGGTAGTTGACCAGCCATTGCGAACGGGCCGGCGGGTTATTGACCTGGATATCGGAGCGTTTCGCGGTCACAGCCAGCCGCCGCACCTCGTCGGGCAGGCGGGGGTCCAGGTGTTCCGCAATCAAGAGCACCTGGTAGCCCGCATCCCGCAGCGTCCGCATCTGCATCACCAGGTGGTTGCCGATGGCATCGTTGGCAATGCAGTTGCCATTCACCAGGGTTGCCCGCGGCAAGGTTGCGGGCCGGTAGGTCACAGTCAGGACCAGCGGCTTCCCGTGGCGCTCCGAAAACCAGGCTACCTGCTCTTCCACCAGGTCTATCACCAGGTGATAGTGCCCCGGCTCCGGGGGCGGCTCGATGCACACCTCTGCCAGGAACCTCGTTTCTGGCGGGACGGGCTGTGGCAGGGGGGTGCGCGGCCCTTCCGGAACCACGACCGCCCCCTCCGGGGTTTGCCAGCGATAGGCAATCGTCACCGGGTGCGGCCCGGACGTGAGCCAGGGAGACAGTCCCGTATTGACCATCTCAATCATCAGCAGCAGGATATCCCCATGCTGCACCGTTTCGGGAAGGGGTTCAGCCAGACGATAGCTCGCCTGATAGAGTGGTTTTCGCTTCATGATGGGCTACTATCGGGTCACTCGTCACTCGTCACTCGTCGCTCGCCAGTGATATCACCGATATCACCGATATCACCGATATCACTGATGTCAATGGCATCACCGTTCTCTCGCAGCATCTCAATGGCCCGTTGCAGGCGGCGCTGTTCGCCCCGGTGGCGCTCAAGCACCGGAAGCATCGCCTGCACCAGCGCCGTGTTCCACTGTTCCTGCCGCGCAATCGCCGGGTCCAGGTAGGGTTCCTTCAGGTGCGATGTTATCTGCCGGCGCACCCATGCCACCAGCGGGCCAACCAGCGGCAGGCGCGACTTGACGGCGTAGTCGGGGTGGCCCACCGCCGTCAGGCGAAGCAGGGGGAGCCGCTGGTAGGGGGTCGGGCCGGCGGCCTGCCGCGCCTGTTTCACCACCCACAGCAGACTGTCATGAAACCGGGAGTGGGTAAAATCCAGCGCCCGGCGGATACCCCGCTGCGCCAGGCGGTGGTAGGTGTCCTCGCTGGACGGCGCAGTAAAGCGGATAATGCTCTGCACCATGCGCTCCGTCAGCGTCTCCCAGGTCGCGTGCTGGAGCACATAGGCGCGGCCCCGCTGCCCGGCCTCATCCGCAGCGGTCGGGTTGCTGAGCAGGTGGTTCAGCGTTGCGCGGAAGCTCTGGTAGTCATCGAAGGTTGCCCCGCCGCCGCTGGCCTGGATGTAGTCACTTGCTGCCTCGCAACGGCTATGCGCCAGCACGGGGCGTCCCTGAAGCCATGCGTCCATCATCACCAGCGGGGAACTTTCGTGCGGCGATGGCTGGCAAAGCACAGTGGCCGCGGCATAGGCATCCGCCAGCGTTTGCGGGTTCGAAATCCTCCCCAGGGCCACGATATCGCGCCGGTCGGGGCGGGAGATATCCCCTACCCCAACCAGCACGAGCGTGAGCGGGCCGGGGTGGTCCTTCTTGTAGCGCATGAAGTAATCCAGCAGCAGAGGGACATGCTGGGAGCCTTCGATGCCCCCGCAGGAGAGCAGCACCGGCCCCGCCAGGTTGTAGCAGGCGCGGAACGAAGCGCCGTCGCCCGATGGGTGGTGGCGCGAAACCCCATACCCGACCACGGTTCGGTAGGGATTGATGACCCCCAGTTCCCTCGTCGCAAAGGTTGCTTCAGCCGTGGTGTTGAACAGAATACCTGCCGCGCTTTCGAGCATCTCGCGGAAGATAGTCAACCGCGCCATCGGCTCGTCATGCAGGCAGGGCATGATGATGGCCTTGTCGGGTACCGCCTGCATACCCCAGTAGGTCGTGCCGAAGAGATAGGGCGTAAAGATGGCACAGGCCAGGTCGTCGGTGTGTTCCCGCAGGTAGCGTTCCATGGCGCTGCTCCGCAGGTTATGACGGATGAAGGTCTGCTGCTCGTCGTAGCTGATGCTTGCTCCGTCCAGGGTTTTTCGCTGCATGGTGTGGAGAGCGATATTGATATCCATCGGGTCGGCAGCAAAGCGACGGACGGTTACCCCGTTGAGGTCTTCCACCCCTGGGGTGACCGTCGTGGGCGTGGCAGGCGGGACGGAGAAGTCCGTCAGGTTGGCAACCATGGTGGTCGTCAGCACCTCGACCCGGTAGCCGCAGCGAGACAGGTGCTCGGCCCACCCCCGAATGCCCGCCTTGTCCCCGCCAGTGAGGTGCAGGCCGTAGCCCGGCGTCACAAAGGCGATAGTCTTCTTCCGAAGCCAGGTTTCATCTGCTCGGCGCTGCCCGGCTTCCGAGGAACGCCGGGGGGAGGAGCCGACAGACCCCGCAGCAGGTGAACCACCTTGTCGGCCATGTCACGCGGATTGAGCGGTTCGCACAGCAACCCCCCGCCTCCCACCGCTTCTGGCAGGGCCGCCGCCGCCGCCGCCACGACGGGACTGCCATGCCGCATCGCCTCGATGACCGGCATCCCCAGGCCTTCGTGGACACTGGCCGTCACCAGCATATCGCACAGGCAGTAGTACGGCTCCAGGTCTGGCACCTGACCGGTGAAGACGACCTGCTCGCGGCACCCCAGTTCGCTGCGCGGGCGAGGATTTCGTCTGCATACGCACGGTAGAGCGGGAAGGTGTTGTCTCCGACCAGCAGCAAAATCGTGTTGGGCACCTGCTGCCGCACCAGCGCCAGTGCTTCGACCAGGTCTATCAGGCGTTTGTTGCGGGCCATGCGCCCGACATAGAGCAACACCCGCTCACCGTGGGGCTTGTAGCGGGCCACCAGGGACGGGTCTGGTTCGCAGCGCACCGGGTCCGAGGGAGTGACCGACCCCAGGGGCGTCACCACCACCCGGTCAGGGGGAATCAACCCCGTTCGGACGAGTTCGTCCCCGGTAAAGCGGCTCCGGGCTATGGCATAGTCCGCATACTGCACCAAGTCAACGCGCTGCTGCCCGATGATCAGGTTGGTGTAGCCCGGCTGCTCCGGCCCCCAGAGTTCCGGCGGCGTGACGCTGTGGTAGTCGAAAATCACGGCGCTGTGACGAGCCAGCTTGATGAGGTCGGCCAGTTCGTAGTACAGCGGATAGACCACAATGACCACGTCGGACGAGAAGAAGTGGTCGGCGGCCCTCTGCGATTGAGGGGTGGGATATTTGAGGTCGGCCAGACGCACTGCCATGGTCGAACGGCGCACCTCTTCAGTCTGGCGCGGGTCGCTGTGCTCGACCATCAGCAGCGTTCGGTAGCCGGCGGCGCGGAGCGAATGCAGCATCGCCGCAACGTGGTTGCCCACCGCGTCCCGCACCAGGCAAATCGCCACGACAATCGTGGCCCGCGGGGACGTGTCCGGCAGGTAGGTCTGGGAAAGCATCAGCGGGGCAACTCCTTGCCGGGTAAACCAGGTCACTCCCTCTTCAACCAGGTCTATCACCAGGCGATAGGGGCCGGGTTGCGGGGGGCGACTCTACCCGTATCTCAACGGTGATTTGCTGGCCGGGGGGCACCGGCGTGGGCAAAAAGGCTCGCAG
>JAAUSY010000214.1 GCA_012032475.1 Chloroflexaceae bacterium
CCCACCCCCACTCCCACGCCCCTCCCCCGCGGCGGAAACCTGACCATCCGCCTGAAAGAAGATATCGCCTGGCTTCAACCCTGGCGACCACGCTCACGCGGCGAAGAACAGGTCATATCCCTGCTCTACAACGGCCTGATGTCCCTCGATGCCCGCCTGCGCCCCCAACCAGACCTGGCCGAAAGCTGGATAGCCTCTGCCGACGGACGCATCCTCACTTTCACGCTGCGCAGCGGCATCACCTGGCACGACGGCACCCCCCTCAACTCCGTGGATGTCCACTTTACCCTGGACCGCATGCTGGCGCTCCCCGTCACCCGAACGGCGCTGCTGAACGACCTCCACCTTATCACCAGCGTCACCACCCCCGACCGCCGCACGGTTGTCATCCGCCTTGCCGAGCGCTACGCCCCGATGCTCTCCCACCTCACCCTCCCCATCCTCCCCCGCCACCTCCTCGAAAACAAAGATCTGGCAAGCCTGAACTTCTGGGATATCCCCATCGGCACTGGACCGTTCAAGTTCGAACGGCGCGACCGTGGCCGCTCCATCGTCCTTTCCGCCTACGAGCACTACCACCGCGGTGCCCCTCTGCTCTCGCTCGTCGCCTTCGTGGGAGCCTCCAACGAGCAGGTTGCCCTTCAGGCGCTGCAAGATGGGCGACTCCTCCTGGCCGAAACGGAGTGGAACACCGTCCAAAACTACACCGGCACCCTCGATATGCTCCACCTGGGAGGATACCCCGAAAACGGCTTCTACTTCCTCGGTTTCAACCTGCGCGAAGGGCGACCCTTTGCCGACATTCGCGTCCGTCAGGCGCTTGCCAGAGCCATGGACCTCCCCCGTCTTGTTGAAGCCTCCACCAGAGGCCAGGGCATCCCCATTGCGAGCAGCGCCGCGCCGGGTTCCTGGGCCGACCTCACCGACCTTGCCTCCACCGCCCCCGACCTCGACAGCGCCCGCCAGTTGCTCACCGAAGCCGGCTGG
Organism: Chloroflexaceae bacterium; assembly: GCA_012032475.1. Lineage (GTDB taxonomy): Bacteria > Chloroflexota > Chloroflexia > Chloroflexales > Chloroflexaceae > JAAUSY01. The sequence continues at coordinate 988 of JAAUSY010000214.1, forward strand.
ACCCTCCAGCCAGGCATGACCATCCGCCAGCAAAACGGGGTTCCCTTCCAGGCCACCCTGGTCGTGCTCGGCGACGACCCGCGCCGCGTGGCGGCCGCTCAGCACATCGTGGACGTTGCCGCCACCATCGGGCTACCGCTCACCATCGAACCCATCTCCTTTTCGGATCTCATGGCAGCCTACGTCCCTCCCTATGACTTTGACCTCCTTCTAGGCAGTTGGGTCAATGGCGCAGGCGACCCCGGCTTCTCGGACTATGCCTACTACGACCCCGATGACTTCGCCCTCTTCCACTCCAGTCAGGTCAACCAGGGCGAACTTGACCAGCGCGTCACCCGCAACGTGGTTGGTTTCAGCGACCCCGCCTACGACAGCGAAGCCGAAGCCGCCCGCCAGCTCTATGCCATCAGCGAACGGCTCGACCACCAGCGCAAAGCCCAGGCCCGCATTGCCAGCCTGCTCCCCTACCTCTACCTGTGGGCCGACACCATCCCCGTGCTGCTCAACCAGCGCGTCACCACCCTCGATGGCCCCGTTGACCTCTCAACCCCGGCCTACCTCTGGAACATCGAGCGATGGCACCTGACCAACGACCGAGAGTAGTAAAACCTGCTACAATACCCATAGCAACCCGGCCTGCAACGACCAACCAGAAGAATCATCAACCAGAACCTCTGGCAACCACGCGGTGGGGTGTGTTGGCGCTGCCTCACCGCCAGACCTGGAGAATGAACGCATGACCGACCCTGAATCGCTGCAACGAAGGCTCTCACGGGCCCGCCGAACCCTGCTCATCATGCAGGAGGAAGTGGCATGGTTTCAAAACCTGCATATCCCCACCCAACTCCAGCAGGAGATTGCCGACCAGATGACCGAAATTGCCAGCCTCGAACGAAGCCTCTCCCACGCCGAAGACCACCACCTGGGACTCTTCCCCGACAACCTGCCCCTTTCGCCTGGCATCTTCGTCGGGCGCACGGACGAAATCAAACAGGCGCTCGACACCCTGGTGACGACCGAACATCCATGGGGAACCGTCATTGACGGCAGCAGCGGCAGCGGCAAGAGCGCACTCGCCCTGAAAGTTGCCCACGAAGCCCGCAAACGCAACTGGTTCGATGCCTATCTCTTTGCCGCAGCTCCGACCCCCTGGTGCTCGCCAGACGACCATCCCTCGCCACCGCTGGCCCCCACCGCCCTGGACGCCCTCGTCCGCCAGACGGCCTTCCTCCTTGGCAAAGAGCACATCCTCCGGATGACCAGCGCCATCGAACGGCGTGGGTCCCTGCTCGAAGCCCTGCGCGACCGGCGCGTCCTGCTCGTCTGGGACAACCTGGAAGTGCTGAGCGACGACGATCACGCCCGCATCACCGAATTTCTCAACGCCCTCCCCGCCCCCAACAAAGCTGTGGTCACCAGCAACCGCCCGATGGGAAACAACAGCCACCACCTGACCCTGACGCCCATCTCTCAGATGGAGTGCCTCGACCTGATGAACCAGGCGGGTCGCCGCTATCTGCGCATCGCCGCAGAACTGGCCCGCTCCGATATGTCCCACCGCCTGGGGCTTTACGAAGCTGCCGCTGGCAACCCTGCCCTCATCCACGGGGCGCTTGGCCTGGCCGCCCAGAAGGGCTACACCCTGTCCCAGGCGGTTGACTTCCTCCGCAAGGGAAGCACGACCCCCGACCCCCACGCCTTCCTCTTTGCCCGAATCGTTTGCACCCTGAACCGCGCCAACCAGAACCTCCTGACCACCCTCGCGGCTTTCCAGAACCCTGCCCCCACCCACCAGATTGCTCAGGCGACCGGCTGGACCGAAGCCGATATTCACCTTGCGCTGGAGCCGCTGCTGGCCCTTTCCCTGGCCCACGACCTCCGCGGTGGATACTACGGCCTGCCCCCACGCATCCGACACTACACCTGCGCCGCCCTGGGAGGAAGAAACGCTACCCTCCGGGCCATCCTGGAACCCCTGACCCTTGACCCGACTCCCCACCGCAACGTCCTGCTTGCGTGGGTGACCTATGCGCATCAACACGGAGGCACCAGCAAAAACTCCCAGGCATTCCCCCAACTCGAAGCCGAATGGCCCAACCTGGAATGGGCCATTACCACCCTGCGCGACCTCGCAGGCATCCCCATTTCTGGTTCTGGCCCCGTTCCTGGCTCAGGCTCCCTTCAAGACCCCCACGCCGCACGGTTGCTCCACGACATCGCCAACGCCCTGCGCTCCTTCCTGCGCTCTGCTGGCTACTGGGACGAATGGGAGCGGCTGAGCACCTGGGCCTACCACGCCGCCAGGTCGCTGGGCGACTGGCACCACGCCGGCTGGCGAGCCTACGATGTCGCATTTGTCCACTGGAACCGCACCGAAACCGACCAAGCCGCAGTTTGGGCCGACCGCATGCTCCAGGCTGTCCATCAAGGCAGCAACCGCCGCGACCACGTCATTGCCATTCGGCTGAAAGGCCTGGTGGCTGAACAACGTGGCGACCTTGCCAGAGCCGCCGCATTCTACACCGAAGCCCTGATTACCTGCCGCGAACTCCCCGACAAGCCCGACGAAGCCTCCATTCTCAACGACCTGGGTGAGATATCCCTGCGACAGCGCAACTACGACCGCGCCGAAGTCTGCTACAAACAGGCGCTCGCTATTGCCGAAAAAGCCAGCGACAAAGAAAGCCAGGCTGTCTTCTCCGGCAACCTGGGAAACCTCTTCCTCGTTCGCGGGAACCTTGCCGATGCTCAGCGCTGGTATACCCACGAACGCACCCTGGCGCACGAAGTCGGGCGACACGACCTCGTCTCCAGGGCGCAGTCCGGCCTGTCGCTGGTGTTCGAAAAAGAAGGCCGCCACGCCGAAGCCCTGCCCCTCACCAAAGAAGCCCTTCAGATTCGCGAACGCATGCAGTCCCGCACCCGTGCAGGCACCCGCGAACTTGTTGACCGCCTGCGCGACCGGCGCGAAACGTAACGAGCACCAATAGTCCAAAAGTACCATATCGTGGTCTCGTGACTCCGGCACCAGACAGCCGCGTATGGTTTCCTTTTGGCTTCCAGAAGCCAAAAACCCCGCTTTTCCCGGCCCCGCCTCGCTGCCACCTCCACCCGGCACCAGACCAACCCCCCCGCAAAACCGCATAAACATCAGCAATACCGCCGTCACCCTACGACCCACCCTCGTGCCCGTTCTCTTGACAATTTCTCCATAATCTATAACAATTCCAACGAGCATTGTTGAGTTATGGTAAAAAACTGTCATTGTCGCAAATAGGAGGTTTTTCAGTGAAACGTATGACCCTGATCGTACTCGCACTGTTCGTCTTTACCATATTGCCGGTTGCCACGCTGGCCCGCGGCCCCCAGAATCCGGCCAATCCGACCAGTGAAACCGGTGCAACCGCCATCCCCACCCCCGAATCCCGCCCCATCCAGTTGACCCCGGTGCTCCCCCTTATCGCCCCGAACGAGGACGAGGAGCAGGAAGAGGAGCAAGATGAGGAGCGGGACGAACCGGCAGCACCCGACCCGCAACTGACCTTCATCCCGGTGCAACTGACCCCGGTCGGTGGTGGTTCAGGTGGCTCATCTCCACCTGCCGCAACCCCGACCCCCCAGGCCTCCTCCTTCCCCATCCAGCTCACCCCGGTGAGCGAAGGAAGCACCGGTGATGCCGAGCCAGCGGCCGAAGGGGCCGTCCTTTCCAGCCCGGCCGGTTCGACCAGCACCGCCTCCAACGACCGCTACCGGCTCACCTTTACCGGAAAAACCAGCGACCCTTATGGGGCCACCACCTGGCGCTACCGGCTTGAAGTCATCACCACCACCCGCAGCCTCTACGGATGGGTGCTGAACCTCCCGGATTGCGCCACGCTGGTCGGAGCCACCGGCCCCGCAGGCTCCAGCTGGGACCACACCAGCGGCATCTACGGCAACCTGAGCGGCATCATGTGGACCCTCCCGGAGACCTTCACCCAGGGCGAGTTCTCTGTCACCCTCTCTGGCGATGTCATCGAAGGAGCCACCAGAGTCGGCATCATCGGCCCCCCCGAAGCCTACGGCTCCATCACCGGCCCGGCCTGCGACAACGGCGATGTCATCGCCCCGCGTGGGAGCTACCGTATCACCGCCCTCGCCCCGACGTTCCACGCCAACGGCACCTCCACCTGGCATTATTATGTCGAGGTACTCAAGCCCGAACACCCGCTCAAGAGCTGGGTCCTGGAGCTTCCCCCCTGTGTCCAGATTGTCAAGGCATCGGGAAGTTGGGAAAAAGTCGTGCGCTCCAGCAGCGATGACGACGACGATGACAATGGTGATGACGACAATGACAGCGATGACGACGATGACGATGATGATGACAATGGCTACGCTTCTTATGTCTCACTTGCCAATGATGATGACAATGGTGACGACGACGACGATGACGATAACGGCACCACCGGCGTCTACGGCATCAAGTGGACCATCGAGGAAGGCTTCCTCAAGGCGAGTTTTCCGTCACCCTCTCTGGCGCAGTCACCCCCGGCTTCACCAGGGTCACGATCAACGGCTCTGACGACCTCTACGGCTCAGAAGGTACCTATGGCATCTACGATGGCGATGATGACGACCTCTACAACGTCATCCCCGGCCCGGCCTGCGCCGACACCGGAGCCGTCATCATCATGTTCGGCAGCTACCGCATTGTGGCGCTCCAGATCATTGGCGGCTCCTGGGAATACGTCATAGACTTGCTCCCCAACGCGACCAGAAAGCTGAAATTCGTTGAAATCCAGATACCGGCCTGCGCCGAGCTAGACGAAAAATCCATTTCTGGCAAATGGTCATTGTCCGGACCCGACCGGCACACCGGGATGCGCACCCTCAAGTGGGAAATCAAGTCCGACTTCCACCGCGGCAAGTTCAAGTTCAAGTTCAAGGGGAACAGGTCCATCTTCCGCGGCTTCACCATGATGAAGCTCAACGGTGAAGGCGAAGAGGGCGAAGAGGCCATGCCAGGCCCGGCTTGCAGCGACGACAAGACCGTCACCGTGGGGGATGGGAAATATCGCATCTACCTGCTTGGCATCCGGTACGATGTTGATGGGTCGCTCATCTGGGAATACTACGTGGACTCCCTCAAAGGCTTCGTGCCCATCGAGTGGGAAATTCCCGTCCCGACCTCCTGCTCGACTGTCCTCGACGTTCAGGGCGGGTTGGAGTATAAGGTCGAGGGCGGCAAAGTCAAATGGAAGTTCAAGGAAAACTTCAGGAAAGGCCGATTCTCCATCAAGCTCAAAGGGTCGCTCAAGCTCGGCTACTCCGACCTGATGATTACCGATCTTCAGAGCTACCTGGCGACCATTGCCGTCCCCGTTTGTGACACCGCCTCCCCTCCTGGAGACGATGGCGATGATGATGACGATGGCGATGATGATGACGATGGCGATGACGATGACGACGGCGATGATGACGATAACAACGGCGATGCTGACGATGACGACGGCGATGATGACGATGGACGA
>JAAUSY010000215.1 GCA_012032475.1 Chloroflexaceae bacterium
CCACCCGTTCGAGCAACTGGACCAGCAATTGCCGGGTTGTCCGTCCGGTCATCCACGACCAGAATGCGGTAGGCAGGTTGACCGGGGGGCCAGGCTAAGCACCCTGGGGGGGCGCAGCCTCTTGCGCAGCTTCGGCAGGTTCAGCCGCGGGGACCGTGATATTGAACGTGAACACCGAGCCGCGCCCGACCTCGCTCTGGACCGTGATATTCCCCCCCATTAGCTGCACGAACCGGCGGCTGATGGCAAGCCCCAACCCGGTGCCCTCCTGCGCCTGCTGGCCGGTCCGCGTCTGGGCAAAGGCCTGGAAGAGTGTGGGAAGCTCGTCGGGCGCGATGCCCGGTCCCGTGTCGGCAACCTCGAAGACCAGGCTCTGGAGGCCGGGGTTCGGGAGGGAGGGTTCGATAACCCCATCGTCCTGGCTCCGGCTGCCTGGTTCCTGCCTTCTGACCCGTAGCGTGATGCCACCCTCCTGGGTGAACTTGACCGCATTCGAGAGCAGATTGATGAGCACCTGGCGCAACTTGCGCTCGTCGGAGTAGAGCGAGGTGGGGACATCAGGAGCGCAGTCAACTACCAGTTGCAGCCCCTTTTCCTGCGTGCGTATCAGGAACATCTTCTCAACATCGTTCAGGACGGGACGAAGGTCAAACGGGCTTTCATTGAGCGTCATACGACCGGCCTCAATCTTGGACATCTCCAGCACATCGTTAATCAGGTCACGCAAATGTTGACCACTCCGGTTGATAATACCCAGAAACTCGCGCTGGTCGGGCGTCAGCGATGAGTCGCGCTGCATCAACTGGGCAAACCCGATGATGGCACTGAGCGGGGTGCGCAGTTCGTGGCTCATATTGGCAAGAAAGGTGCTCTTGGCGCGGTTGGCGGCCTCGGCGTCTTCCTTGGCGTGCCGGAGCTGCTCCTCGATGCGCCGCCGTTCGGCAATTTCGCTCGTCAGTTGCTCGTTGGTGTGCGTCAGTTCGGCAGTCCGCGCCGCGACCTGCTGCTCCATCCGTTCATACAACCCACGGAGCTGCGTGGTCATCTGGTTAAAGACCTGCGCCAGCACACCGATTTCGTCGCGGGTCACTACCGGAGCGGTGACATTCAGGTTGCCCGCGGCAACCCTGCGGGCCGCGTCGGTGAGTTGCAGAATGGGCCGGGCAATCTGCCGTGCCAGCAGGTAGACGCCGATGGCAAGGATGCTAGCCGCCACGATACCCGCCAGCGTGATATGCAGCGCTAGCTGGTTGGTGGGCGCAAAGGCTTCGCGCTGCTCCATCTCCACCAGCAGCGCCAGTTCGAACCGATCCAGATACTGGTAGGCCCCGATGACCGGAACGCCGCGGTAGTTGAGGTAGCGCCCGGTGCTGCTCTCGCCGGCCAGGGCGCGGTCAATGCCCTCCGAGTGCATCGGGAGGGTGAAATTCTGCTGGCCGAAGCGCCGCCCCGAAACGAACAGCCCGGTCTTATCCACCAGGTACATTTCGCCCGTCTCCCCCAACCCGGCCCGGTCGAGGATAATGCGGTCCATCCGCTCCAGGTTGAGATGCACCGCCAGCACGCCCATCCGCCGGCCAAGGGGGTCAAGCAGCGGCGTGGCAATGGTCATCGTCGGCTGACTGGTGTGGGGGTCGGGGTAGACGTTCTGAATGAAGGTCTGGGTTTGCCCGGCAATGTAGTAGCGACTGGTGTGAAGGTCCTGCCCTTCGCTTGCCCGCCGCGACGACACGGTCACCACCCCGTCGTTCTTCAAGATGAACAGCTCATCGAAATCAGGGCGGCGCACCACCACCTCGCGCAGGGTCTCGGCAAGGCGGGTATACGCCACCTGATATTCGAGCGACGTTGGTTCGGCAGTCATGAGCGTGCGGGTGGATTGAAGCACCTCTTCCCAACGCGCCACGAAGGTTACGTCGTTGGCCTGGGTGCTGACCCAGGCGTCCAGTTCGTCCTGACGGGCCAGGGCGGCCACCCGCAACCGCTCAATGACCGACTGTTCCAGGGTGTCAGTTGCCTGAAAAAAGGCCACCACCCCGGCCACCCCGGTCATCACCAGCGACAGCAGCAGGAAGGAGCTTATCAGTCGTGCGAGCAGGCTTCGGTTCCAGAACACAGGCAGGCCCCGTTGGTCTGTGTTCATGCTCTGGTGCTCCGGGGGCTGTTGGAGCAGGACCAGCACGAGGCTGCCCAGAGCATGAACACGAGAATGTGATAGCGATTTCTCTCAATCTCTATCAATGCCTTCCACGGATCTCAACGCAGTCACCGGGCATCTTTTCCTCATTCATTCCCCACCACTCGCCGCTCGTCACCCGTTGCGGGCCTCACGGCGCGGTGGTCCCTCGTTGCACGAGCGCTTCGAGGTCGGCACTCATCGTTGCCAGCGTCTGGGATGGTTCGGCTCCCCGCAGGATGCTGTTGGTTCCCTGGAATATCACCGCGGAGGCTTCGTTGTACTGCGTCCCGGTCTCCCGCGAGGGCCGCGCAATGCGAACCACCCCTTGCAGCCGCTCCAGAAAAGGGAGCGCGGCGATAACCTGCGGGTCCTCCGATACGGAGCGAATGGTGGGAACATAGCCCCCCTCAATGGCCCGCCACTTCTGCACCTCGGCGCTGGTGAGGTAGCGAACAAAGGCGATGGCTGCCTCCGGGTTAGGAGAATAGGCCGAAACCGCGAGCTGCCACCCCCCAACGGTGCCCACGCCAGGGTGGCTGCCGTCGTGTGGCAGCGGGGCAACGTCGAACCGCTCCCGAATGGGCGAGTTGGCCGCGTTGCCCATCGCATAGGCATAGGGCCAGTTGCGCATAAAGGCGGCGTCGCCGCGCTGAAACAGTTCGCGGGCATCTTCTTCACGGAAGGACACGACGGTCTCCGGGGCAATCGTGCCGACCCATCCGCGGGCCCGTTCCATTGCCCGAAGGGTCGCCTCGTTGTTGAGCGTGACCACGCCCTCCTCGATGATGCTGCCGCCATGGGAGGCAATCCATTCCAGGGCGTTGCAGGTGCCGCCCTCGTAGGCTGCGCCCTGGAACACCAACCCGACGAAGTTGGCGTTGCCTGCGGCCCGTTCGCCCTCCTGGATGGTCCGCGCCATCAGTTCGAGTTCGTCCCAGGTGGCCGGGGGGCCGCCAAACCCGTAGGCTGCCAGCAAATCAGTGCGGTAGTAGAGCATGCCAAAATCGCCAAACTGCGGCATGGCAACCAGGCTCCCCGCGATGGTGTTGTTTTCGATAATGCCCGGAAAGTGCTGGGCAGCTTCGGCATCGAGGGCCGGGCGCAGGTTGACCAGGTGGTCGGCAAACGAGGCCGGCCAGATGATATCGAGGGCCAGCACGTCAATGTCGGGGGACTTTGCGGCGAACAGCACGTCATACACGGCGTAGTCTTCAGTCGTGTCGTCCGACTTGGGCACGAAGTTGACGTGAATGCCGGTTTCTTCCGTAAAACGCGCCATGAGCAGGTTATCCAGTTCTGAGCCAACCCCGATTTGCCCGCTGTAGTAGTTGACGGTCGTGCCGCTGAAGCGCCGGGCGCCTCGGCGTCTGGCACGGGGGGGGCCGGGGAGAATGCGGGGGCCGGAGGGGCCGTGGTCGGTTCGCCTGCTAGTTCTGGTCCGGTCATTGCGGTCGCCATCTCGACGGGGGCCGGCTGCGGTCCTTCCCCATTCTGCGGGGTGGTTCCGGTTTCGGTCCAGGCAGTGCATGCATTGAGCACGAACGATAGCAGCATCAACAGCACTGCCCCATATGGGAGCAGAGATTGCATCCTTGGTCTACCTCCATCGCCCATCCCAGGGGCACAGATTTGTTTCGAACTTGCGGGTACCTTCCTCATTATATCCTAATATCCTCCTCTCTGCTCACCACCAACTGGCCTCACCCCCGCACGACCACCACGCTCCGCCCCGCGGGGGTCGTGGCTGGCTCGGTCGTGGTGCGCTCGGCAAGGTCGGGCAACCCCTCGCGCTGGTCGAAGATGACGAGCCAGCCCGTGTCCAGCCCCAACCCCGCCAGGTAGGCATCCAGCTGCGCCAACCCCGCACGGAGCGGGTTGGTCTCCCCCTCGCGCCACACCTTGAGTTCCATCGCCAGGGACACTTCCCCGTAGCGCACGCACAGGTCCATCCGTCCCGTGCTGATGGCATATTCCCGCTCAATCGTCCCGCCGGCGTTGACCACCCGGTGCAGGAACGCCATCAGCACGAGGTGAGGCGCTATCTCGTGGTAGGGCGCACTCTTGAGCAGGGGTTGCCCATGCTGCCGCCAGAAGGCCAGGAACGCCTCCAGCAGCTTCGCGGGGTCCAGCTTGCCGTCGGGGGTGAGCCAGGTGGGGGCGATGATGGGCAGCGAGGCCTGCGGCGCGTTTGCCAGCACTCGCGGGATGACCTCCTGGTAGATGGGGTTGGCAACCACCAGGCCGCCTGCGGGGTCCATCCGACACAGCCCCAGGTCTTGCACGAAGCGAAGGTCGTCAGGAGCCACGTTCTCCAGCGCCAACCCCGCCAGGATGGGTTCGATGATGCGGCGCACCCGCGGCTCGCGCAGCCGCTCGACCAGGCTGTCCAGGTGGGTGTCCTGCCGCTGGATGAGCAACTCCTTCGCCTGGTCCACGTGGGCAGGGGTGATGGGCGTGGCAGGGTCGGGCACGAGCACCTCGGTGATTTGCCGCGCCAGGGCATTGACGAGCCAGGGCTGCCCCTGGGTGAGATAGAAGGCTCGTACGGTCGCGTCGGGGGTGAAGACCTGTCCCGTCTCGTCGGTGTGCTGCTGGTAGAGCGCAGCCACTTCGGCAGCGGTGAAGTTGCGCAGCGTGAGCGACTCGGCCTTGATGTTGAAGGGACTGGTGGTATGCAGGCGGTCGCTCCCGCCCGATGCCACCTTGTAATCACGCACATCGCGCAGACCGATGAGCGCGAGTGACCAGGGGAAGGCGCGAGGGCGGTCGGCATAGCCGTCCCGAAGCTGGCGCAGCACCGAGATGAGGGCACCATCTCGCAGGGCGTCAATCTCGTCGAGGAAGACCACCAGGGGGCGGGGGGAGGCCATTGCCCAGGTCTGGAGCGCGACCCCGACACGTCTGCCTGCTGGTGCCGTGGGCCACGGAGGAGGCTGCAATGCTGGAGGAAGCTGCGCTCTGGCTTTGCCGAGCCAGGCATTGAGGATAGCATCCTCCGCGGCTCCAGGGTCATCTTCAAACGGAGCACCCACCTCCATCGAGACCAGCACGGCGGTGTAGGTGCCCGCCGCGGTGAGTTCCTGCGCCAGGGTGAGCAGGGCGGTCGTCTTGCCCGTCTGCCGCGGGGCGTGGAGGACGAAGTAGAGTTTCTGGGCAATCAGACGGGTCACTTCGGGCAGACGAGCCGCTGCGGGTAGCATATAGTGGTCGTTCGGGTTGCACGGCCCCGCGGTGTTGAAGAAACGGTTCATCGGTTGGTCTCCTTCTCTGGTGGTTCTGCTCATTATCATTATACCGGAAGAACCACCTGATGGTTCCATCCCACCGGACCCCTCGGAAACCGGAAACGCTCCCTTGCCATTTCTCCCCACCTGCGCTATAGTGAGACCGTTCGGGTCTTCTCCCAGCAAGTCAGGATAGTTCCGGATCGTTCAGGATAATGAGAGGATAAGGGGATACGCGTATGTCCGTTTTGCTTCAGCCTGGTACCATCATCCACTCGCGCTACTGCATCGTGCGTCTCCTGGGGCAGGGGGGGATGGGCGCCGTCTATGAGGCGGAAAACCAGGCCGCCTTCGGCAGCAAGGTGGCGCTCAAGCAGATTATCATCCCCCCGACGGCGACCCCGCAGCAGGTGGACCTGTTCGTCCGCGCCTTCGAGCGCGAGGCGCGGATGTTGAGCGACCTCGACCACCCCGCCCTCCCCGATGTGCGCGACTACTTCACTACCCCGGAGGGGCGCTTTCTGGCGATGAAATTTGTCTCCGGGCGCGACTTGAACGAGATGCTCAAGCAGCGCCTGCACCACACCGGCCACCCCTTCGCGGAGAACGAGGTGCTGGACTGGCTCGACCAGGTGCTGGAGGCGCTCGAATATCTGCACGCCCGCACTCCGCCGGTCGTCCACCGCGACCTGAAGCCCCACAACCTGAAGCTCACCCCCCGCGGGCAGGTGATGGTGCTGGACTTTGGCATTGCCAAGGGGGTCTCGGCGCAGACCTCCGGGGCCAGCAGCAGCATGTTCGCCTATACGCTCGACTACGCCCCCCTGGAGCAGATTCAGGGCAAGGGCACCGACCCGCGCAGCGACCTCTTCAGCCTGGCGTCCACGGCCTGCCACCTGATCCTGGGCAGGTCCCTCAAGGAGCTGCATGCCGACGCCCTTTCGCGTGTTTCGGCGGTGGCCGATGGACAACCCGACCCGCTCCCGCCCCTGCCCGGCGTGAGCCAGACGATGCAGGGAGCGCTGCGGCAGGCGCTCGCGCTCAAACCCGACCACCGCCCCGCCCAGTGCCTGCCCGAGATGCGCCG
>JAAUSY010000216.1 GCA_012032475.1 Chloroflexaceae bacterium
TTCCCTCCCCTCGGCCAGGAGGTGGAGCGCCTGGTAGGGAGCAACCTGGAGGGTTTCGGCCCACTGCTGGAGCGTTTCTACGGTGCGCTTGCCGATTTGCGCGGCGGAACATTGACAATCCGTTCGAAACTCACGCGGTCAGCGGGGTTGAGGATGAGCCGCAGATAGGCCAGCAGGTCTTTCACCTCCCTGCGCTCATAGAAACGGATGCCCCCGAAGACCCGGTAGTTCAGGTTGGCGCAGCGCAGGGCTTCTTCGAGCAGGCGGCTCTGGGCATTGGTTCGGTACATCACCGCGCAATCGCCCGGTTGGTAGCTCCCGCTCGCCACCAGGCGGCCAATTTCCTCGACGACGTAGCTGGCTTCGACGTACTGGTCGTTGCCCTCAATCATGGCAACGACCGTCCCGGCCTGGTTCTGAGTCCAGAGATTCTTGACGTGCTTGCGGGTGGTGCCCCGCCGGATGATAGCCTGCGCCACATCCAGGATAGCTTGGGTGCTGCGGTAGTTTTGCTCCAGCAAGATGACCTCAGCATCGGGGTAGTCATCTTCAAATTGCAGGATATTGCGCACATCTGCGCCGCGCCACGAATAGACCGACTGGTCTTCATCGCCCACGACGAACAGGTTGCGGTGGAGGGCCGCAAGCTGGCGCACCAGGAGATACTGCGCCTGGTTCGTGTCCTGATATTCATCCACCAGGACGTGGATGTAGCGGTGCTGGTAGGCTGCCAGCACATGCGGGTGCTGCTGAAACAAGCGGAGGGTTTCGCCGAGCAGGTCATCAAAATCCAGAGCGTTGTTCTTGCGGAGCAACTGTTGGTAGTGCTGGTAGCAGCGAGCCATGACCGTCTCGCGGTGGCTGGAGGCTCGTTCGGGCGCGCCGGCATAGTCTTCGGGGGTGAGCAGGCCATGCTTGGCGGCGGATATCTGGCTGAGGACCACCCGCGGCGGATAGTGCTGTTCGTCCAGGTTGAGGTCTCTGAGCACCTGGCGAATCAGACGTTCCTGGTCGTCGGCGTCGTAGATGACGAAGTTGCGGGACCGTCCAAGGTGGGTGATATCGCGGCGCAGGAAGAGGGCCCCGAGGTGGTGGAACGTCCCGACCGTCAGGGCAGCCGCCGGGCCATCCCCGACCAGCCGGGTCAATCGCTCGCGCATCTCGCGGGCCGCCTTGTTGGTAAAGGTGACTGCGAGGATACGGCTGGGGTCAACCCCCCGCTCTTCGATGAGGTAGGCGACCCGGTGGGTGAGCACGCGGGTTTTGCCGCTGCCCGGCCCGGCCAGCACCAGCACGGGGCCACCGGGAGACCGGACAGCCTTCTGCTGCGCCGGGTTCAGGTCCTGGAGCGGGAGAATAACCAGGTTTTCCATAGCGATTTCCATTTCCATCGTAGGGATATGGTAGTAGCTCTGCGGCAAGCTGTCAAATAAATGACCGATGTATGAAGTAATGATCATTTTGCGGTATGAAATCTGACGATTTTATAGTACAATATCCCCACGCACCTGTTGGTTAAAACGAGGTAAAAATTTGGCCGGTTGGTTGGCGGGCAGCGGAGGGTCACCCGTCCGGGGCCTCCGACCCTCCACTGCCCGCCCGACCAGACGGTATCCAGGGTGAGAAACCAAACAAGCGAAGGTACGACCATATGCCAGCCAAAACGCAGCCGCTTCTGTTTCTAAGGCAAAATTTGCGGCGAGGAGGCGGGATCGTCCTGCTCCTCGCATTCTGCCTGGCTCTGGCTCCGCGGGCCAGGGCGCAAGAGCCAGAGTTGCACTTTGAGCATATCACCGGAGAAGACGGTCTTTCCAGCTCCAGCGTTCGCGCCATCCTGCAAGACCACCGGGGGTTTGTGTGGATTGGCACCCAGAGTGGGCTGAATAAATACGATGGGATAGCGTTTACGGTCTATCAAAACATCCCTGCCGACCCCAACAGCCTGAGTTCCGACAATGTCCGGGCGCTTCTGGAGGACCAGCAGGGAGACCTGTGGATTGGGACACTCGACGGCGGGTTGAACCACTTCGACCCGACCACCGAAACGTTCACGCGCTACCAGCACGACCCCGCCGACCCTACCAGCCTGAGCTATAATGTGGTGGGGGCATTGGGCGAAGACCACACGGGCACCCTGTGGGTCGGCACGATTGGCGGTGGACTGAACCGCTTTGACCGCGCCAGTCAGACCTTCACGCGCTATCAGCACAACCCCGCCGACCCTACCAGCCTGAGCCACAACGATGTCTGGTCGCTGTATGTAGACCACCAGGGAGTGCTATGGGTGGGCACCAGCGGAGGCGGCTTGAATCGGTTTGACCCGGCCAGCGATTCCTTCGTGCGCTACCAGCACGACCCCGCCGACCCCACCAGTCTGAGCAGCGATTATGTCGTCCCGATCTATGAAACCCGCGACCATACTCTGTGGGTCGGGACCAACGATGGAACTTTGCACCGGTTTGACCGCCAGCGCGAGGCGTTTGTCCGCTACCACCGGCAGGATACGCCCGAACGGTCCAGTCCGTGGCAGAATGCCTTCCGCGTCATCTACGAAGACCGCCACGAGAACCTGTGGGTGGGGACCGAGGGAGACGGACTCTACCGCTTTGACCGCGAGCATGAGGTCTTTCTTCCGTATCGGAACGATGCGGACGACCCCCAGAGCCTGGGCAACAACTTCGTCTGGGCTATGGAGGAAACGGAAGACGGCTTGCTGTGGGTCGGGACGGTTGGCGGTATCAGCAAGCTGAACCTCCAGGGACGGAGATTTGAGCACTATTACCACCTGACGCACAACCCGAACAGCCTGAGCCACAACCAGGTTACTTCCCTCTATGAAGACCACCTGGGCTATCTGTGGATCGGGACCTTTGGCGGTGGGCTGAACCGCCTGGACCGCCAGAAGAAGACCTTTGTCCACTATCGGCACGACCCCGCCAACCCCCCCAGCATCAGCGCGGATATGATTGCCACCATCTCCGAAGACTCGCGGGGAACCCTGTGGATTGGGACCTATGGAAACGGCTTGAACTGCTTTGACCGCGAAAACGACCGCTTTATCCGCTACCAGCACGACCCGGCCAACCCCCGGAGCCTGAGTAACAACGTGGTCGTCTCGGTGCATGAAGACCACACCGGTGCCCTGTGGGTCGGGACGCGAGGTGGGGGCGTCAATCGGTTCGACCGCGAACAGGGGACCTTCACAGCCTACAAGAATGATCCGTTGGACCCGACCAGTTTGAGCAGCGATTATATCTGGTCAATCTATGAGGATTCCCGACAGAACCTGTGGGTGGCAACCTGGGAAGGAGGACTGAATCGGTTTGACCGGGACAGCGAAACGTTTGAGCACTATGAATACGACGTGAACGATCCGCACAGTCTGGGACATAACAATGTCTACTCGCTCTATGAGGATTCGCAGCAGCGGTTGTGGGTCTGCACCTACGGCGGACTGAATCGGTTTGACCGCGACCGCGGGACCTTCACGCGCTATACCAAACAGGACGGGCTGGTTTCCAACATCGTGTATGGGGCGCTGGAAGATGGAGAAGGCTACCTGTGGCTCAGCACCATCAGGGGGTTGTCCAGGTTCGACCCGCGCACCGAGACATTCCGCAACTATGATGTTCGGGACGGGTTGCAGGGCAACGAATTCTTGTTCGGCGCTTTTCACAAGAACCGGGCCGGGGAGATGTTTTTCGGTGGCATCAACGGGTTCAATGCGTTCCATCCGGACCACATTTTCGATAACCCTTACGTCCCCCCGGTGTATCTCACCAATTTCTTGCTCCTGAACAAACCCGTGAAAATTGGCGGGGACTCTCCCCTGGAGCGGCATATCAGCGAGACGACCGACCTGATCCTCTCGTACGAGGATACGGTCCTGACCTTTGAGTTTGCAGCGCTGAGTTATATTCACCCAAAGAAGAATCGCTATCGCTATCAACTGGAGGGGTTCGACCAGGAGTGGACGGAGGTAGACAGCACGCGCAACTTTGCCACCTATACGAACCTGGACGCTGGAACATACGTGTTCCGGGTGGTCGCCTCGAACAATGACGATGTGTGGAACGAGCAGGGAGCTTCGGTCAGGATAACGGTGACGCCCCCGTGGTGGGGCACCTGGTGGTTCACCACCGGATGGGTTGTGCTGCTCTTGCTGACGGGTTGGAGCGGGGTCCGCTTCAAGATGAATGAGCAGACCCAGAAGCTGGAGCGGCAGCGGCGCGAACTGGAGCACGAACAGATGCTTCTGGAGCAGCAACAGCGGCTTGACCGGGTGCAGCGCGAACTGGCGATTGCCCGCGAGATACAACAAAGTTTGCTCCCTCCGGCGCACCCGGAGTGGGACCGCCTGGACGTGGTGTGCTACAACCAGCCGGCCAGAGAAGTCGGGGGCGATTTCTACCAGTACCACGCGTTTCATCCCCATCGGTTTGCGTTTGCCATTGGCGATGTGCTCGGAAAGGGGATTCCCGCGGCACTGTTTATGGCAACCAGCCTGTCGCAGTTCGATGCCTCATTTGCCCAGGCATTCCTGCCGGGGGAGCGCCTGGCCTACCTGGATAAATCCCTGATGTCCTACACCTGGCCGCGTCGCCAGAACTGTGGGATGTGCTATATCGAACTTGAGCTTGCCCCGGATGGCTCCCCGGCGCTCATCCACATGGTCAACGCCGGAGGGACTGCGCCGTTCATTCGCCGCCGGGAAGGGACCATTGACTGGCCGGAGGTGGGAGGGATACCTCTGGGGATGGGGTATGGCGCAAGGACGGGATACCAGGGGAAGACCCTGGAAATCAGCGATGGCGATATGGTCATTCTGACCAGCGATGGAATGGTTGAGGCGACCAATCGGCACCGGGAGATGTTTGGCTTCGGGCGGTTGGAGCAGGCTATCCGGAGCGGGCCGCAAGACAGCGCCACGACAATGTTGCAGCACCTCCGCGCTGCGTTCGAGGCATTTGTGGGAACCGCGGAGGTACACGACGATGTCACCGTGGTGGTGGTACGGGTAGACCTGCCCAGGAAGGCGTGACGTGTGGTGTTACCTATTGCGGCCAGCCATGCGATGCCACGCTGCCTCAACCTGGGCGCGGGTTTGGGCCAGCGGCCCGGAGTTGTCAATCACCACATCGGCCAGCGCGACCCGGCTGGCCTGCGAAGGCTGGGCCGCGATGCGCTGCCGGGCCTCGGCTTCGCTCATCCCGCGGGTTCGGATCAGCCGCTCCAACTGCTGCTCCTGCGGGCAGGTGACCACCCACACCGCGTCGCAGTGGGGCTTCCAGCCGGCTTCTATCAGCTTGATGGCGTCAATGACCGCGACGGTAGGGGAAGCAGGGGGAGCGGAGGGAACAGAGGGAGCGGAGACGTTCCCGGCAACGCGGGCAAGCCAGCCCACCAGTTCGGCGTGTACGGAGGGGTGGACGATGTGCTCAAGGCGCTGGAGGACCGCCGGGTTGCCAAACGCCAGGTCTCCCAGTTTCCGCCGGTCCAGCGGGCCGCCGGGGTGGGTTACGATATCCGGCCCGAATGCTTCGACGATGCGCTGGTAGACAGGGGTGCCCGGCTGCTGTACCCGGCGCGTCACCTGGTCGGCATCGAGCGTGTGCGCCCCAAGCGCATCCAGCATCGCCACGACCGTGCTCTTCCCACAGGCGATGTTTCCGGTGAGGCCAATCAAATAGACATGGGGAGGTTTCATCGCAGGACTTCCTGATCGTTTCGTTTCATGGCTCCGGTGAGAGAACCACCGGTTGGTCAGTGATGATAAGTATACCACGTGATGGCGGTCTGCTTGCCATTTCCCCCTTCCATCAGACCAGCGAAAATGGTATACTAGCCATGACGTTTTCCCACATTCCTGGTCTATCGCGCCGATACCGAAGCATATTCCGAGCGCATCACTATGAGCATCGCAACCATCAATTCCATCTACCAGGAATACCTTGATGCCCTGCGAAAGGGCAACCGACGACGAGCGCTCAATGTCGCCCGGTCGTCACTGGAAAGTGGCCTGGACATTCGGGACCTCTACCTGGAAGTCCTCCAACCAGCGATGCACGAAATCGGGCGACTGTGGGAAGGCAACGAACTGACTGTTGCACAGGAGCACCTGGCTACAGCCATCACCCAGAGCGTGATGGCGCAGCTCTATTCCTATGTTTTTACCCGTCCATCGGTCGGGCGGACCCTCGTGGCAACCTGCATCGGCGGCGAACTGCACGAACTGGGCGTTCGAATGGTCGCTGACTTCTTTGAAATCGAGGGGTGGGACGTCTACTACCTGGGGGCCAACATGCCGACCGAAGATGTGGTGGCAATGGTCAATGAGCGCGGGCCCACCTGCTGGCAGTCTCGGTCACCCTGAACACCCACGTTCCCGCGGCCCGCGACCTCATCCGTGCGGTCCGCGC
>JAAUSY010000051.1 GCA_012032475.1 Chloroflexaceae bacterium
TCCGCCGCCGCCACGCGCTGCGCCCACGCTGCGTCGCGTGCTGCCAGCGTGTCGCCGCTGGCTTGCAGCAGGGCCGGTAGCTGGAAGACGTGGCTGGTTTCGGTGGCGGTGTCCAGGCCGCGCTTGAGATTGACACAGGCGAAGGCGAGTTTGCCCAACTGCTCCCCGTCGGGGGTATCGAGGTTGGGCACGGGGGTGCGCTGGATGACACCGACTTCGTAAGAGCCAAATGTCATCTGTAAAAGTAAAAGATCATGAAAAATTTGTGAATTCATCAATGCAAGAAAACGAGGATTGTTTTCTGTACCACAAAAAATCCCCGGGCCTTTTGCGTGAAAGATGCATCCCGCTGGTAAAATGCGGGCGCTAAAACCAACTTGAGAACGCGTGGAGTAAGTAATACCAGGGAGGAAGAAATAATCTGCTGAAGCAAGGCGCTTTAGTGGCCGATGAGGTGTTCCTTCAAAACCCAAGAATGTTTGTTCTTTATCATCCCAATCCACGAATAAATGTGTGTCTGAATAATAACGACTGAAGTCTCCTCCTTTTAACATGTTGACCCATTTAGTGGCTCTCCCCTTGAATTTAGCTGGAATTTCCCAAGATGTCCTAAAATAACGATGATCATTACCTGCTGGATTAGTTACACAAGCGTGTCTATCTTTACTCTCAAACCTTGGCAACTCTGCAAAGAGACGGCGCACGCGCTCACTCACCCAGTAGGCAAACGGACTACCGGGCACCTGCGCGAAGGAGGCCGGGTCAACCGTGTGGGTGTCGGGGTGGGGCGTTCCCTGGCGCAGCGCGGCGGTGGCGGCAGCAAGCGCGGTGGCTTTGTCGTCGTGGTGGAGCAGGCGAAAGAAGGTGGTCATAGGAGGTGCTCCTTTCTCTTCAGGGATAGATGTTCGGGTTTACCGTAGACAGTCCCTCAACCCGGGCCACCGCGAGCAGGTCATTATCGGCTGCAACAAACGTGAGTGCGGGCACACCGGCAGAGAGGAGCCGGGTGTTTGCCACCAGCGCCGTTGCAAGCTGGATGGCATCATAGCCGCGCAGCCGATGGTGCAGCGGCAACCGGGCGGCCCGGTCCAGAATGGGCGCATCCAGCGGGATGCTCTGATACTGGCTGACGATATGATAGGTCAGCAGGCGCACTGCCGTGTCGCGCTCATCGGTCGTGATACTGCCTGCTCGTGCCCGCGCCGCCAGCGCAGCGATAACCTCAATGCGGGTCACCTGGGCAATGAGCAGGGAATGCCCCAACGCCGGTGCTGCCAGGGCAACGATCCAGCCTGTGCCCGGTTCAACCAGATACCGCTTCACCAGCGCACTGGAGTCCAGAAAAAAGACACTCACGCTTTCGGGCCTCGCTGCTCCAGCACCATCTCACTCAGCGGCGTGCCCCCGGCCCGGCTCAGCGCTTGCCGCACGGCGGCCTCCGAGATGGTCGCTCCCTGCGTGGCGATATGCTGCATCTCCGCGCTCGGCTCGGCAAGCATCCCGGCGGCTTGCAACGCGACAGTCACCTGGTCGCGCTCGGAGGGTGCCGCCACCGGTAGCAGTTGGCTTGTCAGCAATTCAACCACCAGCATATCAACCGTCTTGCCTATCTGCCGAGCAGCCGTCTCCAGCTGCACATAGGCATCATTGGGTAGTTCAATGGTCAGGGTATGCATCATCAGAACCTCGTAACTGGTCTCCGCCTGATTGTATTGTATACATTGTAGCACGCAGCAGTCGTTCAATGGTCAGGATTGTTTGCACAAACAGTATGCCGCCGTCTCGACCATCGCCGTATCAAGCACGCCATAGCCCAGGTCCGCAAAGACTGTGGGTGGTGCTTCTCGCAGCAAAATCTCCTCGCGCCACTTCTGGAACGACGAGAGGAAAAAGCCCGTGCGCGAGGTGATCGCACCGAGCATGCCGCCTGCCCGCAGCATATCCACGCCGCGTTCCACAAACGCCGCGTAGACATCGTTTTTAGTACGCGGATAGCGCTGCTCAATATATGCCCTGGAGGGCGTGCTTGCCGCACCGAAGGGCGGATTCATCAGCACCACATCGAAGCGGCGGCGGCCCATGTCCACAAAGCCAAAGCCGCGCTCGGCATCATCGGCAAACAGCCGTCGCTGGAGGGTGCGCCCGTTGGCGGTGCGGCTGGCATAGTCGCGCAGCGCCTCCAGCACGCGGCGCTCGGCCATATCCCAGAACTCTGCATCGCTGATGCCCGACACGTCGAAGCGCAGTTGTTCCGGCCCGCGCTGCTGCATATCGGGGAAGAGCGTCTGCTGTTCGGGCTGCGGCCCGCGCTCCCACTGCTGCCTGGCGCTGGCGATGGTGTCGCGTAGCTCCTCCTCAATCTTGAGCAGCGACCCGGCCTCGCCCGCCAGGTGCATCTTGTCGAATAGCTCGCGCACCAGTTGCCCCAGCACGGGCGGCTGAAGCGTGGCGGTAAACTCGTTCAGCAGGGCCGCATCGCCCGGCATCGGCTCGGCGCACACCACATTGACCCGCATGATCGGTGGGCGCTGGTTGGCCTCGATACCCTGCTCCTGATATGCCCGCTGCGCCCGCAGCCACAGCGCCAGCGCCGCAATCTGGGTGGCGCGGAGGTCAATGTCAATGCCGTGCAGGTTGTGGCGCAGGATCAGGCCGGGGATGGCGCGGCGCAGGTCGTCCAGCGTGTCGTACTCCTCGCGGAGCGTCTTGCCGCTCCCCGTCCACGCGGCGGGTTGCTCGTCCTCCCACGCTTCCATATAGATATGCTCCAGCAGGTCGAAGCAGTAGAGCAAGAAGTGCCCGCTACCGCTGGCCGGGTCGAGGATGTTCAGGTCGCGTGGGTCTTGCTTTGCGCGGTGGGGGAGTTCTTCATCCACACGACTGCACCGTCAGGCAAATCCAGGCTGGAATAGGCACGGCTCGTCAGCGGTGCCAGCACCGTTTCATACATTGCTTCATCAAGCAGGTTCCACTCCGGCAAGCCCTTCACCTGCTCGATAGCCTGCGTGTATGCGTCTGCGCGCCGGGTGTGCAGATCGGTGTAGCACTCACGATAGGCGGCATTGATGGTGCTCGTTTGCTCAGCCATCTGGTCAAGGTGCAGCAATCCTTCTGCTGAAGCAACCAGGCTCAGGAGGGTATCTGCACATGCGGCCAGGTCAGTCTCGCTCCTCCGTTCTTGAAGTACCGGCCACATACGGTGGGCGGCGGTTCGCGCCTGCTGGATAAGGGCTAATCCTGTATCATCCAGCGCACTGCGCAGAGTGCGTATTTGGTTGCGGATGGCCTTGAAGGAAACTCCTTCACCCGCCAGGATACGCACCGCATCATCCGAGTCGGCATGCAGAATAGCCTCCAGTGATTGTCGGTAATCGCGGATGGTATCCTGGATCGGCAACTGATGTGCCTGGGTAAGCGCACTCATGGGCAGCAGCAGTCTGGCTTCTTCGTCAGCAACATTTTTGAATGCCGTTGCAATGGTGCTCTCCTCGACATCCACTTCTTCGCCAGTCAGTTCTTCATAGTGCTTCGCGGCTGCGATCAGCATCTTGATGCCAATAGACTCACGCGGCGCAAACGATGCCGACCTGAACGCAGTGTTATTCGTAAATGGAACCCGGCACTGCGGGTCAGTGTGATTCCGGAATCGGCGTCCCTGATGGGTTACTTCGATGGTGCCTGCACGCAAGAGCACGGCCAGCACCAGGCGTAAAATGTCCCGTTCCCAACCATACCCGAAGCCCTGGAAATGTTCTTCCAGGCTGCGCCCGGTCACTTTGTTCCCATAGGCCTGTTCGCGTCTGAGGTAATCCAGTATCTCCTTCGCACTATCTGCTGATGGATTGGGAACGTACCCGGCCCCTTCTTTGACCACAAGATTGAGGCCGTGGTCGTGGCCATAGAAGACCTGTGAAAGGGCATTCAGGTTGGCTGCCTTCAAGACCTCTTCTGCCTCATTCCCGCCAAGCTGCCGTGCGCCCATCTCCAGTTTCGGGTACAGGTCAGGCACGACGTAGTCAAGCAATTTTTTGATAATCTCCGCCAGGTTTTTTCCCAGTGAGGATGCATCTCGCGTCACCCCTCGGAAGACCCCTGTCCCTGTTCGAATGCCTCTGTCAGATGCTGCTGCAAGCGAGCCGCGTAGTTTTTCTGCTCAGTGTGCTCATTCTGCAAACAGGCATCCTCCTGGGCGGTGATACGCTGGCGTGCGCGCAGTTGATTGTATTTTGCGATCATCTGACCAGAGGCATAGACGTTCTGCACCAGGTCATCAATCTCAGGGGTGCGTGAAAACACCCAGTAGATATCGTTCTCATTGTTTGTCTGACGACTTTCATTTCGTGCATCTGCCAATCTGGTCGAAAACCCACTTGCATCATCCGCAACCAGCAGTGAGAGCGCAATCTGCCCATCATCGCCCACACGATAACCGTCTACGTGAATACCAACCCGGAACGTGCGCAACTCACGGAAGCGATAGGTTCGCACCTTCGCGCTAAAGATGTTGCCAAGCGCTTCACGGATGATGCCGTCTTCTTCTCTGGGTTTTGGCGACAGGCTACGCCGCTCAGTTTCCCAGTTTTTCTCCTGGGCAGTCTGCAATTTCCAGCCTGCTTCGGTATTGCGCACAAATTGAGCATCGTACAACTGGTGGAGTGCTTCGGTAACTTCTTGAAGTGGTGCAGGCACACCTACGGTGTCTACCAGACAGGCAGCAATATTCGCTTCCGTACGCGGAAGATCGCGCACGAATTCCAGCAAGCAGATAGCTTTTGCTACGCGTGTTTCCCATGCGGTACCAGAGGTGCCCGGTGCTGCGGGAAAGCGCTGCTGGATATCACTCACATCTTTCTGCTTCTCTGACGAGAGGTTGGCCTCAACAAGTTCGAAGATTTTATCCAGGGTAACGAGGGTTCCGACCGGCTGGGTTGCCAGCGCCGTTCGCTCAGACACGAGCATCTCGTATGTTTGCTTGATGATGGTTCGATTACTGCCACCCAGGTGGCGGAGCGCTCCTGGTTGCAGTCGAATGCCAGACATAATGTCTATTGACAACTCCACATAGTGAGGGAGATAGGGATAGAAGTGAATAAAGTCGTCGGCCTCGTTAATCGTGCTTTGACGCGATGTGCGTTCCAGGCGGCAGGCAGCATTGAGTTGGCCCTGTTTTGATTGATAGAGTTGCTGCAAGATTGGCTGTGCCGCGTCTTTCTTCGAAAGGACGCGGCGGGTCGCCACCTCGCGGATGTCTGCCGGGGCCATATCAAAGCGATATTTGAAACGATCCTGGAGCGTCGCCAGACGGATTTTTTTGGAATCGAGTGCAGCGACGACCTCATCGAGTTTTTCCTGGGATGTGACCACAATCCAGACGGGGGCAGGCATCTGTTTAGCCTTCACATAATTCTTGCCAACACGCCCAAACTGCTCGACAACCGTGCGCAGGTCTTCGATTTTGTCGGAACTACGCGCAACATATTGTCCGACCTCGTCCATAATGAAGACCAGGGCTTTTCCAGGACGCCGCCTGGCCCAGAGGTCAAACGTGCGCTCAACAAAAGTGCCGATGGTAATGGTAATTGACCGCTGATCCCCCTGGAGAGAGTGCGACCACGTCTCAGCGGTCGGATAGGTCACAGGGTCAAGATGATGGAGCAGGGTGCTGGCACGGGCAATCTTCTGGGCCCCTTTGCGAACGGTGCGCCAATCGCGATTGAGGGTTTCCTCACAACAAGCCACAAAAGCATCAAGTCGTCCCTCTCCCTCAAGTTCAATTTCCAGTTCGGCAATATCAAAATCTTCCGCATAGTCCAGATGGCGCAGCAGCGAGGTGTACATGATTTCCGCCAATCGTTCGGAACCCCGACGGACACTGTGTTCAACGCGCACATCAAACATGATGACTTCCGTTGGAATACGGGTGTTTAAGGAAGCCACCACATCAGTTATCCGCTGATCGTTGACCTGCTGGGTGAAGAGGACGCTGGCCGGTTACCCACAGAGCTGGGGGTTTGCTAAAATATATCCGAGATTCTTGGCAAACGAAGATTTCCCCGAACCAAAGAAGCCGGATACCCAGATACCGATGCCTTCATGGGGGTCTGCGGGCGCTTCAGCCATTGCACGCAGTAACTCGTAGTATTGCTCGCGAATACGGTCAGTAGCCACATATTCGGTCAACTCAGCATAGACTGACTGTTCATCTGTCTGACCGAGTTTGATGATTTCTTCAATCTTGCGTCCAAGGTCACGGGATAGCAGATCGCCAATGGTATTCATTGCTCTCTCCCATAGATTTTGACACGGTAACTGCCCAGTGGCTCTTCGTCTGCACGCATGCCCATATAGTTGAGTGAGGTACTCCAGGTACCGGGATAGAAGAGCACAGCGGGAACACGCACACGCCCCATCAGTCGCTCAAGCAACGTGGAGACACGATAGCTCGATGGAGCAAAAACAGCAGCACGGTAGAGAAAGAGCAGTTCGTTTGTGGGGTGCATCTCCCGGGTGGTCTCAACCAGGAGATCGGTTATGGCTCGCCAGTCTGGATCAGAGAGATAATCGCCCACCTGTGCCTCTGCTGCAAGAAAGCCTCGGTTGCGTTCGAGAGCAACAATTTCATCGGTCCCTTCTGACTCATCAATACTCTGCCAGTACAGACGAGCCAGCGAGATCAGGTGAATGATCTTACCGGTTGCGTTCTGGATACGGGTGGCAAGATGTTTCATCTCACGCCGTATATGCCATTCCGTTTCGTGAGCATTGGCCGGGTCATAGCGCAGAATGGCGAACGGGAGATCTGCGGAGATGGTAAAGGTCGGTGGGGATGCCTGGAGGTCACGCTCCAGCAGTTCAACGCGCTCTTTGAGTGATAACATGGGCATACTCAACGAGAGAATCGGTGGGAAACGCGACACGGACCAGAGAACCCGCAGCGTAGTACTCGAGCAACCGTTCCTGGTGAGCTTCGATAAGGAGGCGTTCGACCATCGAATGATGCAGAAAAAAGAGCTGCCACTCAGGATGATTGAGCAGATGGGTACTTGATGGTTGGTGGCGATACAAGAGAAACGCAACGTAAGCGAACACATCTATTGGAACATGCATTGCTGCCAGACGCTTATGATTGGCTCCTTCCAGAATACCGAAATCACGGAGGGTGGCCATCACTTCACGACCAACGCGGATGATGGTGGTATCCGACCAGCGGGTGGTCGTTTTGCCTTCATCGACCCACCGGGCAATGACCTGTTGCATCTCGCGAGCATGCATATCGGTACGCCCTTGCATATAGCGTGGGTACAGGACCTCCGTGACGACATCGTGCAGGAGTGGATCGGCCTGAGTTGCATAGAAATAGAGCACCTGATTCAGGCTTGCAACAGATAGTGCGCCGTGTGACAGCGTCATCAATGCCTGGCCGGCTTCGGCCTGGCGAAAGTAGCGTTGCCGAAAGATAGCCAGGATATCTTCGACTCGTGAACGTGATGCTTTCCCAAAGACATTTTCTCGTCTGAGCCGTTCCAAATTGTCGGCCACCGAGCAGGCTGCATCCCAGTGGGACAGCATCGTTCTAGTGTCGGGTAGCAACGCACCTGCCTTGATAATCTTGCTAGAATATTTGCTCTGCCGGGTCACGACCATCGTTCATTCACTTCACCAGGTTCTGGCGACGTATGCTCAATCATCCACATCAGGAGCGCGAGGAGTATGCGCCGTTGGCCCGGTATCGGGCAAGGTGTGCTCTGACAATATCCACTGTTTTTGGGCTTCAATCCAGGAGTCGATATCGTCCCGCCTGAAGCGCCATGTTCCAGCGACTTTGAACCCTGCAGAGCACCTCCATTGACCAGGCGATAAATGACCTTGATATCAACATTGAGATATTCAGCTACTTGACGAACAGTCAGTGGGGGTTCCATGGGATTTTCTCCGGAACTGAAGAGCAATGAGCCCGGCACATGGCATTGCAGGTAAGCATATACCAGGAGAGGAAGAACGTCAAATGTGGGTACCAAGTTTCAAGGTGCATTCTGATGTAGAGCGTGAAGACAGCTACAGATTGGCCGAAAACGTGGTGAGATAGGTTACGCCATAATGCCCATTGGTATGAGAACCGCAGCCTGTGACGGACATAAATCGGACAAAAAGGGGGGGAGGGGGAGCCGGGCATCCAGGTTCGCTATTCCTCAGACGCATCCGACCATTCAACGGCCACCTCATCCCGCAGGAGGTAATCCGTTGTGACGTTGAAATACGTAGCCAGTTGTCTGACCAGATCTATCGATGGTTCTTTGCGATGAGACTCCAGAAAACTGATATGGGTGTGGGCTGACAATCCTAAATGCCTCGCAAGTTCGGTCTGCGACAGATTGTCCTTCGTGCGGAGATAGTGGAGCTTCTTGCCGAATAACTGGGACAACGGTTCCTGGCAAACAGGTGCCCTGGTTGTGGCACAGGCGTGCCAGGCATTGAGCGCAATGTCGTCACATATCAGATAATCCGTCATCACCTCAAAGACACCTGCAATGGACAGCACGAGACGCAGCGATGGCGATTTCTTGCCCGCTTCCATCCGACTGATATGCCCTTGCGAATCAAGCCCTATTCGCCGTGCCAGGTCGATCTGGGTCATCCCGCATTTCAATCGTAGACAACGCAGTTTCTCGCCAAATAATCGAGGCATGGACTCCCCGCAGGGAGCCGCTTGACAGCACGAATATACATACGCCATAATATGCCCAATGGCTACGGGTGACCAGCGAAGGTGGGAATGAATCTTCCATTGGACGGCTCCCCAGCTCAGATAATGGAAGGTTCGGCCCACTGCTCATGTTCGCGTATTCTAGCACACCTGAATCGCTCGTGTGCGACATAATAACATAGACCCGATAATCACGACCTTCCCCCGGCGGAGAGCGGGCCTCTTTCTGAGGCTCCAGAAGCACACCCACCTCCCCGCGAGAGCAGGCCTCTTTCTGAGGTGCTTGAGGTGCTATCCCAATTGTTCGTAGCGAGCAAGACACAACACCGATGTCCAATGCTGTCTTCGTTCAGGATGCCGCGGGGCGGCCCTTGATGCCAACTGCGCCTGCCTATGCCCGCACCCTCGTGCGGGCGGGCAAGGCGGCGTTCGTATCCCATCCCGCCCTGCCCATTCTGCAACTGACCCACCCGGTCGCCGCGCCAGTGCTCCACCCCGTCCTGGTGGGCATCCGCCTGCACGACCCGCTCGCCTCGCTCCTCGTCTTCACCGAGCGCACGGGTCTGGTGGTGCTGCTCCACCTCGCCGTAGCCTTCCAACCGCAGGTCCGCGGTCTGACGCTGGTCAGGGCCGTGCGGAAGACGATAACCACGCTGATGACGCTGCTGCCCATAACGCACCTGATTGGCTCCCACCCGGCATCTCCCGCCTCGGAGCACCAGATGGCGCTGCTGGGGCACGCCCTGCTGCCCTTCGGGGTGCGGGTGCCGCAGCAGCAGGACGCTCTCGCGCCCGATGATAGTGTGCGGGCGCTCTCCATTGCCTGCGCCGACGTGACCCGCACGACGGATATTGCCGATGCCTCGGTGCTGGCCTATGCTTGGCCTCCGCTGCCGCACAAACCCCCGCCTATGATAGTCCGGGTACGCGATGGCACCCGCACCCGCACGGGACTGGGCGACCACCCTGGTCATACCAATGTGCATTATGGCGTAACATATCTCACCCCATTTTCACTCAATCTGTAGCCATCCCCACGCTCTACATCAAAATGCACATTGGTATCAGGCTGGTTCGACGATACATATCATATCCCCACGGCAGTGACCTGGCACACTATCACCTGGCAGCAGCGTCCGCAGCACTATGAACAGTATCTTTCGCAGTTAGGTCGGATTGTCTTCGCAGGGGAATTGGGTAGCTCGTATCTTCAACCTGATAAATCGGTTCAAAGTATTCTGTTGGTATCTATGACTATATCAGGTCAGATCGGATTTATAGCCCTTATTATCAGCTCTTCAGTGGGAATAATTATGGGTGTTTTGATTTCATCAAAACACGGAAAGGTATCTGAGTCGATTTTTCTTGTTCTGTCTTACACCTTGATATCTGTCCCCGAATACATTACGGCACCGTTATTCATACTGATATTATCATTACAATTACGTTTGGTTCCAACTTCTGGATGGGAAGGCATACTCAGTCCTAACATTATCATTCCTCTAATGGTTCTCTCTCTAAGACCCACTCTAGTGCTAGCATTGTATGTTCGTGCATCTATGATTGAAATAATGTCAAAAGACTTCGTGAGAACCGCTATTGCAAAGGGATTACATAATCGAAGAGTATTGTTCATCCATTGTTTTCGAAATGCGGTCATTGCAATAGTGAATGTATTTGCAGCTAACGTTAGTGCTCTAATTGTGGGATCTTTTTATGTCGAAGTTGCCTATGGTATACCAGGTTTTGGTCGTGTCTTTATTAATTCAGTTTTAGATAGAGATTATCCTGTTATTCTAGGCGCTGTTTTAGTAACGGGTTTTTTAGTATGCGTGATGAATTTTGCAGCAGATATTATTACCACTCTGTTGGATCCAAGATTAAGTGCAATGAATTAGGGTAGTCCTTGAAAGGTAGTGGTAGCATGGGACAGAGGATCAGGATTGAAATACAGGAGATAGCTCATGCTCTGCTGTCCAAGCTGCCACGCCGACTACCAAAGCTCCATGCGCAGCAGCGCACCCCCCAGCATGAAACTAACCTTTACCCACAAATCATGGGATGTCATCAGGGGCATCAGGAAGGGACATAGCAAACAGATGAGAGCCTGAACAACCAGCAATCAGGGCAACGAATCGCCGCAAATCACCGCCATTTCCATACCAGATACCGGCGATTCCGCCCCATTGCTGCTGCATCAAATGTCCATCTGTCCAACACCTATCCCTTCCAATTGCGCCATATCCCATCTTCCGAGATGTGGGTAAAGGTTAGAGCATGAAAATGGGGTGCCGCGTCACCGCCAGATGTGCTATCCTGTACGCAACAGCGGGCACGAGGTTGGTCTATGTATGGTGCTGCGAGCCTGCTACCAAAGCTGACTGCTGCATCGGCAGGGACTCCCCATTGTCGCCCCGGTGCGCCGGGAGCACGCAGAAGAAACTCGGTGGTTGTCCGAGAGACCATCACAAACCGGGGGCTAGCTCATTCGGATGCGGGAAAACTATTGTATGAAGTTGCAGTGAACCTGTGGCTCACCTTTCGCCCGTGTTGCGCACGTTTTGGATTTTTCATTCATCAGTGCCGCCCCCATCGGGCATGCCAACGGCACGCGTCAGGTCATAGCAGGACGGTGACAGATGCAACAACTCCAAAATGTAGCGCTGCAGGGGCGACAACGTCTCCACCAACCGGGTCTGCACCTGCGTGCCGGTCTGCTGTGCCAGCAGGTGCAGGTTGCCAAACGTCGCCAGCAGCCGCTCGGCGGTCGGGCGGTCTTCATCTTGGGATTGCCCGGTACCAACCCGGCGATCTGCTCCTGTCGTTCCGCCAGACTGCGCCGCGCCACCAGTTCCAGCAGGGTGAGCACTTGCAGCGCCAGCAGCAGGATCACCAACAACCCCACAATGCGCTCGGGCACCCGCACCAGCAGCGGCAATGCGGGAATGGCTCCTGCCTTGAACCGGTGATAGCCGTGTTCGGCGATCCACTGGGCGCGATAGTGGGCCAGCGCTTGCGCGTGAGTCAGTTACTCCTGCCGCGTATTCGTCACGTACACCCGCCACCCGGCCACCTGTTCTTCTGCCGCAATCGCCGCGTCCTGTCGCTGCACGTCCCGCGTGACCTGCCAGCGGGTTGCTTCGGTGACTGGCGTGTCGGCCGGTGGTGGTCATGAAGTTACTGATGGGGGTGTGGTTTTTTTCCATTGCTACAGCATATCCGCAGATGCTATCGGTCATTTTATGACCACCACCGTGTCGGCCGCCGGGCGTCCGCGTTTCCCGCTGCGCCGCTGGGTGATGGCGGTTTCCTGCACCGTGACCTGGATCAGTCCCTCAACGCGGTGCTGTGCCAGAATGGCGTCGGCGCGCTCCAGCACCGCGGCGGCGCGTTCACCCGCCTTGGGTCGCAGCTTCTGCAAGGCCGCGGTGGCGCGGGCGAGCCGTGTGTGCAGCCGTTCCTGCTGCTGCTGGGCCTGCTGCGGGCTGTAGGTCACCAGCCAGCGTTCGCGCCAGGTCACCACGGTGCCATCCTCCACCGTGGTCTGCATGTGCCGCCAGGTGCTGAAACCTTTGCCAGCCTCCCGCAGCGTGGGGTCATCCACCGAGGTCGGCAGGTGCAACGGGCGGATCGCCGTCGGTGGACGCGGTACCCATTGGCGCAGCAGCGTCGGCACCTCCCCGGTCATCGGCAACGGAAAGAGATAGCGGCCCGCACCGTGGGCAATCGTGGCGCGGGTACGCAGACACGCGGCTTTGGCATCACCCACAAACACGAAGTTGGTATGGCCCAGGATGCGGACAAATTCCCGCCAGGCCGGGACATACAGCGGGTCATCGCCCCCATTGCCGGGCAGCGTCTGGCTGATGAGGGGCACGCCTGCGGGGTCGAGGGTGCCGAGCGCCTGCTTGAATTGGAGCAGGTCGGGGCGCTGGTCTTTGCTGAAGCCAAAGCGCAGCAGGGCGTGGTCGCGCTGGCCTGGTTCGGGGGGCGCGTGATAGACATTGAAGGAGGTGGTATCGTAACGGGCGACGTCGGTGGGCAGGGTGTAGGCATGCACCAGGTGCTGGCCGTGTTGCTGGTGAAACGCTTGCAACGTTTCAGCGTTGCTGCCCAGGGTTTGCAGCAGGATGCCGAGCCGGTCATCGGTGCCCTCCTTCGGCCCCAGCGTCCAGCCGGTGGTGGCGTGAATGACGTGCTGGTGCTGCTGCAGCCAGTCCGCGAAATAGGACAGGCGATGCTCGCGTTGCTGCAGCACAAAGGCGATAAACAGCACCGTGAGCTGGCCATAGGACAGGCCCGTCCAGCCCCGGTGGGGCTGCCAGTGCTGGTCAATGGTCTGGGCGATCTGCATCTGGTCCATCCAGGCTATCAGCAGCGGGAGACTGTCTACCCGCTCAATCGTTGTCTGCTCCATCAAGTACCTCCCGGCTCTCCAGCGATTCCGCAGGAATCCTACGCGGTTTTGGGCTGCCAGTAGTAACGGAACGGGATCCTGAATAGATTCCGCTCATGTTTTCGCTTCTTGGAGTCGTCGGTTCGTTTACCCCGGAACCTGTGTCAATCATTTTGATTTCGCAAGTGGAACAGAGTACGCCTCTATGTTGCACTTGGGGTGGTATCCTGCCCCATATCACCCAGCAAATCCTCTGAAACGGTTGACACTCCACCGCCTGCAATGCCCAATTCCGGCCCTCCACCAGTGTCAATCGTTCCCGTGTTGCGCCGTGCGCCAGCAAACGCTTGACACTTGACCACCGCCGGACTCGTTCCGTCCTCCGACTTCGGCTATGGTATCCCCATGTGCATGCGCACCCGGTGCCCCGGTTGTCCCCCATTCGTTCACGTCCAAGGGAACTGCTTGGTGGCGCAGCAGCTGTTGTGTGTGGAGCATTGATGCCCGCTGAACGGCAGTGGACCCGCTCCCCGTAAAGGAGGATCACGATGCCGGTTGAATTTCTGACCGCCGACCAGCGCCAGCGTTATGGGCGCTATCCCGATGACCTGCCCGCCGACCAACAAGCCCGCTGTTTCTACCTGGATGATACGGATCACGGGATCATTCGTCAGTGCCGCACCGATGTGACGCGCGTGGGGTTTGCGCTCCAACTGTGTACGGTGCGCTTTCTGGGTACCTTCCTCGACGATCCCACCGACGTGCCCCCCAGCATCGTTGCCCTGGTCACGCACCAACTGGGGATTCCGTCCCCGCCCGATCTGGATGCCTATCGTCGGAATCCGGTACGCTGGAAGCACACTGCCGACATTCGCCAGCGCTATGGCTATACCGCATTTGCGCACCAACCCGCACACTTCCAGTTCGTGCGCTGGCTCTTCATTCGCGCCTGGTATCACCATGAGCGCCCGGTGGTGCTGTTTGACCGCGCCACGGCGTGGCTCATCCAGCGAAAGATTCTGCTCCCCGGTGCCACCATCCTGGAGCGCCTGATTGCCACGGTGCGTGACCGGGCCGATGCCCGCCTCTGGCGGCTCCTGGCGGCTCCGGTCACGACGGAGCACCAAGCCCGCCTGGAAGCGCTCCTGCGGGTCCCGGATGGCGAGCGGATGACCACCCTGGAACGGCTGCGGCGGGCTCCCACCCGCCAGAGTGGGAATGGGCTGCGCACCGCCCTCCACCGCCTCACCGACATCCGTCCCCTGGCGGTCGGTCCCATTCCCGAATCGCGCATCCCGCACCACCGCCTGCTGACGCTCTATCGCTTCGTGTCCACCGACCGGGCCCAGACCATCGCCCGCCTTGCGGATGACCGGCGGATCGCCACTCTGCGGGCCTTTGTGTCCATCCTCGAAGCCACTGCCCAGGATGATGTGCTTGACCTCCTCGACGCCTTCATCACCGATGTGTTCGCCACCGCCACCCGCACCGGCATCCAGACACGCCTGCGCACGCTCAAAGACCTGGATGCGGCAGCCCTGATCCTGGCCGACATCGGGCGCGTGGTGGTCGACTCCGCCATCGCACCCACCGAGGTGCGGGCGCAGGCCCTGGCGGCGCACCCCGCAGCAGCTATCACGGCGGCGGTCGAACAGGTCACTGCCGTGACCCGGCCCCCCGATGAGACCTACTACGACGAACTGGTCGCCCAAGCCCTGCGCGTCGGGCGCGTGCGTCCCCATCTCCTGCGCACCATCACCTTCGACGCGCTGCCTGCGGGACAGGCCGTCCTGGATGCCTATCGGTTCTTGCAGGAGATCGAACCCAAATCGCGTCCGTCGCTGGCGGCAACCCCCAAGCCGTCATCACCCGTGCGGGGCGGCGCTACGTCCAACCCGGCCCGGAGATTGACCGGCTGGCCTACACCTTCTGCGTCCTGGATCGGCTCCAGGATGCCCTGCGCCGCCGAGAACTCTTCGTCACCCCCAGCCTGCGCTATGCCGACCCACGTCAGGGCATGATCCCGCTGACTGACTGGCCCCACCAACGGCCCCACATCTGTCGCATGCTGGGCCGCAGCGCCGATGCCCAGACCGACCTCCAGGCCCTCGCCGAACATCTTGATGCCCGCTACCGCACCACGGCGGCCCAACTCCCCACGAATACCGCCGTGACCATCGAAACCACCGCGGGCAAACCCGATCTGAGTCTCTCGCCGCTCGACAAACTGGAGGAACCCGCCATCCGTGCTCGGCGGCAAGCGACTGGAGATGCAACCCCAACTGCGAGATAGTGAACTCGCCGCCCCGCAGCAGGTTAAACGTGTAGAACCAGGTGATGGCCGCTTCCGGTCGGGCAGCAAGCTGCCAGTGCAGCAGCCACCAGCTTGCAGGGGACACCAGGTACGGATCAACGCCCTGATCGCTGTCCAACAGCCAGTCACCGAGCGGGGTGGGCTTGTGGCCGGTGCCATCCGCTTTCTTATCGAACATACCACAGACGCGCCCCCAGTAGCGGATGGACTGGGACATGTTTTTGCCGACCCCCAGCTTCACATAGGCATCCGGCTGCGAGAACAGGTCAGGATGCTGCTTGATGATATCGTAGCCCTTCTTCAGCCAGTTGGTGCGTAGCACAAAGGTCTCGTGCCCGCTGAAGGTCGGCGTGAATGATGGTGGAAACAAGGTATGCTCCTGCGTGTCTCTGTACTAGGGAGTCCGAATAGCAGCATCTAATCGACGATGCAGCAAGGATGTGAGTGAAAGCATGTCCAGGGCGTCTTGCTCAGAGATGACCCACTTGATCCTGGGCGCATGCGCGGTCGTGTTACGAAAGGTTCCGAACAGTCCCTTGAGCAAGTTCATCAGCCCTGTGTGTTCACTCCGCTCTGTCTCTGTCTGCAAGGTGTTGAAAGCCAGCAAGGGTATACCAGACTGTCCCAGTCCGAACGCTTCATCGACAAGCGGTGAACCATCTTTCGTCAACCCCGTCTGCTGACGTATCTTGTCTGCCACGCTCTTGGTTGCTTCGAATACAGCATGAAAATAGTTATCCTGCAAAAGTTCTGCCTGACAGAACCGGAGCACATCAGGATGAACACCTCGATCTTGCAACATACGCCGCAAGCGTACAGCCCGGTTCTGGGCTTCAGATAGGGATCGCGCCACAGGTCTCTGGTGTAACTGACCATCATCAGTCAGAACAAAGCCAGCAAAAGCAAGGACATAATTCAGCTGTTCCTGTAAATCGCCAAAACGCTCTGGATTCTTGTGAAATCTAAATGGCGACATAACTGTCTGGATGAATGCTGCAACGTTATTGCCACATTGGTCTTGCTCCTGCCGGGCTCTCAGGGCTTCAAACAGGCGGTGTCGCTTGGTATTTGATGGCTCGGGATCATCAATACCACATGCTCGCAACAACTCCCCAATCTCGTGACCCTTGAGGCCATGCTCTGTGTGTCCCAGAATATCGCATAACGCCCTGAGTTGCGGTTCTTCAAATAAAGGGAGTGCTGACATGGTATTTTACTTTAGTGCTCCGATTTTGATCGCCTATCCTGTGCCTATTATAACAGCTATCATGTACGTATTTTGCACACGCTCCTCGATCGGGCGGATATTTTGAGCAACTCACTTATGATAGGTCATCTTGAGCGGATAAATCAAGCTCGATAGGAATCTCGTCGCGGAGCAAATAGTCGGTAGTGACGCGAAAGAAATCGGCAATCTTCAACAGCAGATCAATGGATGGTTCTTTGCGGTTCGTTTCCAGGTAGCTGATGTGGGCCTGTGCCGCGAGTCCTAGTTCCCGGGAAATCTCGGCCTGCGTCCAATCACCACGAATACGCAGATACCGTAGCTTCGCGCCCAACTGCTGGTGTGACTTTACCCATATTCTTGCCGTTTTGGCAAGGATATGGGTTATTTTTCAATAGGTTTCTGCACTATCTTGTACCTGCCTCATCTGCCCTCCCGCCGCGCCTGCTGATGCTCCAGATACCGCTGTGATACCAATGTGCATTATGGCGTAGCGTATTCCACCACCGTTCAGCCCGTTCTGTAGCCACCCTC
Organism: Chloroflexaceae bacterium; assembly: GCA_012032475.1. GTDB lineage: Bacteria > Chloroflexota > Chloroflexia > Chloroflexales > Chloroflexaceae > JAAUSY01. The sequence continues at coordinate 17,174 of JAAUSY010000051.1, forward strand.
GTACTCCACATCAAAACGCAAATTGGTATGAGATCGCGCGACACAATGCTGGAAACCAGCGCTGAAGCACGGTACTGTGTTCTCCCAGGTGGCGGGCTACGGCACGCAGCGACACGGGCGGAGTAGTCCGGTCGGCCAGGGTGGCGACGAGATACGCCTGGATCGCCGCTTTATCTCGTTGCCGGCCTGCCGGTGGGTGAGGCGTTGAGATCGCGGGAACGGCGAGATTTGGGTGCCCCTGCGGCGACTGGGTCAACACCGCACGCAAGCCGCTCCCCAGCAGGGCCGCGATCCGCACCCACTGCGCCAACGTCGGAACGGTGCGCCCCATGCACCACTGCGCCAGCGTGCTTGGACGACAATCCAGATGGGTTGCGAGCCAGTCCGGTTCCTGCGTGCGAGTGACGGCGCGGACGGTCTGCACCACATCCATGACCTGACGACGGGTCGGCGGCTGAAGCGGTGGGTGTGTAACCAGCGTCCCGACCTGCGCGGTGACCCACGCCTCCCATGGCGACGCCGTGGCCTTGATCGTTCGCGGTTCCTGCGGGCCGAGTGGGGACTGACACTGCCGACACACGCCCAGTTGCTTGCGCCATGCGAGCGTTGGTTGTGGCTGGCCACACGTCGGGCACTGCTCCTGTAGCGGCGTGCCGTGCTGCGGACAGTGCGTGACGGCGGCGATCTGCCAGATCAACGGGGTATACCAGGGTTGTTCAGCGGCGTGCCATTGAGCAGAACACTGCGGACACCAGGCATGCGAGTGCCGTCGCAGCGTGGCAGGGGGCAGCACGGCCTGCCAGGGCAGCAGCGTCAATCGCGCCAGGTCGGGGCGTCCCGTCAGGTCGCTCAGCACCTGCACCCACTGCGCGGTGGTGGTGAAGCTGCTGAGCACGCGCCGGAAGGTATGCCAGTGTCCGTGGCGACCGGGCGGTGGCAGGGGCGTGGGTAAACGCGGCAGCAGTTCGCGCTCCAGCAGCAGCGCTACGGGCACCTGATGCCACGCGGCCAGACGGAGGACATAGCTCATCCCTCAACCAGGGGCGTGCCCAGGCCGCGCGGTTCCAGCGCATACAGCCGACTGCGGGGCGGCATATCCGGGCGCGTCACGTCGCAGTCAGGATAGGCAGTTAGCATACCGGCTCCTCGGCAGCATCGCTGGTGGTATCGCGGGTCTGCTGGCGGCGGCCCGCACGGCGAGAGCGCGGTGCCGGAGGAGCCATGGCGTCGGCAGGCGGGATGCCGAGCAGGGCATGCAGTTCGGCTTGCTGCTGATGCGTGGTTGCAAAGGCCGCCTCACCGGCCTGGATTTCCCGTGCCAGTTGCAGCCGTGTGGGCAGTGCGAGACTGGCCTGGGCCAGCACGGCAGGCGTCAGCGTGGGCACGGTGGCATCGAGCGCCAGCGCCAGGGCACGGTTGAGCCAGTCTTTCAGGACCCCCACGCAGCCCGCACTCTGGGCATAGCAGTGCTCCAGTTGTCCCACCAGGTCGGGTGGCTCTGGCAGCGGCAACGCCTGCTGGAAGGTGTAGAGCACATTGCGAAATGCCCGGTGCTCGTCCGCCTGATCCAGCCGGTAGCGCGGGACGTGGATCACCCGACTGCGTCGGCCCAACTGGGCACTCAAATTGGTCAGGGTCAGCGGGTCATAGGTACCAAACAGCCCATGCAGCGTCCCGGTCGTCTGGGCCAGCGATTTGAGCGTGTCCATCTGATCGAGCAAGCGTCGCCCGCTGCCGACTTTCTTGAGATGCTGCGCTTCATCGATCAGGAAGGCGGTCGGACGGCGCTGCTGGAGGCACTGTTCCAGGGCCTGCCGTACGGTAGCGGTCGTTGCACGCTGGCGCGGATGGCGCGGTGCGTGGGGTGAAGCACGTTTCTCCTCCAGCAACGGTTCATCCATGGCCTGCAAGGCGCGCAGATAGTAATCGCGCCAGTTGAACGTCCCCTGTTCGGGCGCAATCGCTTCGACGCTCACCACCGGCATATGGGCTGGATCGGTCGCCATCTGCGCCTGCGCCTCCGTGATGAGCTGCCGCTCCAACCGCAGCCGTAGGGTGGTTTTGCCAATACCGGTGGCTCCAATGACCAGGATCAGGGTGGCCCCGGCAGGGGCGCGGATGGCGTCCTGCAAGGCCTGGAACGCCGTATCCAGATGGGGATGGCGAATAACCTTCTGCCGAAACCAGGCGAGCCGGTCGGCGGGTGGCTGGTGCAGCAGATCAGGCGGGAAGGTCTGGGGCATCGGTGCCTCAAAAATCGTCATAGATGATCGGCGGCGGCAAGGGGGCCGCAGGCGGGCGCGGCGGTGTCTCGGTGATCGGTGGAGCTGCCGCCTCGGTTTCCGGCTGACTGGCCTGCCGTTCGGCATCCCGGCGGCGCTGGTCGTGCAGGAGTTGTTCGGCTTCCAGCGAGGCCAGGAAGCTGGCCAACTGACCGCCACTGATGGACGACTGCTGCCCGTGCTGCTGGCGTCGCTTGCGCAGTTCGGCGCTGGCCCGCTGGATTTCTCGTTCGCTGCGTCCCTGGAACTGGGCATAATACTCAGAAATACCGCGCACCCACTGCCCCTGCACATACGCATAGGCGACCCCGGCGTCGAAGGGATCATAGCGCACCGGCACGCGCGTGCGCTCCACGCCGGGCTGGCGAAAGGCATCCGCCCAGTACCAGAGATGGTTGATCTTCACCCCGGTCGTCGCCTGCACCATGGCAGTGCCCCGGCGGGTGGTGGGCAGCGTTCCAATACGGAATATCTCGTCGTCCGCGATGCGCCGATGCGTGCGAAAGCCGCTCTGGAGCAGACCCTGCGTGAACGCCTCACGGGGCGACTGGCCCAATGCGGGATGCGGGGTCGTGTCATAGACCACGGTAGCCCATTCCTCAAACCACGTCAGCAAGCGCCCTAACGTCCACTGCGCCAGGGTGCGCGGATCGACCGCTGCCGTCATCTGGCATCCATCGCGCAGCGCCTGGGTATTGCCCAGCAGCGTATGGATAAAGCTGGTGTGCGCGGTGTCAAAAAGCCGCTCGATCACCGAGCCGAAGCGCGGTTGCCCACCGGGACGGGTTTTCTTGGTCACGCCATACCGGGCCAGCAAGGTTTCAAAATAGATGCTGCCAAACTCGACACCCCCATCGACGACCACGCTCTGGGGCAAGCGCTGGTGGCGGCGCACACAATCACGCAGCACCAGCAGGCACGAGCGATAGCTCGGTGGATCGTAGATCAGCGTGAATGCCAATACGCGCCGCGAAAAGGCATCCACCAGCAGCGTGAGCCAGGGTCGCCCCAGCACCTGACCCGTGCGCGAGCAGACCAGCATGATATCCAGTTCGGTGTGGTCAATGTGGGCGATCTCGAAGGGCCGGTCGCCATGACGTGGCGTCTGGGTGGTCAATTCCCAATAGAACGGTTGCTGCTGGTAGGCGGCACGCTCACCCTGGCGTTTGCGCACCTGTTCCGTGCGGGGACGCCGATGCACCGCCTGGACAAAGGTTTTGTAACTGGGCACGGGAAGCTGTCGGTGCTGGCATTCCTGGCACAGGATGACATAGCTGGCCCGCATCGTGGCACGTTGCGGGCGCTCATAGTGTGTGGTAATGACCGCATCCAGCAGGGTCTGCACGGCAGGGTCAAGGCGGGTCGTCCGGTTGCCTCGCTGATGACGGTCGGGCAGCAAGCCCAGATAGCCGCAACCCAGGTCGCGTTCTGCTGCGCGGTAGCGGGCCAGCCAGCGAAACAGGGTGCGGGTCGGTGCGCTGTCATCGGGAGACGTCTGGCCATGCAGCAGGGGGTGGATGCGTTGATAGCGTTCATAGGCAATCTTCCAGGCAGTTGGACTGGCATGGGATGCGGGAGTACCATCATCCCGGTCACCTGAAGTATTGGGGTCTCCCCAGCGGAGAAGACCCTGGTGTTGCAGACTGCTGAGTTCTTCCACGGGAAGCTGCGCAACGGTGGTGTCCTGGCTGAGCAGTGTGATCGTGGTGGTGCCCACATTGAGGATGAGCCAGGCCACGCCATCCCACAGCACGGTGGTTCCGGGAAGGGGAAGGGATGAGCGCATGGGGACGTGCGGCGACGAGCGCCCATGCCCAGCAGGCACAATCCAGACCCGTTCCGGCTCGACCAATGGCGTTGCCGCGACATCCACTCCCAGATGCTCCTGCGCGATCAGCGTGTAGATGCCATCCCGGACGTCGGCGGGAAAGGCCAGCAGCAGCATGGCAAGCGTGACCCCATCCCGCTCCTGCACATACGCCTGCACTGCTGCTGTCACATCCGGGGCAACGGCGGGGCAATCGCTCCGGAGATAATCGTCAAGAAACCGGAGATTGCGCTGCAGGGTCCAGTCAATCTCGGCAGAGGTGCACACCCGATAGCTGCCGCCAAAAGCAGCGACGGCTGCTTCACCGGGTGGACAACGCCAGGTTCCGTCGGCATCCTGAGTATAACGATTGGGCATCCGAGCAGCAAGCGCGGCCATGGCTTCGACCGGTTTCCATTCTTCCCAGACGATGCCGTCCGTGCGGATGACAAAGAAGTCCGGGGTGTGGCGCACGGTCACCCTGCGATCCGTTGGGGAGCAATACGTCAACGTGAGCGGGGGCGGCTGGTCGTAATATTCCAGCACATCGGGATCATGCTCCATCAGGTAGATCGCGGCCAGTTCGACGCGGTGACTTTCGGCCTGAATGGTCACACCCATTTTGCCGCTGGGATAGCGCACACAGACATTGCCTGCTCGTCCCGTGACTGCTCGTGATGGGGGCGCGGTACGAATGGTGGCAACAACCTGCTGGGCCTCGGCAGACAAACCAAGGCGCTGCATGTACTGCTGCAATTCAGTATCCGAGAGCATAGCATGTGCTCATTACGTCATACAAAAGTAGCCAGAGAACGGCATCCCCAAGCCAATGTCATTCTATTATACACCTACACGGCCCACGAAGAGCAGGACGAAATTACCCTGACGGTTGAGCGTGTGGGTGGGAGCAAGGGAGCAGTCGCCGTGAGCTACGATGTGCTTGGGGGCAGCGCACAGGCAGGCAGCGATTATACGCTGGTCAGCGGGACGCTGCCTTTTGCGGTCGGAGAAACCCGCAAGACCTTCGTTGTTCCGCTGCTGGATGACAACCACGTGGAGGGAGATGAAACGACCCGGCTCCTGCTACACAGTGTGACGGGAGAGGCAAGCCTGGGAACTCGCCATATGGCAGTCGTAACGATTGTTGATGATGAAGCTCAGAAGGCAGGGGTTCTCCAGTTTCGTGAGCCAACCCTGACGATTTCCGAAGACGATGGGCAGGCTCGCGTTGAAGTTGAGCGTATTGGCGGGAGCAGCAGCACCGTGCGCGTGGCCTATACGACAATCCCAGGAAGTGCCCGCGCCGGTGCTGATTACCCTACAACCAGCGGCACGCTGACATTCGCAGATGGCGAAACGGTGCAGGCCTTCAGTGTCCCGATCACCGACGACCTTGAGATAGAGGCGAGTGAGCAGTTCACGCTGACGCTGGGCAACGCAAGCGGGGAGGCAGTTCTGGGTACGCATCGCACTGCCACGTTGACGATTGAAGATAACGACGCAGCAGCCGACATTTTTGAGCCAAACGACACTTGCGCCGCAGCGCGGATGCTCTCGACCAATAGCACGATGCACCAGGTCACCTTCGACCAGCCGGGTGACCAGGACTGGTTGACCTTTGATGCGGTAGAAGGTGAGCACTACCGCATCATTGTGGAGGTTCCACCGCACTCACCCGCCAATGTGCAGATGGAATGGTATGAACAGTGTGAGGGAACACCGGTGGAGCAGCAAAACCACCCCTTCAGCCCAGGAGTGCGCTTTAATTTTGACGCTCCGGCTCCGGCTCCATTCCTTATGAAACTGAGCAATGACCCGTCCAGCGAGGCGGGGGCGGAGGTCGTTTACACCATACAAGTCCGACGGGGGAGCAGCGAAACACCTCCCGGAGCCTTGATTCTGGTGGCGGGAAAATTCAAAGATGATGAAGCCCTGCAAAGCAATGTCCACCGGGTGACGAATCGAGTCTATCGCCTGTTTCAATCCAGGGGCTACGAGCACGAACATATCACCTATCTGGCAACGGATATGACGCTGGACGCCGACGACGATGGGACCCCAGATGTGGATGATGCTGCCTCCGGTGTCAATCTTGAGGAAGCTATCACGACCTGGGCCGCTGAGTATGTCGGGAAAGGGCGTCCCCTGACCATCTATCTGGTGGGACATGGAACGTATGATCAGATGTACCTGGATAAAACGAAACAAGAGGTCGTGACTCCTGGACAGGTGGATACCTGGCTGTCCGAGCTGGAACACCAGCGGCCCGGAACCTTCACGCACGTGATCATCGAAAGTGCTTATTCGGGGAGTTTCATAGATCTGGGCGAGACTGTGAGCAAAGTAGGGCGTATGGTCGTATCCTCGACCTCCGATGGCGGTGTTGCCTATGATTCCCAGGATGGCAAGATCTTCTCCGATTATTTCACCAATGCCCTTTTGCAAGGGTTAGGATTTCTGGGAGGGTTCCTCATACCAATGTGCATTATGGCGTAGCGTATTCCACCACCGTTCAGCCCGTTCTGTAGCCACCCTCGTACTCCACATCAAAACGCAAATTGGTATCAATGCCCGTACTTCCACCTTGACTGTTCGTGCGGATCAAACGCCCTGGATTGATGTCAACGGAAACGGTATCCCCAATGAGCCAGAGGACTACATCTATGGAGAAGACGGAATGGCTGAAGAAGAGGAGCGCTGGCCCCCCTACATCACCGGGGTTGGACAGAACGGGGCGGTTCGGGACGGGAAAGGTCAGTTACAGGCCATCGTATTGGATGATAAAGGGATCGAAGTCGTATGGGGCGAGATCTATCCGCCATCCTATACCCCGCCCCCAGCAACCGAGGGGATAGCTCGTTCAACATTGCCAACAATAGTGTTCTCGAAGCAGTCTCCTACCGAGTATGATGGGCAGTATGAGTACTTTGATGAGAAGGGGGAGTATCGGGTGGTTGTGCATGCCCTTGACAGCGATGGGTTGGAGGCTCAGCCGGTTGAATTCCCGATCCCGATGGGGTATCCGTTGGTCTACCTGCCTCTGGTAGTGAAGTAATCGCTGGCTACTTACCTGAAACCAGATAACGGACCGGGCATGGTTGTGCAGGCAAGGATACCAGAAAGCGGGGAGATTGCCCAGGCAGGAAGGAGAAGCATGGGTGAAGGCAGTGCCGTGGTGTCCCAGGCGGTGGGACACGCTGATGACGTGGGGTAGAGGGGGCTTGCTGTTCGATGAAACTGGTGTGGACTTCGTCGCTGACCG
>JAAUSY010000052.1 GCA_012032475.1 Chloroflexaceae bacterium
CGGCCAACCTGATGGATGTCAACCTGATGGACGCCAACCTGGGTGACGCCAACCTGAGCGGGGTCAACCTGATTGGAGCTAGGTTGAGCGGGGCCAACTTGAGCGGGGCCAACCTGAGCACTACCCGCCTCCAGGGGGCCGACCTGAGCCGGGCCAACCTGGAAGGGGTCAACCTGAGCGGGTTTAACCTGAGCCGAACGAACCTGAACGAGACCAATTTGCAGGGAGCGACGCTCAGGGGGGTCAATTTCCAGGAATCCTACCTCTACGGAGCCAACTTGGGCCAGGCCGATTTGCAGGGGACCGACCTGAGCGACACGAACCTGGGGATGGCAAACTTGAGCGGAGCCGATTTGAGCCGGGCCTACCTGAACCGCACCAAACTGGTGGGGGCGAATTTGCAGGGGACCATCCTGCAAGAAACGAAGCTCGGTGGCGCAAACCTGACGGATGCCAACCTGAGCGGGAATGACCTGCGCACCACCGATTTTCGCAGCCGGTATGTGTCGGCCGAGAAGGGTGAAAAGAAGCGGACCGGTGCTGAATGGGCCAACCTGACCAGGGCCAACTTGAGCAACACTAACCTGAGCGGGGCCAACTTGAGCGGTTTCACCCTGACGGATGTGGACCTGAGCGGGGCCGACCTGAGCGGGGCCGACCTGAGCGAAGCCACCCTGGAAGTCACGCTGGAAGGGGCCGACCTGAGCCATACGAAGCTCACCAGGGCCAACCTGAGCGAACTGAACCTGAGCGGGCGCAATTTCCGGGGCTTCGACCTCCAGGGGACGGATTTCAGCGGGGCGAACCTGAGCGAAGCCGACCTGAGCGAGACGAACCTTCACGGAGCCAACTTGAGCAACACCAACCTGAGCCGGGCCAACCTGAACGGGGCGACCCTGCGGGATGCCGATATTCGCTGGGCGAATCTCCAGGGTGCCCGGCTGGATGGGGTCAGCCTCAACGAGGCTATCTACAACGACCGGACCAGGTGGCCGGAAGGGTTCGATCTATCAGAGAGCGGAGCGGTCAAAAAAGGATTCTGGTTCTTTTCGTGGGGGCCGCGGGTCTAGAGACGGGGGAGGTGGAGCAACCAGACGCCTCCGACCCCAACCCCCGGCTCCCCTGACCTCCAGTTGCAGGCTGTCACGCGTTGCTGGCATCAGGCGGCAACGCGAGCACCGGCCCGCCGGTAGAACTCAGTCGCGCTGGGGACGCTCCTGACTACCAGGGTCCGGCGGGTCCGGGCACCGGCCCACGAGAGGAGCGCCGTTCCGACTCCCTGGCGTTGGAAGCGGGGCAGCACTTCGAGCCAGAGCAACCCCGGAGAGGGACCATCGCTCAGGGGGACAACGCAGACAATGCCAGCGACCACCCCGCCCTCGCGGACGGCAACGGCCCACTGACCCTGGTGGGCCTGCCAGGTCAGCAGCCGGATGTCGCTGTCGAGTTGACCATAATCAAGTGTGCTCTGGAGCACCAGAGACAGAACGATACGGGTGTGGAGCGGGTTGGTGTGGTCCAGCGGAAGGATATTGTTCATCGGACGACCTCCATGATCCATGACCGAACAAGGGAAGGAACTGACAGAAACGGCAGACATGGCGAACCATCTGGTTTGGTATGCTGCTTCTATTCCATCCATGATGGCAGCTCCGGAGCAGAAGAGAATGGTCCCCTGGTTACAGAACGGTGAACGGTGGATGAAATCGGGATGATTGTCATGAGAAGAGAGGAAGGGTACCTTGAACGAGAAAGAACTCGCGACACTTCGTCCGCAAACCCTCCCACCCCCCCGGAAGCTGCCACCGGCCTTGCTGGCGCTGCTGCTGGCGCTGCTGCTGGCGGCCTGCGCCAGTTCGGTGGATGGCCCGCAGCCGCCCGACCTTTCCATTCTGCCGGGCCAGACGACCATCATTCAGGCTGCTGCCAGTGTCACCGCGGTAGCAAAACCAGCAGCAACCCCCTACCCCGCACCGGCAGCCTCAGCGATTCCTATGCCCTCGATGGGAACACCAACCGTATCGCCCTCCTTGCGGCCCTCCCCCCTCTTCGGCCCTTCATCTTCTTCATCCCCATCTTCTTCTCCTTACCCGGTGGCGACGGCGGGTGCAGAAAAGACCGAAACGCCCGGTGGGGGAACGAACGCAAAGGTCCGGGAGGAAATCCTCTTTCTCAGAGAAGGCACCTTGATGGCCTACCAGCTTGCGACCGGCGCGGAGCGCCAGGTGGCCTTGCAGGTCAGCGAATTTGCCGCCACGCCCGATGGGCGCTTGCTGGCGCTGGTGCGTGGCCGCGGTCACAGCGGCGAAATCTGGCTGGTTGGGCGCGACGGAACCAACCAGCGTCAGATAACCAGCAACCGCCGCGCTGAAGGGAGCCTTTCATGGGCACCCGACGGTCAGGTGCTCGTCTATGCATCGTCGGATTCTGACCAGCAGCGACCGCTGGAGTGGCTGGACTGGGCCGCGTGGTGCCACACCAGCGAGGTACGTTTGCTCGACGTTGCCAGCAACACCGAAACGACCCTGGAACCCGGCTGCGACCCGGCACTTTCTCCGGACGGGCGACGCATTGCCTTTGCCACGCCCCCTGAATCGGTGGAGGCTGTGGGTCAGGATACGACCGTGCCCAACGTTGCCAACACCATTCGTCTGGTCAACACCAGGGGAGAACATGGCTGGTCGTTTGCTGCGGCCCACGGCGACCACGACAGCGGACGCCTGGTCTATGCTCCTGCGTGGTCGCCCGATGGCACGCAGCTTGCCTACCACCGCTTCATCGGCTATCAGGCGCTCGTTGACATAAACTTCACCGAGATGGGGGGGTCGTTTGAAGGGCAGGGTCGGCTGGTTGGCGTCGGCAGCGGGTGGTTGCTCCCACCGCTGTTCGCTCCCGGCGGTCTCTCTCACCTGGTCGTCACGGAGTATGACCCCCAGAACGCCCGCGGATGGCAGGGCTACGAGAGGTGGCGAACCCAGGTGCTTCGCCTGGGACAGAGTGGGGAAGTGTTCCTGCCAGAGGGAACGCGCCAGACGATTGCGACGGTTGTGGGACAGCTCGCTCGTGCCACGGGGGCGAGTTGGTCGCCTGACGGGACCGAACTGGTCGTGACGCTTCCCCCCGGCTGGAAGGCCAGTGCGCCAACCGACCGGGCCACCTTTGAAAGCCGGCTCCCTGGCGAACTGTGGCGGTGGGTGCCCGGTGCGCCCCCCTCCGAGCGATTGACCGGGGGCGTGGACGATGCCTCGCCGCTGCGGTGGCTCCCGGCGGAGTAACCCCGCGCGCTATAATGGCGGCATGTCCTGGATTGGACCAACAAACGGACCTACAAGCAATCGAAATCTGGCAAGCAAGGCCAGAAGCAAAGGACCAAAGATAAGGAAAGGAGCATGGCAGCCCTGCGCTGCCCAGATCATATGCCTGCTAATCTCTGGCACGATATGGAACCCGGACCGACGATTCCCAATATTATCCACGTGATTGTGGAAATTCCTAAAGGGTCCCGCAACAAATATGAGTATCACAAGAAGACCGGCGCGTTTATGCTGGACCGGGTGCTCTATTCGCCCGTTCACTATCCCGGTGATTATGGCTTTGTTCCGCAGACCTACTACGACGACGGCGACCCCCTGGATGTGCTGGTGATGACCAACCTGCCCACTTTCACTGGCTGCATCGTGGAGGCTCGCCCCATCGGGATGTTCCGGATGCTCGACAAGGGCGACCCGGACGACAAGGTGCTGGCGGTGTTGAACCACGACCCGTTCTTTCAAGATTACAAGGATTATACTGAACTGCCCCAGCACTATCTCAAAGAGGTCGAACACTTTTTCACGGTGTACAAAGACCTGGAGGGAACCCGGGTTGAGCCGGTGGGGTGGGAGGACGCAGCCTATGCCAGAGAGCGTATCACGTATTCGGTGAACCACTACTGGGATATGCGGGCGGGCCGCCTGAAGAAGGATTGAACCGCTGCTACTCCCGACGGTTGACATTCAGGTGGATGTGGAAGAGGGCGAGGGCGAAGGCGAGGCAAGCGCCGCGGTGGCGGTGGTAGACCGGGCGCTGATTGAGCGCACCATCGCCGCCGTGCTGGTGCTGGAGGGTGTCGCCGGGCCGGTCGAGGTCAGCGTGCTGGTGAGCAACGACCGCACGCTTGCGGCCCTGAACCGTGACTATCGCGGGAAGGATGCCCCGACCGATGTGCTCTCGTTTGCCAGTGCCAGCGACGACGGCGGCGAGGGTGCGCCGCGCTTCGTCTTGCCGCCCGGTGCGCCGCGCTACCTGGGCGATATTGCGCTTTCGTATGAGCGGGTTCTCGCGCAGGCCACCGAATATGGGCATTCGCCGCAGCGCGAACTGGCCTACCTCGTGGCCCATGCGATGCTCCACCTGCTCGGCTACGACCACGAGCGCGGCCCCGAAGATGCGGCGGCAATGCGGCAGCATGAGGAAGCGGTGATGGCGCGGTTGGGGTTGGTCCCTGGCTCGTCATAATTCCTCGCGGACGCGGACGCCGTTGCGCCTGACAATGAAAGACGGCCCCCCCACCACCACGCAGTTGGGCGGCACGTCTTTGAGCACCACGGCGTTGGCTCCGATTACTACGTGGTCCCCTAGCGTTATTCCCCCCAGGACTTTGGCTCCGGCTCCGATTCTCACCTCATTGCCCAGGGTCGGACGACGCCCGGTGTCGTCCAGAAAGCCAATCGTGACCTGTTGATTGATCCAGCAGTTCGCGCCGATATCGGCGTTTATCACCGTGCTGAAGCCATGCTGGAGGAACAACCCCGGCCCGATGGTGCAGCTTTTGCGGATGAACAGCAGGGGCGCTTCCCGATAGAACCCCTTGAGCAGGTAGAGCAGCAGAATGGCGCTCGTGTTGCCCTTGAACAGGCGATAGTAGAAGAGGCTGCGAAATTCTCGGTAGCGGGCGAGCAGCGTCAGCAGGTTGCCCACCTCGGATGGGACCCGGTGTTCACCGAGTTCGAGCCGGGCCCACCTCCGGACATCGGCCATGATGAGGCGTTTTTCGGTGGTCAGGAGAAACAGGAGCAGGAGCGGGGTTGCCAGGAGCTTCTGCATTTGCCTGGCCCAGAACTTGATTCGGCTCATAATAATCATACCAGTGATGAGTACTGAGTGATGAGTGACAAGGATTGTCCAACCTGATTCTACTCGCTTCTCGCCGTTCTGTAAAATTTCAGGAAACCCTTATCATTCGCCCACCAGCGTTCACCTGGGTTTCGTTCCTTCCGGGGAGGTACGCACATATCGGCGAACTCCCTGTTTGACAAAGCTACGAAACCCGGTATAATGCCAGAAGGTTGACAGGCATTCCTTAAATTTTGACCGGCAAAGCCAGTGAGAGGCCCCCGAATCATCGAAGAACGAAGAACGATGCAGAGATACAGAAAGGAGGACGGCAGCATTCCCGCTCGCTCCCCGCAGAAGCCGGGGGACTCCGTGCTGCCATTGCTATGACCAGACATCAGAACCACAGGCCATTTGGATGGGGAAGAACCCGACGGTTCCGACATGATCATGATCATGAACATCATCCTGACCATGGTTCAGGCTGCGCCCACCAGGGCGACCCGCAACCCTCCGACACGGGACTGCCCCCGGCGCGGCCCCTGACGATGGCCGAAGGCGGAAGACGGTTTCGGGTGGTGTCCATTGCCGCCGGTCACCGTGCCACCCATCGTCTGGCAGAACTGGGCATTCTCTCCGGGGTTGAGGTCACGGTTGTTCAGGGTCAGCGCGGAGGCCCCTTGCTCCTGGCGGTGCATGATACCCGCCTGGCGATAGAACGGGGGATTGCCCACAAAATCCTGGTTCAGCCGGCCCCACCCGACCTTCCGCAACCCCAACCTGCTCTGAATGGGAAGACGAAGCCACATGAAACCGCCCGTCGTCGCCCTTGCTGGTAACCCGAATGCCGGCAAAAGCACCATCTTCAATGCCCTGACCGGCTCGCGCCAGCATACCGGTAACTGGCCGGGCAAGACCGTCGAAAGGAAAGAGGGGACGTTCCGTCACCATGGGCAAACTATGACGATTGTTGACCTACCAGGGACCTACAGCCTCTCGGCCTATTCGCTCGAAGAGCACATCGCACGTGATTTCATCGTTGAAGAACACCCCTGCGCGGTGGTGAATGTGGTAGATGCGGCCAACCTCGAACGCAATCTCTACCTGACCACGCAAATCCTCGAAACCGGCATCCCCCTGATCATCGTTCTGAATATGCTCGATATGGCCGAATCGCGCCAGATTTCCATTGATGTGGAGAAGCTGTCGGAGTTGCTCCACGGGGTGCCGGTCATCCCGATGGTTGCCCGAAGCGGGAAGGGACTGGAACGCTTGAAAGAAACGCTTGTTGCCGAGGTCAGCCGGCAATGACGACCGCCAGGATAGCGCCTCCGAACGCCACGGTCCTGGTTCCCTATCGGCCAGATATCGAACGGGAAATTGCGGCACTGACCGATGCGATTGCCCAGGTTCCGCGGCTCCGGGCACGCTATGCTCCCCGCTGGTTGGCGATACAACTGCTGGAGCAGGATGCCACGATATGGGAAAAGGTGCGCGGAACTGACGGGGGAGACCGGGTGTTCGCCGTGCTGGAGGGCAGCCTTTCGCGCCTCCGGCACGCCTACGGCGAGGAGATTGACCTTGCCCTGACCGACCAGCGCTACGGCTTTATCCATACACTGGTGGGCGAGGTGGTGCGCCGCCCCCAGGGGTCAGCAGAGACGATGTCCGACCGGATTGACCGCGTGGTCACCCACCCGTCGTTCGGGGTTCCCATCTTCCTGGTGCTGATGTGGGTGGTGTTCAAAATGACGACGGACGTGGCCGGGCCGTTTGTGGACTGGATAGACGCAGTGATTGGCGGGCCGATTACCTCCTGGGTCGCGGCGGTGGTTGGCGCGGCGGGGTGGGGAGGAAGCTGGTTCGAAAGCCTCGTGGTGGATGGGGTTATTGCCGGGGTAGGCGGGGTGCTGGTGTTTGTACCGGTGCTGATGGCACTCTATCTGGCGCTGGCGGTGCTAGAGGATTCGGGCTATATGGCTCGTGCCGCCTTCGTGATGGACCGCCTGATGCACCCTCTGGGGTTGCACGGGCGGAGCTTTGTGCCCCTGATGGTCGGGTTTGGCTGCACTGTTCCGGCCTTCCATGCGACGCGCACGCTGGAGCACGAGCGGGACCGCGTGCTCACGGGGTTGCTGGTCCCCTTTATGAGTTGCGGGGGGCGGCTGCCGGTCTATGCGCTGCTGGCGACCATCTTCTTCCCTGACATGGGCGGGTTGGTCGTCTGGGGTATCTACGTCGCTGGCATCGTCGCGGCGATGGGGCTTGGGATGGTGCTCAAAAACACTATGTTCAAGGACAAAGAACGCGCCCCGTTCATCATGGAGCTTCCACCTTATCGCCTCCCGACCCTCAAGAATACCTGGATGCTGATGTGGAGCCGCACCTCGTCATTCGTGAAGAAAGCCTGGACGATTATTATGGCTGCCAGTGTGGTCCTGTGGTTCCTGGTTGCTATCCCCGTCGGGGGAACGGAGGCATCGGCCCAGGTCAGCACCACCAGCACCAACCTGGAGCGGAGCTTGTTTGCTACGATCTCCAGAGGGGTTGCGCCGGTGTTTGCGCCGGCGGGGTTCGGGAGTTGGGAGGCCAGCGGGGCGCTGATCGTCGGCCTTGGGGCCAAGGAAATCGTGGTCAGCACGATGGTGCAGACCTATGGTATGGGCAGCGAAGGCAGCGAGAGCAGCGAGGAGCAAGCCGCTCCCACGGTTGTCCCGCTCACGGAGGGGGTACGAACGATTGTGGGTGGGTTTGGCCGGGCCGTTCTGGACGCCGGGCGGGCTATCCCCGGCATGGTGGGGCTTGACCTGGTTGGGCATGAGAGAGAAACCCGCCCTGCCTCTCTGGTGGCGGGCATCCGCCACGGCTTTGAGGCCAGTAGCGGGGGGCATGGGTCGCTGGCGGCGCTGGCCTTTATGGTCTTTGTGCTGCTCTATACCCCGTGCCTGGCGGCGGTGGCTGCCGAATGGCAGGAGCTAGGCACCAGGTGGGCCTGGATGAGCATCGTTGGGCAGTTGGTGCTGGCGTGGGCTGCCGCCACGGTCATCTTCCAGGGTGGACGGGTGATAGGGTTGGGGTAGGAGGAGCACGTATGCCTGGCTTGCTCGATATCCCCGGCGTGCCCTCTCCGCTGGTCGCCCATCTCTACGAATTGGCGGCAGCATACTACCACCTGGAACCCTGGCGCTGGCTCTATGGCGAACACCAGTTTGAGGTTCGCTACCCCCCCGATGGTCCATCGCGGTATGTGGTCGTCCTGGGCCAGCCGGGGCAATTCCACGGACTGGCGGTCTGTGATTCGCTCGATGATTTGAGCCGGGTCTCGATGCTGCCCCCGGAGGAGCAGTCCAGGCTGCTTGACCACTTCTTGCTCTTCTTCGGGGAGGCAGTGGAAACCCCTGCGGGTGACCTGGAGGAGATAGCGCACTCCGGCCAGACTATGCCTCTCCACGGAACCTTTCCCCGCTTCCAGCGGAAAGATGGCGAACAGGGACCGGTGCTCCCCACCGGAGAGGATGTCTCCTGGGCCGAGGGAGCATTGGCCGCGATGGTCGCCTATGTTCGGGCGCTCAAATCCCACCCCGGCGGGGGGATTCACCCGGTCGAAATGATTGTCCCCGTTCGGGTCATCCGTGGGGATACCGAGGTATACATCCGCATGCCAGTGCTCCCCTAGCCTCTGGATGTTGCCCTGACCGAGGGAGGATGTGCGGGGCAACATCCTCCCCCTCTCGTCTGCCTGTTCGCACTACTCTTCCAGTTCCGAATCAATGATTTGCTCAAATACCTCGAAGGGTTGTGCGCCTCGTATCCCTTTGCCGTTGATGATGAAGGTCGGGGTGCCGGTGACGCCGAGTTGGTGAACTTCCTGCGTTTCGTTTTGTACCAGTTCAGCATATTTCCCTTCATCCAGGCAGGCGTTGAAGGTTTCGGGGTCCAGCCCGAGTTCGACCGCGAACTGCTTGAGGGTTTCGCTGGTAAAATCGCGTTTGCCTTCCACAGCAAGGCGGTGAACGAGGCGGTCGTGGTAGTCCCAGAAGGCGTTCTGGTCGGCGGCGCACTCGCTGGCCTCGGCCGCCAGAAACGAGCCTTCGCCCTGGTATGCCGCGTGGAGGTATCCCATCCGGACCAGCCCGGTTTCGACATACTGGGCTTGAATTTTCGGGGCGGTTTCGGCCGAGAAGCGACTACAGAAAGGACACTGGAAGTCGCTGAATTCGATGATGGTGATAGGGGCATTCGGGTCGCCCTGAAAGTGGCGGGTTCGTTCGGTGAGCATTGCCATCAATTCTTCCGGGCTTCCCAGGGCGGCCGGGTCTTCGGTGAGGGGTTGCTCCTCCTCCTCCTCTTCCATCTCAACAGCCATATTCGAAGGGTCGCGTTCTCCGTTTCTGGCGGCGTCAATGGTCTGTTGGAACAGCTCAAATGGCTGCGCCCCAATCAGCCGCTTCCCGTTGATGAGGAAGGTGGGTGTTCCACTCACGCCCAGGGATTGGAGTTGTTCGGTCTCGCTGCGCACCAGTTCGGCATATTTCCCTTCGTCCAGGCAGGCGTTGAAGGTTTCGGAGTCCAACCCTAATTCAGCCGCAAACTGCTTGAGGGTTTCGCTGGTAAAGTCGCGTTTGCCTTCTACAGCGAGGCGGTGAATGAGGCGGTCGTGGTAGTCCCAGAAGGCGTTCTGGTCGGCGGCGCACTCACTGGCTTCGGCCGCCAGAAATGAGCCTTCGCCCTGGTAGGCTGCATGGCGATAGCCTATGCGGACGATGCCAGGCTTGAGGTATTGTTCCTTGAGGAGGGGCAGCGTTTCGTGGGAAAATCGGCTGCAATAGGGGCACTGGAAGTCGCTGAATTCGATGATGGTGACGGGGGCGTTCAGGTCGCCCTGGAAGTGGCGGGTCTGGGCAATGATGGTGTCCATCGTTGGGCCGCCGGAATCAGGTGGCTCTGGCGAGGGAGTCGGGTCGGCTGCGGGTCTGGCGGTGGCTTGTGAGCCGGTGGCTCCAGTGGACGGCGTGGCTCCGGCTGACCCCGCCGGGGGGGCCTCCGGGCGGCCGGTGCAACCAGTGAGCAGGCCCGCCATGAACAGGCTCACCAGACCGGCCATCCCTATCCCTATCAACATCAGTCTCAGCCAGCGCGGTTTGTTCTCTGAACCCAGGGAAGAAAAAGAAGCAACAGAATCAGGTTTTGAAAAGTTCTGGTCCCTCTGGTTGTCCATTTCCCCAAAACTCCTTTTCGATTTTCGATAGGATATCCTGTCTGAAGTATACCAGAAATTTCCGCTGACTTTCAGGTCAGGTCGGTCAGCCTGGTGCCCTTGCGCCAGAGCGCCGGGTGTGGCACGATAGGAGCAGCAGATTCGGAAGGTTGCCCCACTGGTCCTGGTGGGTGGGGGAAAGGAGCGAGCGAGTTGTGCCAGAAAGTTTGATGCTCTGTGAACGATGTGGTGGGGCCGGGGCGGTGCCCTGCGAGGTTAAAATCTGGCGGCCTGATGGGGAAAGGGCACATAGCGCGGAAACGGAAGTGTTTGCGCTGTGCCCGGACTGTCGGGCGTTTGTTGCCAGCATCCAGCCCATCCGGAGCGATGATGAGATTACCGGCGATTCTGCCTGGCTCGCGCATATCGGGCCGCTCACCGAGCTGGCAAATGAGATATCGGCGATGCAGCGGCAGATGGACCGGCTCCGCGGCAGGATGATGGAAAAGAAAAAAGGGTTGCGGCTGAAGGTCCGCCAACTGGAGGAGCAGTTGAATGATGCCCAGTGGAGCAGAATGATAGCCCACCAGCGCCTGGAAGGTGAGACGGCGGTGGTGTTCTGGTTGGAGAAGTATGGTCGCCGGTAGGAAACATACTCATCCTGGCCCCACCAGCACCCTGGCGGCCCTGGCCGATGACCTGGCCCGGATGGCGCACGAGGTCCGAGGGGTGGTCCTGGAGATATTGCGTGATGACGGTGCTGGTGGCACACTGCGGGAGCCGTTTGAGCGGTGGCGGGGAACTCTGAGGGGGGGGGAAGGTGCTGAGGGGGCCAGCGGAGCCATGGGGAGCGCGGGCAGGGCAGACGAGGATGGTGCAGACTTTGCCGATGGGTATGCGCAGACGGTGGTGTATAGCCTGTTTGCCGCACGAGCCGCCAATCCCAACGCTGCCCGGTTCACCCGCTTTGATGCTGCGGGTCTGGTTTCTGGCCTTCCCCCTTTCCTGCGGGGCCTGTTCGATGGGCTTATCAGTCCCCACCTTGATGTTCGTCTGGCGCGGCTGCTCGATGCCTGCGCTCTGGTGCTGGAGCACGCGGACCTGGCGGCGGTCATTCCCGATGCTGACTGGGCAGAACCGCCGGCTGTCACTACGCTCCACTTTACTTTCTATGACTGGTTCCTGGCGGCCTATTGTCCGGGCCTGCGCGGACGGCGCGGCGTTTATTCTACGCCGGCCCCGGTAGTTTCCTATCTCGTGCGGTCGGTTGACTGGGTGCTGCGAACGCAGTTTGATGGTCGGGCCGGGCTGGCAAGTGAAGGGGTCATGGTGCTTGACCCGGCCACCGGCACGGCTCCCTTTTTGTGTGCGGTGGTGCGACATGTCTGTGAGACGCTAATGGCTATGGGTATGGGCGGTGACCGGCTGGGGCAACGCGATGGAGCAGACCGTCTGCTTCCGCAGCTCTCTGGCTTTGAGGTGCTGCCAACTCCCTACGTTGCGGCCCACCTGAACCTGGGGTTGCTCCGTCACCAGTGCGGGGTGACGCTCGGAAGCCATGCGCCGTGGAACCTTTTTCTGGTGAATGCCCTGGCTGATGAGGCAGCGGTGCGACAGGTGCTATCGGCAGCCGGTGCGTTCGCAGGAGCGGGGACGGAAGCGGGGGGAGCAGGGGGAGGTCCGGTGCTGGTGGTGATGGGAAATCCTCCCTATTCCTATCAGTCGGCCAATGGGTGTCAGGGGAGCTGGATAGGTCGGTTGGTTCGGGATTACTATGCGGTTGATGGCAGGCCATTGGGAGAACGTAATCCGAAGGGGTTGCAGGATGATTATGTGAAATTTTTTCGGCTAGCCCAGTGGCTCATCCACCAGGTTGGCGCGGGTATCCTGGCCTATGTGTGTAATCATAGCTACCTGGATAATCCGACGTTTCGGGGGATGCGCTGGAGCTTGCTGCAAACATTCGACCTGATTTTTATTCTGAACCTGCATGGGCATTGTATGAAGAAGGAGCACGCGCCCGGTGGGTTGCCGGATGAGAATGTTTTTGATATTCAGCAGGGGGTGGCTATCGGGCTTTTTGTCAAACGGCCAGAACGGTCGGAACGGTCGGAACCGTCGGGTCACTCCGAGGCGTCGCAGGCGGTGGTGCGGTATGCTGACCTGTGGGGGAGCCGCGATGCGAAGTTTGCGGCTCTTCGGGAGCAGGATGTTCGGACTACGGCGTGGCAGACTCTGACTCCGTCTGCTCCCTGGTATCTGCTGGTTCCGCACGATACGAGCCGGCGGGCAGAGTATGAGCAGGGTTGGAAGGTGACGGAGGTGTTCCCGGTCCATGGGGTTGGACTGATGACCGGACGTGATGCGCTGACAGTGTGGGGAAGCGACGAAGAGGTCTGGCGCATGGTCGGGGCGTTTGCGGCGGCGTCGGTCGAAGAGGCCAGAGCTGCCTATGCCCTTGGCAAGGATACTCAGGAATGGCAGGTCGCCAGGGCGCAGCGGGATGTGCTTGCATCTGGCCCCCATCCGTCAGGGCTGACGAGGTTGCTCTATCGCCCTTTCGATGTTCGCTACACCTATTATACTGGTCGCCCCGGAGGGTTTCACAGCCGGCCCCGCACGAGGGTGATGCGGCACATGCGCCACCGGGCGAATCTGGGACTGGTCACAGTGCGGCAGGTTGCGGAGGGGAGCTTTAGCCACGTGTTCGTGACGGATACGCTCGTTGAGTGCCGCGTGATGTTGAGCAACAAAGGATATGGCTATCTGTTCCCGCTCTATCTCTATCCCTCCCCTCCGGGGCCGGAGCGCCGACCTAACCTGTCCCCTGCCTTCGTTCGCGACCTGGAAGAGCGCCTGGGGCTTGGGTTTGTTCCCGATGGCAAAGGGGACCTGCGTACGACGGTTGGTCCTGAGGATATCTTCCACTTTCTCTATGCGGTTCTCCACCGTGCTGCCTACCGCGAGCGTTATGCGGCGTTTCTGGCGATTGATTTCCCGCGGGTGCCGTTAACCAGCAACCGGGCGTTGTTTGCTTCGCTGGCAGAGGTGGGGGCCGCGCTGGTGGACCTGCATCTGCTGCGGGTGGGGGGAGGCAGCGGGGCTGCGCTCTGGCCCGGCCCGGTCGGTCCGGAGGGGGAAGCCTATCGGGTCGGCGATGGTCCTATCGAGATGGTGCGCTACGATGAGCGGCAGGGGCGGGTGCTGGTCGGGAGAGAGCGCTATGTTGCAGGGGTTGAGCCAGAGACGTGGGCCATGCAGGTTGGTGGTTATCAACCGCTGGCAAAGTGGCTCAAGGACCGCCGAGGGCAAACGCTGGGATCCTCGGAGGTGGCGCACTATCTGCGGATGGTGGTTGCCCTGCGTGAGACGCGGCGACTGGTGGGCGAGATTGAGGCGCTGGTCGGGGCGTGGCCGATGGCGTAGCGCTGGCGATGTTCATTGCGCTCTGCGGCTCTCACATATGCTATAATGGTCGGGTCCTGGTGTGGGGTTATCCTGGCGGTTTCTGACCGTTGCAGGGTTTTTGTCTTTTTTATGATAGTGTTAGATTATGGATTGAGGAGTCTGGAAATGTCTCAGCAGATTATCATCGGGTTGGAGCAGCGCCAGTTCAAAGAAGAGATTCCTGAATTCCGGGTGGGCGACACGGTGCGCGTCGGGGTGAAGGTTGTTGAGGGAAGCCGCGAACGTGTGCAGGAGTTCGAGGGTGTGGTTATCAGCCGCCGGGGGAGCGGAATCAATGAGAATTTTACCGTGCGCCGCATAGCATCGCACGGTATCGGGGTTGAGCGAACCTTTCTGGTGCATGCGCCACGGGTGAGTTCTATCAAGGTGAAACGCCAGGGGCAGGTGCGCCGGGCCAAGCTCTATTACCTGCGCGGGTTGACTGGCAAGGCGGCCCGTATCAAAGAGCGGCGGACGAGGTAGGCAGCACGTTGGCGAGGGGGACGTATTTGCCTGGTTTGCCATGAGGTTCTATCTATCGCTGGTCCGCTGGGCATTTGCCCGATTCTACCGCGAATTTGCCTGGACCTATGATACGGTTGCGTGGCTGGTTTCCCGCGGGCTGTGGCGGCAGTGGACGCTGGCGGCCTTGCCCTATCTCAGGGGACGGGTGCTGGAGACTGGTTGCGGGACTGGCTATGTCCAGCAGGTGCTTGCGGCGCAGTGGCCTGACCGGGTGGTTGGCGTAGATGCGTCGCCACAGATGCTCGCGCTCACACGGAGGCGGCTCCGAGGAGCACCGCGGCAACCCATTCTCCTGCGGGCGGTAGCCCAGGCGCTCCCCCTGGGGGCTGCCAGTTTTGACACGGTTCTGGCGACCTTTCCTACGGAATACCTCGTTCATCCCGCGACTATCCGTGAGATTCGGCGCGTGCTGGCACCGGGAGGTCGCCTGGTGATTGTTGACGCTGGCCGGTTGGCTGCCAGCGGACTGTATGAGCGGATATTGGATGGGGCTTTCTGGCTCACGCTTCATCGTTCGGTCAGACCGGAACAGGAAACGGCGCTGGTAGCTCCCGTTCCATACCGGCGGGTCTTCGAGCCGCACGGGTTCCAGTTTGATGAGCACCTGGAGCCGGTGGGGTCCAGTTCGGTGATGGTGCTGGTGGGTTATGCCTCCTGATGCTGCCTGCGAGCGAAAGTTCCACAATTCGGGGTGGCGGTTGGTTGCGGGGATTGATGAAGCCGGGCGGGGGTGCTGGGCTGGTCCGGTGGTTGCGGCCGCGGTCGTGTTCTCCCCCACGATACTCGCCCGACCGGAAGCCCTGGCCGGGATTGATGACTCCAAGGCACTCACGCGGAGGCAGCGCGAACGGGCGTATGCGCAGGTCTATCGTCTGGCTGAGGGGGTGGGGGTCGGGGTAGTTCCTCCCTCGGTGATTGATGCCTCTGGTATTGTGCCGTCCACTCGCCTGGCAATGACGGTCGCCCTCCTTTCTCTGCCCTGTCCTTTCTCTGCCCTCCTGATTGATGCCCTGTCGCTTGAGGTGGTTTCTGTCCCACAGTATTCGCTGATCAAGGGTGATGCACGTTGTCTTTCGATTGCGGCTGCTTCTATTGTTGCCAAGGTGACCCGCGACCGGCTGATGCAGACAGCGGACCGGGCTTTTCCGGGATATGGGTTTGCCCGGCACAAGGGGTATGGAACGGATGCCCACTGGAAGGCGCTCCAGAGGCTTGGGCCGTGCGGGTCCCACCGCATGTCTTTCCGTCCGGTGGCGGGGATGCGAGATTATTTGCCCCCCCTTGACAAGGTCGGGGAGCAGTGATATACTATGACCAGTCTGGAATGACCCAGAAAATTGGGAGCCAGAAAGAACACAATAAGCCACCCTGGTGCTGGTTGCCTTTTCAGATTAAGGGAAAGGAACAGGCACCGTAAGATAAGATACAGGTGTAGGGTTTGGCTCTATGCCTGGTTTCTTTCGTGGTAGTTGTGGTCTTGTACCTTACCAAGTGCATAGCTCATCGAGAACCAAAACGAACGAAGAATGAATGGTTTCTGTCAGAACCTCGCCAGGCAACTGGCGGAGGGAAGATGTCTACCTTGAACGTGAGTGCAAAGAAGACAGAACCAGCACACGGTGGATGCCCAGGCGCTTCGTGCCGATGAAGGACGTGGCATCGCAGCGAAATGCGCGGGGGAGTGGCGAGCGCACGGTGATCCCGCGATGTCCGAATGGGGCAACCCGTCAGGCCAAAGCCTGACACCACCACCGGTTGGAGGGAACCAGGCGAACTGAAACATCTCAGTAGCCTGAGGAAGAGCGAACGACCCCCGTAGTAGTGGCGAACGAACCGGGGTCACGCCCAAACCGTGACCGTGCCAAGCAGCCAGGCCTTGCGGTCACGGGGTTGGAGGACCCAATTTGGGAGTACTGGCTTGCTCCCACGGCGCATCTCAGGGTGCTGTCAAGGCGTTTGGAAAACGCCGCCAGAGAGCGTGACAGCCGCGTCGCACCACCCTGAGCTGACCGCGTTGGGTTCCTGAGTAGGGCCGGACACGGGAAATCTGGCCTGAAGCTGGGAGGACCACCTTCCAAGGCAACTTACACGAAGCGACCGATAGCGCAGAGTACCGTGAGGGAACGGTGAAAAGAACCCCGGCGAGGGGAGTGAAAGAGAACCTGAAACCGTGTGCTGACATGCCGTCGGAGGGTTAGACCATCGTACGATGGTGGCCTGACGGCGTTCCTTTTGGAGTATGATCCGTCGAGTTACCCCCCATGGCTGGTTAAGGCAGTGACAGCCGGAGCCGAAGTGAAAGCGAGCGTGCAAGGCGCGTTTGGTCGTGGAGGGTAGACCCGAAACCGTGTGAGCTACCCATGGTCAGGCTGAAGCGTCCCTAACAGGACGTGGAGGGCCGCACCGGTGTCTGTTGCAAAAGGCTCGGATGAACTGTGGGTAGGGGTGAAATGCCAATCGAACACGGAGATAGCTGGTTCTCCCCGAAATGCATTGAGGTGCAGCCGCGGGGAAGGGCTTCGGGAGGTAGAGCACTGTTGCTGTGCGGGGGCTTCACCGCTTACCAAATGGCGGCAAACTGCGAATGCCCGAAGCTGTGACCGCGAGTGAGACGGCGAGTGCGAACATCCGTTGTCAAGAGGGAAACAACCCAGACCTGCTGCTAAGGTCCCCAAGTTGATGCTGAGTGGGAAAGGTTGTGTGGCCGCCCAGACAGCCAGGAGGTTGGCTTAGAAGCAGCCATCCTTGAAAGAGTGCGTAACAGCTCACTGGTCGAGTAGCCATGCGCCGATGCTGGAACGGGGCAAAGCATCGCACCGAAGCACAGGACGGTCGGAAGACCGTGGTAGGGGAGCGTCGTCCCGGCGACGAAGCCACAGCGGAAGCCGTGGTGGAGCGGGGACGAGTGCGAATGACGGAATGAGTAACAGAGAAGGGGGGTGAGAACCCCCCCCACCGAAAGTCTGAGGGTTCCGCCGCAAGGGTGATCCGCGGCGGGTTAGTCGGGCCTAAGGCACAGGCGAGAGCCGCAGCCGATGGACAACAGGTCATACATTCCTGTACCACCCGTTACCGTTTGACTGACGCAGGATACTGAGGGGCAGGTTCCGCGGCGAGACGTGCGCCGTCCAAGCTGGTAGGGAGCCGGGGGAGGCAAATCCCCTCCGGCGATGACCGAGAGGCGATGGGGAGGAGACCCCGCGAGGGGTCGTCCGACGGGATTGCGCCTGAGCAGTCGAGAAAGGCCTGCTAGGGAGGGAACGTGGTGCCCGTACCGCAAACCGACACAGGTAGACTGGTTGAGGAAACCAAGGTGGACGAGTGATCCCTGGTTAAGGAACTCGGCAAATTGCCCCCGTACCTTCGGAAGAAGGGGTGCTGCGAACGGGTGAAGCCGCACGCCGGTGGAGCTCGGGGCAGCCGCAGGGGAAGGCCCAGGCGACTGGATACCAGAACCACAGCTCGCTGCTGAAGCCGCAAGGCGACGTATAGCGGGTGATGCCTGCCCAGTGCTGGAAGGTTAAGGGGAGGAGTTCACGCTCCGAACCGAAGCCCCAGTGAACGGCGGCTGTAACTATAACAGTCCTAAGGTAGCGAAATTCCTTGTCGGGTAAGTTCCGACCCGCACGAAAGGCATCACGATCTGGGCACTGTCTCGACCAGGGGCTCGGTGAAATTGCAGTGACGGTGAAGATGCCGTCAACCCATAGCAGGACAAAAAGACCCCGTGGAGCTTTACTACAACTTGCCATCGGGTCAGGGCGTAGGATGCGTAGGATAGGTGGGAGGCGGAGAAGGCTGGCTTGCGGGCTGGCTGGAGCCGCTGGTGAAATACCACTCTTCGTGCGCTTTGATCCTCACCCGCGTGAGCGGGGACGGTGGCTGGTGGGTAGTTTGACTGGGGCGGTCGCCTCCCAAAAGGTAACGGAGGCGCGCAAAGGTTCCCTCAGGTGGGATGGCAACCCACCCGTGAGTGTAACGGCAACAGGGAGCTTGACTGCAAGACGTACACGTCGCGCAGGCACGAAAGTGGGCCGTAGTGATCCCACGGTACCGAGTGGAAGGGCCGTGGCTTAACGGACAAAAGCTACCCCGGGGATAACAGGCTCAGACCCCCCAAGAGTTCACATCGACGGGGGAGCGTGGCACCTCGATGTCGGCTCGTCGTATCCTGGGGCTGGAGTAGGTCCCAAGGGTTGGGCTGTTCGCCCATTAAAACGGCACGCGAGCTGGGTTCAGAACGTCGTGAGACAGTTCGGTCTCTATCCGCTATGGGCGCTTAGAGCATTGCGAGGGGCTGACCCTAGTACGAGAGGACCGGGTTGGACGAACCGCTGGTGGAGGAGTTGTGGGACGACCCGCAGGCTCCGTAGCTATGTTCGGAAGCACGAACCGCTGAAAGCATCTAAGTGGGAAGTGTGCCTCAAGATAAGTGCTCTCACTGCTACAGGCAGGTAAGACTCCCAGGAGAAGACTGGGGTAGGCGAATCGCGCTGGAGGCGCCGCGAGGCGTAGAGGCGACGATGGCGCAGAGTCGAGGGCTTCTTTGCACGCACGTACGAGGTAGACGGGCGTGAGTGAAGGCAGCAACGAAACCATTCGAAGGACCGACGCATGGGAAACGATGAGCAACGCACGCAGCAGGTCAGGTGCGAGGGGTGACCCGGTGGGGGGTGCGGTGGGAGCTATCTCGCCGCCCTCTGACGGGGGTCATCGGCAAGCAGCGCATTGACCGAAACGAGGCGTGTGGGTGTGTGTTGAGCGCGGTGGAACCACCCTGATCCATCTCGAACCAGGAGGTGAAACGCCGCAGCGCCGATAGTACTGGTGAAGCCTCACTGGGAGGGTAGGTCCATGCACCCGCACGCCCGAACGGTCGTCGCAGAGGACGAAGACAACCTCCGGCGCGGCGTGGAGCAGTGGTAGCTCGTCGGGCTCATAACCCGAAGGTCAGAGGTTCGAATCCTCTCGCCGCTACCAAACGATGGGAGAAGTGAGTGGCTCCGTCCCCCTAGCGGGGGCGGGGCTTTTTCGTGTCGTGTGGGGGAAAATCAATCACATCACGGGTGGAAGACCGGCGTTCTGGTAGAGGGCTGCCACCGGCCTGTCCCGTCCCCTCACCCTGGAGAAGCGGCAAGGGGACGGAGGCGTTCAAACAAAACAAGCGATGTCCCAGAGGTCACGTCACTCCTGCGGCACTCCCCACAAGCGCACACTGCCATCGAAGCTCGCTGAGGCTAGCATGACGTCGCTCATCTCGCCGGGGATGAAGGCTAGGTCCCACACCGAACTGGTGTGGGCATAGAGCGTGGCAATCTGCCCGGCTTCGGCCTGCGACCCGGTATTCCACAGGAAAATGCCGAAATTCGCACTGCTTCCGGACGCCAGCACCGTTCCATCGGGGTTGAAGGCCAGGCTCGTGACCAGACCGCGGTGGCCTTGCAGTTCCAGCCACACTTCGCGCTTTGCGAGGTCCCAGATATACAGGGTTCCGTCCATTCCCGCGCTGGCAACCAGGCTCTGGTTCGGGTGGAAAGCCACGACATTATGGCCGGGCAGAACGTGTTGTACGTTGCCGCTTTCTACCTCCCAGACCCATACGGCTCCATTCTGGTTGTCGCTGCTGGCCGATGCCAGCAAGGTTCCGTCACCGTTGAAGGCCAGGTTGCGCACCGGCTCGGTGTGCCCTTCCAGCACGGCCCGTTCCTCCCCCGATGGAACATTCCACAGCCGCACCGTCATGTCCGTTCCTCCGGAGGCCAGCACCGTTCCATCCGGGCTGAAGGCGACGGCCCGGACCGGCTCGGTGTGCCCTTCCAGCATGGCTGCCTCAGTGCCGTCCGCGACATTCCACAGCCGCACGGTGGCATCGGCTCCGCCCGACGCGAGCATGGTTCCATCCGGGCTGAAGGCGACCCGGTAGATGGGACCAGGGGCCGGGAGGGAAGTCAGCCTGGTGCGGGTTGCGATATCCCACAGATAGATGGCGTTTTTGCTGCCAACGGCCAGGGTCTTCCCGTCCGGGCTGACGGTAACCCCGTAGGCCAGGTCACTGGGCAACGACGTGTGCTCCTCACCGTTCTGCACCTGCCACACATACATGCTGCCATCTTCGCACACGGTGGCAACCTGCGTTCCGTCTGGCGACCAGGCAACCCCCTGCATCAACTGCTCCTCGTTTTCGCGGTCATCGCCGCTGAGCACCAGTGGTTCGGCGTCGGCCCCAACGGTCCAGATACGCACGCTCCCATCGTGGCTGGACGACGCCAGCATGGTCCCATCCGAGTTGAAGGCCAGGCCGGTCACAATCTTGTGGTGTCCCTGGTATTCCTGGCTCAGCGAGCGCGTGGCAATCTGCCACAGCCGCACGGTGCCATCGTTGGCTCCTGTTGCGATGGTGCGCCCATCGGGGCTGAAAGCCAGGCTGTAGATTCCCCCCCCCTCGCTCTTGAGCAGGGTGACTTCTTCTCCACTGGCAATGTGCCACATGTGGATGCTGCCATCGGCGGTCCCAAAGGCGATAACCTCCCCATCCGACCGGAACGCCACGCTCTGGACCGGCCAGGTTTCGCTTTCGATCATCGTTTGCTGCGTGCCCGTGGCGACATCCCACAACCGCACAGTGCGGTCATTGATGAAGCCAGAGACCGAGGCCAGATGCGCCCCATCCGGGCTGAAGACCAGGTGGTTCACCCACCCCGTATGCCCTTCCAGCACAGCCCGTTCTTCGCCAGTCTCGATATCGCGCAGCCGGATAACCCCCGCGTTGTTGCCAATAGCAATCAGACGACCATCCGGGCTGAGGGCTACGCTCTGGACCCACCCCCCGACGTTCATTCCTTGCAGCAGGGTCCGCGGTTCTTTGCTCAGGTCATCGGGGTCGTAGATCTGGACCCCGATAGACCCGGCTACTGCCAGCGCTTGCCCATGGTCCGACCACGCCGTGTCTTCGAGCCTGCCGTGTCCGAGCATTGCCACCGGCCGCACCTTCCGCGCCATGCCGACGGGTGATGCGCCGCAGCCTCCCAGGGCAAGGGACAGAAGCGTGAGCAGGAACAGGAAGGTTCCCAGGCGGAGGAAGAGGAAAAAGAGAAGGTCTTTCGTATCGTGATAGGCCCATCGAAATGTCCCTGATGTACCGATGTGCGTTTTTTTTCGCAACATGAGTCTTGTGATCCAACCTTTCCGTATATTACAAAATCCGCGCTCTCATGTAAACAGCCCATTGTACCACGGACAGGAGCAGCGGGTGGTAGCACGTTCTGGGTGAAAGTGAAGCGCCCCGCCGGTTCGAGGCTTCACGCATCCGAAACCAGCATCCTCCGGGCGAGGGCTATGGCTTCCTCGCGGGTGTGGAGTTCGCCCACGGCCTGGGCATCACGTATCTCTCGCAGGATTTGACCCACCAGTTTGCCCGGCCCGATGCCCAGGGTTGCCATCAGTTCGTGCCCGGTGATCAGGGGAGGAGATGGTGGCTCTGGCGTACTCCAGCAGGTGTCCAGCATCCCCCGGACCCACTGGTGGTGGGCAGACCAGACCGCAAGGTCGAGGTTCGGCCCGCGCGAGGCCAGGTGGTCGGCCAGTTCGTGGATGAGTACATCGGGGCCGGCCCTTCGGTGTCGCGGAAGAAGCGCACGATGGCCCGTGGGGTCACCTGCTCAGCAGAACGCAGTTGGTAGGGGCGCATGTGGTGGCGAACCACCAGCGATACATAGCGGGCTTCTTCGCGGCTCAGCCGCAGCCGTTGAGCTATCGCGTAGGCAATGTCGGCTCCAATCTCCTGGTGACCATGGAACGACACGCCCCCTTCGGGTCGGGGTTGTTTCGTCTGGGGTTTGGCGTTGTCGTGGAGCAGGGCAGCCAGCTTGAGCAGAGCCGCACGCGGGTGTTCGGAGCGCACCACCTCGGTGAACCGGGCCTGCAACCGCGCAGCCTGGAGCGGGGTGAAGGGACACGGCAGCCCCGGATGGACCTGCACCGCCACCGGAAGCGCGGTGGTGGGGGGCCGGGCCGGGCAGGCCGGGGATTCAGCCCCCGCGGCTGCCGTGTGAATTCCTCCCATCAGCCATTCCAGGCAGGCCACCGTTTCGAGGAGGTGCGGAAGCACCGGCAGGAAATGCACCATCGGTTGGTCACAGGTTCGGGCCGCTTCCAGTTCGGGGAACAGACGCGTCAGAACCCCGATATCATCGAGGTAGCGCAGCCAGGGGGCAGCGGATGGCTGCGCCAGGAGCCGACACAGCTCTTCGCGCACCCGTTCGGCGGCCACCTGTCCCACCAATCTGGCCGCCTCGTGCAGGGCCGCACTGAGTTCCGGGGAGATGCGCAGGTCCAACGCGGCCGCAAGGCGCACCGCTCGCAAGATACGGAGGGGGTCATCGTGCAAACTGGTGGGGCGGCAGGGGCGCAAAACACGGGCCGCGCTGTCTGGCAGGCCGCCACAGGGGTCAATCAGGCGGGCAGCAGGGACCGGCGCAACGCCAGAACGGCCCGTTGTGAGCCAGTGGGCATCCAGAGCCAGGGGCAGCGCCATGGCATTGATGGTGAAGTCTCGCCGCACCAGGTCTTCGTGGATGGTGGTGCCGCGCAACTGCACCAGGTCTATCACCACGCGCTGGCCCGGCAGGGGGCGGTGGTCCCGGTGATGTGGAGGTTCCCCTTCCCCAGTTTTATCGGGGACCGCCCCTCCCCCCCACACCACTCGCCCGGCTCTCCGTTCGTGGTCGAGCACCACAAAAGCTCCTCCCACCCTATCAGCAAAACGGCGAGCCAGGACAACCCCGTCTGCATCAACGGCTATGTCGAGATCATGGGGCACTGCGCCCATCACCAGGTCGCGGACAGTTCCGCCAACCAGCCAGGCCGAAACCCCGCGGGTCGCGCAAAACGATGCCAGCGTATGGAAAAGGGTCTCCAGGTCCTCCGGTTTCATCTGCCTGTGGTTCATACGAGAGCTATGGTATTGTATCGCATGGGGGCCGGGTTGTCCATGTCCATTTATTTATGTCAGGTGCGGGAGGGTTTGTCACCGTCTGTTCATGTCCGAGGGGGATGTTTCGGGAGGGCGGTTCGTTTGGAAAGATAAAGACCGGGGCCTTACTTATGTCTTCTATTTGATGAACGCCGGACCTTTCACGTTGCAGGGGTGGGAGCCGGATGGAGCGTGGAAGAGGCAAGAGCAGGAAAGGACAGGACCATGAGCCATCGAGGATGGAATCCGGAGCGGCAGCGGAAACTCATGACCTACGGGGCGACCGAACGCGAACTGCGCGAACGGTATGCAGCAGCGGCCCCCGCAGTTTACACGCGAGAGGAGATTATCGCCAAGATCAGGCGGCTTGACCCGGAGACCGACATCAAGCCTCGCCACAGCACCAGGACGCTGGCAATAATGCTGGCGTGGATTCTCTTTCCCCCGAAGCGCAGGAAGTCCCGCAGCAAAGAGGCCGACCCCTCCGGTGGCAGTGACGAGTGACACCTGACCGGTGACGAGCAACGAGCAACCAGCGACGAGTGATGAGCGGTGAATATCGCTTATCACTCGTCGCTGATAATGAGTTAGTCAACCGTATATTCTCCTTCAACGACCCCGGCATCTTTCCGTCCGGTGGGGCCATCACCGCCGGCGCCGGGCGCACCGTCTCCATCTGGCTGGCCTTCGCGGTAGGCCTGCTGCGAAATGCGGTGGATCTCTTGCTGCAACTCTGCCGAGAGGCGTTGCATCTGTTCTTCATCTTCCTGAGCGATGGCATTGCGCAGGTCATTCACCAGGTTTTCGAGCCGCCCGCGGTCCGCCGGGTCAACCCGCTCGCCCAGTTCGTTCATCGTGCGCTCCACCTGGTAGGCCAGCCCGTCGCTCTGGTTCTTGATTTCGACCATCTGGCGGCGGCGCTCATCCTCTTCGGCATGGGACTGGGCATCCTTCACCATCTGGTCAATCTCACCCTGGTCGAGGTTGGTGCTCGCCGTGATGGTAATGCGCTGCTCTTTGCCCGTGGCTTTGTCCTTCGCATGGACGTTCAGAATACCGTTGGCATCAATGTCGAAGGTCACTTCAATCTGCGGTATTCCCCGCGGTGCCGGCGGAATACCTTCCAGGCGGAAGCGCCCAGGGTCATGTTGTCACCGGCCATCTTGCGCTCGCCTGGAGCACATGGATGTCTACCGCCGTCTGGCTATCAGCAGCGG
>JAAUSY010000217.1 GCA_012032475.1 Chloroflexaceae bacterium
GGTGAGCCAGATCATGGCACCCAGCATCGCAAAACGTTTGCTGGTCTGGGTGATTGGCACAAGGGTACCAGAAAAACCGATGTTTGTCAATGGTTCGCTATGGAGTGGGGGAATGGTTTTTAACACATCAGCAGGTAGTATAGCACATCAGCAGGGAAGAGGGCGAAGACCAGGTAGTGAAACCGTGAAGACCTATCCCACCCATCCCCTCCACATCAGTATGCTGGCTCCCTTTGGCATCCGCCCCAAGGGAACCCTGGCGGTACGGATGCTGCCGCTGGCACAGGCACTGGTGCAGCGCGGCCACCGGGTGCGTATCACCGCTCCGCCGGTCCACAATCCCCAGGATGCCGGGCAGCGCATCGTCTCTGGGGGGGTGACGGTGCTCCATACCCGGCTGCCCCGCCTGCCAGGGCCGGTGGGGGTTATCGAACAGGTCGGGCTGCTGCTGCACCACGCCCTGGACAGTGCGCCCGATATCCTGCACCTGTTCAAGCCCAGAGGGTACAGCGGTCTGGCGGCGCTGGCGGCACGGGCCGTCCGTCCGGGGCTTCCGCTGGTGGTAGACACCGACGACTGGGAGGGATGGGGCGGGTGGAATGACCTGCTACCCTACCCCTACCCCGCCAGAATGGTGTTCGCCTGGCAGGAGCGCGATTTGCCGCGCCGGGCCGCCAGCGTGACCGTTGCCAGCCGCACCCTGGAGACGCAGGTCTGGGGGTTCGGGGTGCGCCCGGAGCGCGTCATCTACCTGCCCAACGGGGTGAGCAGAGAGACAGCAAGCGGTTTCTCTCCCATCTCGCCCCCGCGCTCTTCCCCACCTGCTCCAACGCTCCTGCTCTACACCCGCTTCTGGGAGTTCGAGGTGCGGGACATTGTGACCGCTCTGGTCACCATCCGGCAAGCGCACCCGGAGGTGCGGTTGCTGGTTGTTGGCAGGGGCGAACGGGGCGAGGAACAGGATCTCCTGCGCCTGGCGCGGCGGGCTGGGGTGGCAGCCGCGCTTGACTACCGCGGGTGGGTTGAACCAGCGCACATCCCACCGCTGCTTGCCGCTGCCGATGTCGCCCTCGTGCCCGTGGATGACACGCTCATCAACCGCGCCCGCTGCTCCGTCAAGCTCCTGGAGTTGATGGCCGCCGGGTTGCCCATTGTGGCCGGGCGGGTCGGGCAGGCCACCGAATACCTTGATGACGAGCGCAGCGGGTTGCTGGTCTCGCCCGGCCACCCTGCGGCTCTAGCCCGGGCCACCCTGCGGCTCCTGGACGATGCCTCGCTGCGGGAACGCCTGGGAAAGGCCGCCCAGGAGCGAGCAAAACGGGATTTCTGCTGGGACCACCTGGTCCACCAGGCGGAACGAGCCTATGCCATCGCCGTGGAGCAATGCGCAGAGCAGAAAGGATTTCGTTGTTGAACCCGGCTGAACCTACCCCACCGCGCCCACTCTGGTGGCGGTTGCTGCCGCTCTGGGGCGTGCTGCTGCTCCTGGCAACCACCCCTTTCTCCCAGTTGCCGCGAGACCTCTGGACGGACGAGGCGTTTACCGCAAGCTATACGACTTACTCGACGGTGGGTCTGGTGCTGGAAGACGTGCGCAAGAACGAAGAAACCCCGCCGCTCTACTTTCTGCTCATCTGGCTGTGGTCGCGGGTGGCCGGGTCGGGCGAAGTGGCGCTCCGCCTGCCCTCGCTGATCGGGGCCATGCTGGCGGTGGCGATCCTGGTTGCTCTGATGCAGCGGTGGCGCTCCGACGCTGAGGCACTGGTGGCCGGGGCGGCCATGGCATTGTCGCCGCTGGTGGCTCACTTCACGGTCGAGGCGCGAGTCTATAGCCTGCTCATGCTCATGACGGTCGGGGGCATTGCCGCCTTTGAGTACGTCTACCGCCACCCCCACAACCGCCTGGCACTGGCTGGCTACACACTGATGGCCGCAATACTCTTTCTCACCTCCTATTTCGGTATTGCCATCCTTGCGGCGCACAACCTCATCTGGATCGTGCGGGTGCTTCGCCACCGCGCTCACTGGCGGCAAGACCTCCTCCCCTGGGTCATCGTCCAGGTGGGTATCGGGGTGCTAGTGCTCCCCTGGCTTCCCGCCCTGCTCTACCAGGTGGAGGTCGCGTCGGCCACCACCTTTGCCCGCGATGTGAGCGCCGGGTGGTTTTTCATGCTGGCGCTGAGCCTGGCGGCCTACACCGAATCGTCCGTGACGATGTTCTCGATATGGCTCTTTGCGTTCTTCTGGAGTATCATGATCTATGGGCTGCTTCGTTCGCTCGACCGCCGGGGAGACGAGGGACTGGTGCTGCGGGCCTTTGGGGTCCCGCTGCTGATGATGGGAGGGGTAGTGCTCTTGCTGCAAGCGTCCTCGGTGCGCTATCTGATGGTGCTGACGCCGGGCATTGCTATCGCCACCGCCGCCGGGTGGAATGCGTTACGCCAGCGGTTCCCCCACACCGGGGCGATGCTGGCGGGAGGGCTTATCGGGGTCCTCCTGCTCTACCGCCTCCCCGGCATCGTGGCCCCCCCGCCGATTGAGCAGGCATGGGGCAAACTTTCGGCGCGGGTGGCGCAACAGGCCAACCCCCTCCACGACACAGTGATCTTTCAGCCACCCGGTGAACTGCGTTCTTTCACCTACTACTACCATGGACCGTCGCTCCGTCTTCTGGGCGCTCAGAATTACGACGAGTTTTATGATGTCCAGGGACACGATTTCAGGACCACCTGGAACCCGAACGAGCTAGAAGCCATCATCGGGGCGAATCGTGAGACCCGGCGGGTCTGGGTGTTTTTCAAGCCTTTCATCTTTCAACCAGAACCCTTCAGACTTCCCTACCGCCTGACCGGTCACTGGAAGTCGGCCGGTGAGCTTGAGCTTTTTCGCTATGAGATTGCCCCTGGTGAAATAAATGGTGAGCGATGAACCCGGCTGAACCTACCCTACCGCGCCCGCGCTGGCGGCGGTGGCTGCCGCTCTGGGGCATGCTGCTGCTCCTGGCAACCACCCCCTTCTCCCAGTTGCCGCGAGACCTCTGGACGGACGAGGCGTTTACCGCAAGCTACACGACTCACTCGACGGTGGGTCTGGTGCTGGAAGACGTGCGCAAGAACGAAGAAACCCCGCCGCTCTACTTTCTGCTCATCTGGCTGTGGTCGCGGGTGGCCGGGGCAAGCGAAGTGGCGCTCCGCCTGCCTCGCTGCTCGGGCCATGGCTGGCGGTGGCGATCCTGGTTGCTCTGATGCAGCGGTGGCGCTCCGACGCTGAGGCACTGGTGGCCGGGGCGGTCGTCGCCTTGTTGCCAACGGTGGCCCGTTACGCCGTCGAGGCGCGGGCCTATAGCCTGCTCATGCTCATGACGGTCGCGTGCATCGCTGCCTTCGAGTATGTCTATCGCCACCCGCGAAACCGCCTGGCGCTGGCCGGCTACGCGCTGGTGGCCGGAGCACTCTTCCTCACCTTCTATTTCGGTATTGCCATCCTTGCGGCGCACAATCTCATCTGGTTCGTGCGGGTGCTCCGCCACCGCGCCCACTGGCGGCAAGACCTCCTCCCCTGGGTCATCGTCCAGGTGGGTATCGGGGTGCTGGTGCTCCCCTGGTTCCCTGGCCTGCTCTACCAGTTGGAGGTTGCCCCGGCCACGACCTTTGCCCAGGAGGTGAACGCCTGGCAGCTTTTCGCCCTGGCGCTGGGATTGATTACCTATCCCACCTCTTCCGTGACCCTGTTTGCGATATGGCTCTTTGCGCTCTTCTGGAGTATCATGATCTACGGGCTGCTTCGTTGTTCGCTCCAGGCCAGGGGAGATGAGGGCCGGGGAGATGAGGGACTGAAGCTGCGGGCCTTCTGGGTCCCGCTGCTGATGACCGGGGGGTTGGTGATTGTGCTGCAAGCGTCCATGGTCCGCTACCTGATGGTGCTGGTGCCGGGGGTCGCCATCGCTACGGCCATCGGGTGGCATGCGTTGCGCCAGCGGTTCCCCCGGCACGGGGCCATGCTGGCAGGGGGCGTGATCGGATGCCTCCTACTCTACCGACTCCCCGGCATCGTGACCCCCCCGCGAGTTGAGCCAGTATGGAGCGAACTCTCGGCCCTGGTGGCCCAACACGCCAATCCCCACCACGATACGGTGGTCTTTCAGCCACCCTTCGAACAACGCACCTTTGCCTATTATTACCACGGGCCGGCGCTCCGCCTCCTGGGCGCTCACCACTACGACGAGTTCTACCATGTCCAGGAGTATGATTTCACAACCTCCTGGAACCCGAACGAACTCGATGAAATCATCCGCGCAACCCGTGAAAACCAGTACGTCTGGGTCTTCTTCAAACCCTTTATGCTTCGACAAGAACCCTTCGCCCTGCCCTACGACCTGATCGGTCACTGGAAACTGGGCAATCTTGAACTTTTCCGATATGAGATTGCCCCTGGGGAAAGGCAATGAAAACCCGTGCTCCCATCAGGTTCACGCTCCCCGTCGTTATCATTATCGTTCTGGGGGCGGTGCTCCTCCACCTGGTCGTCTACCAGCGGCTGTGGATGAGCGTCTACCGCCACCCGGCACTGGAAGGCGTGGACTTCATCCTGTTCTACACCGCCGGGCGCATCGCCCGCTCCGGGTTGCTCGCGCACCTGTATGACCTGGAGACGCAGCGGGCCATTCAACAAACCATCATCCCCAACCCCGACTTTGTGCCGGGGGGGGTCCTGCCGTTCAATCATCCGCCGTTCCTGGTGCCACTCATGGCGCTCGTCGTCGGAGACGATTACCACGCATCGTTTCTGCGCTGGACGGTCGTACTGGTGCTGGTGCTGGCTTTCTGCGGCCTGGTGATGGCGCACCTCCTGGAGCAGGCAGGATGGAGCCGGGCCGAGTCGCGGGTCCTGGCGCTCAGCGGGCTGTGTTTCTACCCCCTCTTCATCTGCCTCCTGAAGGGGCAGATCACGGTATTTTTGCTCGCTGGCGTGCTGCTCTGGCTGTGGGGCACGCACCAGCGCCGGGCGTGGCTGGCGGGGGTGGGGCTGGCGTTGACCATTCTCAAGCCGCAGATTGCCGTGCCTCTGGCGCTCCCGCTCATGCTCACCCGGCGGCGAGCCGGGTGGTGGTTTGCTGGCACTTCCTTCGCCATGGTGCTCGCCAGCCTGCTGATGATTGGCTGGCAGGGCTGGCGCGACTTCCTTGAAATGCTGCTGCTCACGGCCAGGGGGGAGGGATTCGGTATGAACCAGCAGGTGATGTACAATGTTACGGGGTTGGTGCTGCGGAGCATGCCCGGACTGCCTCGGTCGCTGGTGCATGGGGTCGGGTGGGGGGTGTTCCTGCTGACGACCAGCTTGCTGTGCTGGTTCTGGTGGGTCCGCCGAAACCACATCACCGCTCGGCTCCTTGGACTGACCATCACGCTGGGGGTGTTCTCCTCTCCCCACCTGCACTACCACGACCTCTGCCTCCTGCTCTTGCCGCTGCTCGTGGTCGTGATGGGGGGAGCTACGCGGGAAGGAAGCGGGCGCATCGTGGCGGCGCTCCTTCTCCCGGCCAGTTCCCTCTTGCTGCTCGCTGGGAGCCTGGTGGGAGGCGTGTGGTTGCCGCTGCTGGTCTATCTCCTGCTGCCTGTCACGGTGGTCGCCTTGGTGCGCTCACCTCCCGCCAGCGAGTGAGTGATGGGGCCGAGGGTCAGGGAGCGGGGGCCGGGACGACAAGGGATGGCCTGGCATCCCCAACCCCCGACCCCTGCTAGCGCCCACGCCCACCGGGGGCCGCACTAGAACTATTCCATACTCAAACTGGCCGTCGGGTCAATCGAATAGCTGTTGGCAATGGTGGAAAGCCCGGCATCCCAGTAGTCGCTGAAGGATTCTTCTGCTGCGACCATCATGAGCATCGAAAACTTGTTCCCTCGCTGCTCGCCATAGGCATTCCCACGCATCAGCGTTCCATCCTGCTCGAACACGAAGGGAATCAGGAAACTCCCATCGGTCTGTTCTTCGGACTCATACGTCTCGAAACCGGGATTTTCTCCAAAGGCCCCGGTCACCCCATCAACCGTCAGTTGAGTCACCTCGTCGTTCGAGAGTTCGGCCGGAGGCTCAACGATAATCACGCTCACCATCACCGGATTGCCAGATGCCTCCGTCCCCCACATCTCCGTTACCCGGTCCGATACGTTGTCCTGCTCATGAAGCTCCCATCCCTGGGGGATATCAATCTGGAACAACCCCGTATCGAACGTGTAGGTCTGCATATTGGCAAAAAGATCGCCCATCATTGGCTCTTCGTCGCCCATCATCGGCTCTTCGTCGCCCATCATTGGCTCTTCGTCGCCCATCATCGGCTCTTCGTCGC